>DATJEH010000090.1:0-45080 GCA_035496875.1 Terriglobales bacterium | reverse complement strand
CCTCGCCCTTTTCATTGAAATGGCGGGCGAAGCGCCCTTCGGTGCGCGCGAAACTGACAAAGTCCACCGGCTGATTGTCGTGCGGGTCAATGTACCAATCCTGCTTCATCGCCGGATTGCCCGCCAGGCTCAGGCATTCGCGGATGCGGTCGCCCTTGCGCGGATCGTAGACGAACAACGGGAAGGTGCGCGATTCCACCGCCAGCTTGGCTTGCGTGAGCGAGCGGTCATCAGGCACGCCGTGTTCGGGCTGGCATGTGGCGTAGGCAATCACCACCGCCGGGCCGGGGTAGGCATTGGCCTCCATAATCGTTTTATAGAAGTGGTTCAGGTGCGCCGCCGTGGTCTGGGCCACGAACACGCCGGGATGCATCATGGCGATCTCGCCCAGTTCCTTGCGGTGCTCGCGTTTGCCCGGCTGGGCCTTGCCGAAGGCCGCCATCTTGGCGTCCTGCCCGGTCAGGGTGGAGGTGGAGGTCTGGCCGCCGGTGTTGGAATACACCTGCGTATCCAGCACCAGGACCTTGATGTCAAACCCTGACATCAGCAGCCGCGACAGCGACTGGAAGCCGATATCGTACATGGCGCCGTCGCCGCCCAGCACCCACAGCCGCCGGTTCTGGTGGCCTTCCTGATCCCAGCGCAAGCGAATGCCCAGCGCGTCCGCGGGCGCGTTCTCGAACAGCGAATTGGTCCAGGGAATGGCGTAAGGATTAAAAGGATAGGTAGAGCCGAAAACGCTGTTGCAGCCGGTAGCAGCCACAATGCCGATCTCGTTGCCATACACGAAGCCGGTGGCCGCCAGCATAAGGCGAATAGGTGTGGCTTCGCCGCAACCCATGCAAGAACCGCCGCCCCCGGCGTAGAGCAGTGAGCGCGAGGCCAGCATCATGTCGCCCAGCGCTTTTTCGTTGAGCAGGTGGGCCGGGGTTTCCGGCAGGTGGTGGTAGAGGTCCATGGCCAGGTCGTACTTGGCCATGTTTCCATTCTTCACCACCATCTTCAGCGCGTCGTGGCGCCCGCATGCCGTCACACACTCGCCACAGCCCTTGCACTTATCGGGGTCCACGAAAATGGAAAACAGCCCGCCCGCCTGGCCTTTCTTCTGCGGGAGTTCGTAATATTTGCTGGTCTTGATGAAGTCGTTGCGCAGCGACTCGCGCAGGTCGGTGCGTTCGATGTGGCTCAGTTTGTCTTCCAGAATGGCGGGTTCCACCGCCTTGGCCAGAATGGCCGTGTCGGGACAGGCGTTCACACACTCCATGCAGCCCACGCAGTTGGCGGCAATCAGTTCAGGAATGTCGGGCGCCAGGGTGCGGAAACTGCGGCGCATGGCGCTGGAGGGCGGCATCAGGCTGCGCGCCACATATTCGTCAGCGTCAAGATCGGCTTCCCGGCCGCGAGCGTAGGTGCCGATGACCTTGTCGCAGAAATTCGACTCCACCAGACCGTTGCCGGGGTGGCAAGCAGGCTCGAATTTGTGTTCCTTGAGGGGGCGCAGGTGCATTTCTTCGCCGCTGGGCGGAATGATTTCGGCCACTTCGTTATAGCCGCGCCGCGCCGCCGCCATGTTATCCGCCACTACGCGCGCTCCGCGCTTGCCGAAATACTTGGTCAGGGTTTTTTCCAGCGAGGCAAACAGGTGCTCCGCGTCCAGCCCAGCCTGCTCGCGGAAGGGCGTCAGGCGAAGGAAAGCCCCCAGCAGTACGATGCCCTGCATGCGAATCTGCAGGTCGGCGCGGCTGGAGGATTCGCGTGCGATCTTGCCCGCGTCCAGCGCATATACTCGCAGCTTGCGCTCGCGGATTTCCTGGCGCGCGCCTTCCGGCAGGCTGCCCCAAACCTTCTCCGCCGGCAGGTTCGACTGCAAATAAACCAGGCCACCGTCAGGCAGGCCTTCCAGAGGATTGCCCGACATGAAGGCATAGGCGTCCTGCACGGCCACGAAATCCACCACCTTCAACTCGCAGTGCAGCTTGATGAACTCGGGCGCCAAGGTCAGGTAGTAATTGGTGGGCAGCCCCTTCTTTTCCGAGCCGTACTTGGGGAATGCCTGGGCATAGAGTCCAAACAGGTCCGCGGCCACGGAAGCGATTACCTTGTTGGTGGTCACCGAACCAAAGCCGCCGATGGAGTGACCGCGCAGCGAGAAGGCGCCCGCGGGGCGCACGTCCGGATCCTCCAGGATGGGCAGTTCGCTCTCATGCTTCACGCCCAGCACAAAGAAGCGGCGATGCCGCTCGTGTCCCGCCATGTTCTCCGCCGCTGCCACAAAGTGACCGGGGCGCACGTCGCGCCCGCCCAGTCCGGCGACGCCGGAGTAAATCTCGGGCAAGTGGCCAAACTGGGCTCCGCCCGGCCCCATGTGCGCGTCTGCGAGTGCCGCCTTGACTTCCAGGGTGAGGGGATTCGACTCCGCGAGGGGGACGTCCGCCCGTTCGATTACCGTGGCGGCGCGGCATTTGCGCAGCAGCAGCGCCAGTTCCAGCCCGGGGAATGGGCGGAAGCTCACCAGCGTGATGCACCCGATGCGCATGCCACGCCTGCGCAAAAAGTCCACCGTGGACTCCGCTGTCTCCATCATCGAACCCATGCCGATGATGGCGTAAGCGGCATCTTCCATGCGGTAGGGAAGCACGCTGTCGTAATGCCGTCCGGTGGCATCGCTGAACTCCCGGAACGTCCGCTTCAGGGCCGGCGCCACCCGGTCATAGAAATGCCGCTGCGCCACCTTGCCTTTCATGTAGCTGTCCTGGTTCTGCACCGGACCGCTGAGCAGCGGCGCCTGGGTGTCGAATAAGCGCTTAATGCGCTCCTGCGGCGCGCCCACGAACTCCTTCATGAAGTCGGGTTCGGGCAGGCGAATGGTTTCCAGCGTGTGCGTGGTCAAAAAGCCATCCTGCACGTTCATGAAAGGCGTTTCCGTCTCTTCGGCGGCGCGCCGCGCGATCAGCGCCAGGTCGGCCGCCTCCTGCGCGTTACGCCCGAACAGAATGCCCCAGCCCACGTCGGCCACGCCCATAACATCGTCATGGCCGCAGTGCACGTTCAGAGAATGAGAAGTGAGGGCCCGCGCCCCAATGTGGAACACGGCCGGCAGGCGCTTGCCCGCTATCACATACAACACCTCTTTCATCAGGATCAGGCCCTGCCCGGAGGTGAAATTGCTCACCCGGCCTCCGGCCAGCGCGAAGCCTTCGCAGGCCGAAGCTGAACTGTGTTCCGACTCCGGCTCCAGGAACTGCACCGGCTCGCCCCAGAGGTTCTTTTTGCCGTTGGCGAATTCCACGGCGAAGCCGTCGCCCATGGGGGTGGAGGGCGTAATCGGGTAGGCGCACGCGCCCTGCGCAATGTGGGAGTCCACCCAGACCACAGCTCCCGAACCATCTACGGTGGAGGCAATACCGGGATACCGCGCCTCAACCACACCTTCGCCCACTTCCGCGTTTTTCAAACTTGCTGTTGTCAAGTGCCCCCCTTAAGTACTGCCAGCGGGTCCGACCTTTAAGCCGGACCCGCCGTTTGGGTGCGAAAGCCTCCGCCCCCGCACGGAGACTTGCCCAAACTCAATGCGCCACGCTGTTGAACTTGCGCTCTTCCGCATCCATGTGTGCGGCCAGCCTGCGCGCGAACTCCAAACCACATTCTTTAAGTTCGAATACTGCCTGTTCCACGTCGCTGTTGCTCTGCACCTGGTCAATGAGCAGGCAAACCCCGGTCAGCTTCTGGCGCAAATCGCTGTGCTGCCGTTTCATCTCTTCGGCGAATTCGCCCAGTTCCGGGCTGAGCTGCGCCATCTCCGCCAGCACCGTGGCTTCTTCATTCTCGAAATGTTCAGGCAGTGTATGCGCCAGATGGCGTCCGCAGCGGTACACGCGCTCGGTGGCCGCCAGGTTGGTAAATGCTTCCGAGTAGCCGATGAGGGAGTTGAGCGCGAATTCCAGCGCCGCCAGTTCGCTGCTCAAGGCCTGGTGCTCGTGGTGAATGAGCGCCGACTCACTGCGGAAGGCCGCCGTCATCTCCGGCATGCTGCACCTCGGGCCCGGGGTTCATCCCGGCGCCGCCTGCCCGGCTTACCTTGGGCCTGCTTGCATGGTCTCGCCAGGAGCGGCCAAGGCACAGTGAGGGGAGTCACCGGCATTTGTGACGGGCGTCACTTTGGACTTTTGCCCTGTTCCTGATGCAGTCTGCCAACTGCGAAGTCTCAGCTTTCATCCCACCCACATGGCTAATCCGCGCAAGGCAACCTCGGGAAGCTGGTTCACCAATTTCGCCAATGTGAGCGCCGCCGCCGTGGGCTCGCCGCCGGCCTTCATTTTTGCCCTGGCAACAGTTGTCGCCTGGCTGATCAGCGGGCCGTTTTTCCATTATTCCGACGCCTGGCAGCTGGTGGTGAATTCGTGGACTAATGTAATGACATTCCTGGTAGTGTTCTTAATCCAGAACAGCCAGAACCGCGATTCGCGCGCGGTCAATCTCAAACTCGACGAGCTCATCCGCTCCACCGAACGGGCGCACAACGAAATGATTGACATTGAGAAGCTCTCGGACCAGGAATTGGAGTCGCTGGCCAAACGTTACGAACGTATCCGCCAGGAGTGGGATGAGCGCCGCACCGGGCGCGGCTCTAAGCGCCCGTGAAACCCGTGCCTGGTTCTTGCCTCCGGCTACAAGCCGCCGCCACCGCCCTCCTCCAGCATCCCTGCCGCCATGGCGTAATGGAACAGGTCGGCGCGCGTGCGCAGGCCCAGTTTTTCGCAAATGCGGCCGCGGTAGGTGTCCACCGTTTTGGCGCTCAACTCTAATTGCCGGCCGATTTCGCTGCTGGTGAACCCGCGCGCAACCGCGCGCAGCACCTGTGCCTCACGGCGGCTGAGCCCTCCCGGGCGCGCCGGCCTTTCCGGCGCCTTACCGTGCAACAAAACTTCACCCATACCATCGCTCAAGCGGGGATCAATGTAGCGCAGTCCTGAACGGGCGTGGCGCATTGCCAGAAACAGCTCCTCGTGGCTGGCCTTGCGCAACACGTAGCCCGCCACGCCCGCCGCCAGCAGGGAACGCACATAATAGACATTCTCGTTGCTGGCCATTGCAATGGTGCGCGCCGGCAGAGCTGCTTTGGCCACCTCTGCCGCGGTGCGAAGGCCGGAGACACCAGGGACGGTAATTTCAAACACCACCACGTCGGCGGAAAATCTCCGGCACAGGTCGCGCACCGGGCCGGGCGCATCGGCCTCGGCCACCACCTCGAAACCGGGAGCTGACTGCAGGGTTTGCCGCAAGCCGGTGCGGGTAAGCGGGTGGTCGGAAGCGATCAGGACTCGGGTTCCCATGGCAGCCACCTCCTGCTTCGCGGGATTTCGTGGCCGGCAGGCGCTGGCCGTATTCGTGCTCCGCCCGCGATGAGCTTGAGCGTAGCCAGGTGGAGTGTCGCGGGCGGGTACCCAAGTTCCATGATGAACGGAATTGTCCGCACACAGGTGCGTCAGGAAGTGCCAATCAGCGCAACGTTGCGCTGCCTCGTTTCGAGCCGGGGCTGGTCCCCGGGCGGACATGAAAGGAGAAGTCCGACTCCACGGGACGGCACCAGACCTGGCTACCTTGCCACGGCTTTTGAGACGAGAGCACCGAGAGCACGTGCAAACCGGGGGAAAAACGCTTAGCCACAAACTCGATACCCAGCCTGCGGCCATTTCGGCGTTGCAGGTTGGCCTGCCCGATGCAGGCGCCGGATTGCAGGAAACCGGCCCAGCTATCCAGCCAACGGCTGTCTTCTACTGACAGCAAACTCGCCAGCGTCTGTCCCAGCAACTGCTCCCCGCTGGCTTCGGTCAGGTCGCAGACGGCGAAGTTGGCGGCCAGAATGCGGGGCGTATCATCCACCACCAGGCTGGGAAACTGGGAGTCCATGAAAACGGTGCGGAAGTAGCTGTCCTCGACCAGGCGCGCCTGGGTATCGCTGCGCACCCGCACCCAGCTGTCCAGTTCCGCCGGGAAGGCAAAAACCACCGCTCCACGGCGAGCCTCAATGCGGCGCACCGGCAGGCGCAGTTCATTCTCCCAGCGCTGGACGGTGCGCACGCTGGTTCCCATGTGGCGGGCAATTTCTTTCCACGACCGAAGCATCTGTGCCACGCCGCACCTGCCTGAAGATTCGCTGCGCTCCCGGCTTCACAGGAGATTTCGGGGGCGCACGCCTCTGTTTGCATGTTCGCCCTCGGCGGGAGCTTGTGCGGTGAGTGGTATCACCGCACGGAGTGATGCAGCGCACGACGGGGAGTTTTTCGAACCCAGCCCGGCACTTTTCGGCGGTCTGGCGATGGTCAGTAAGCCAGGCCCTGATGCTCCTGGCCGTGGCAGGTCAGGGTGCAGGCGCCGTGTCCCAAACCGGTGCGGGTGTACTGCAGCACTCCGTTGCTCGCCGGGCCCACAATGCTGCGGTCGAAGTTGATGAGCATGGGCGCGGAGGAGGCATGGGGGTCGTGGCAGGTGGCACAGGCAGCCCCCTGCTGAATGTGTTCCGCGTGCTTTTTAAAGCTGACGTCGCGCATGATGCTGTTCTGCACGTCGTGGCACTTATCGCACAGGGCGTAACTGCTTACCGAAAAAGGCACGCCCGCGCTGGCCAGGCCCGGGGTGGCCGGCGGCGGCTCCAGCGCGCTCTGCCGCTCCAGCAGGTGAGGAAGGTTGGAACCGTGCGGGCCGGCGGGACCCATGCTGCTGCCCAGGTTGCGCCCGGTATCGCTGTTATGGCAGTCGCTGCAATAGATGTAGCTCACCGGCGAGAGCATCCGCGCGGGGAGGGGAGCGCCGCCTGGAGAAACGGGCGCCGGCCGCAGGCTGGGCACGTCTCCTCCCGGCCCGGCGGAGGCGTTCAGCGGCCGCGTCACCGGGTGGAACGACAAGCTGTATTGAAATTCCATGCGCTGGTTGAAGCGATTGGGATTCCCCTGGTTGAACTGCCGCAGCGGATTGCGCCCGTAGCCGATTCCAGCCATGCCGGTATCCATCAGCTGCGGCTTGTTGGAGCTGTCGCCATGGCATTTGAAGCAGATCTCATACTCGTTGGCGCTCTGCAGCAGGAAAGTATTGCCCGAGGACTGGCCGCGCACTCCCATCAGCGCGCCGCTGACCTGGGGCGCCACTCCCGGCCGGTTGTTCGCGTTGTGCGGATTATGGCAGTCCACGCACTCCACATGCCGCGGGGCTCCCGGGCTGGTCTCCGGCATGGTGTACATGGCGGAATTCGGCGCCTCCGATTCGTCATGCGCTGAAGGTGTGATTTCCACCGGGTGGCGGTAGGTCTTGCTCATCTCCGCCTGCACATTCAGCCGGGTCACGGTGCCGTTGTGGCACTGGTAACAGGTCTGCTCTTCGGGAAATTTCACCAGCCGTTGCGCCACTTGCGGCGAATGCGGGCGGTGGCAGCTTTCGCATCCGTTCTGGCTGACTCCGCGATAGCCGGTGTGCGCGCCCTGCTGGCTGCTGTAGGCCATGTCCTCAGTGGGATCGGGCGGCTGGCGGTGGGAGGAAGTCGCCCAGCCCGCGGGCTGATGGCAGCTCACGCACAGCGCCGACTGATTATTCGGCTTCACCAGGAACTTGCCTTCGGTCGCATCCAGGTTCTCCTGGTGCGGATCATGGCAGCTGGTGCATTGCACCTTGCCGTTGCCGTCGAGGTGGACGGGATCGCCCGGCGGGGGCAGGCGAACCTCACCGCGAGTCGTGGGCACAAACCCGAAAGGATGGTCGTCGGAGAAGCCTTGCGCGTTCGCCAGGTTGTCCCCGGAGTTGGAGGGGATGTGATAGCCCTGCCCCTGCACGAACTCAATCAGTCCATCGTTGACCGTATCTCCGAGCGCGATAGTGCCGTCGTGGCAGCTCAGGCACAGCTTGGAGACGTCCTGCGCCTGGATGGGCGTGACCATGGATTGCAGCGTGCTGCTGGTATAGGTGGAGAAATCCCGCAGCGAAACCTTGTGGTTCCACAACACCGTCCCGGTGCCATTGCCGGCGCCGGCGTTATGCGGCGTGTGACAGAAGATGCAGGCGTCGCGCCCCGCGACCGAGCGGATCTCAGCTCCGGAATTGGCGCGGAAATCGTGCTTGGAGTTGATGATGGCGGCCACATTGCCCCGGGCCGAGAGGCGGACCGCGGCCGCGGTTCCCAATACCATCAGCGCCAGGATGAGAAGGCGGCGGCGCATTATTGGCCTCCTCCCGTTTGCGCTTGCGGGCGCAACTGAAAAATCTGCACCCGCCGGTTGTACCCGTCGGCCACGTAGATGCGGTTGTTGCCGTCGGTAGCGATGCCCTCAGGCAGGAAGAACTGCCCGGCGGCGGCGCCCGTTTGTCCGAAGAAGAACAGCAGGCGCCCCTCATGGTCGTAGACCTGCACCCGGTCGTCGCGGCTCTCTGCCACGTAAATGTGGCCCTGGCCATCGAGCGCGATGCCCTTGGCTTTGTCGAACTCGCCGATGGCGTCACCCAGGTGGCCGAAGCCGGAGAGAAATTTGCCGTTCCCGTCCAGGTGCTGCACGCGGAAGTTCAGCGAGTCCATTACCCATAAGCTGCCGTCAGTGTCCACCGCGATGTGGGTGGGATAGTTGAACTCGCCCGCGCTGTCGCCCGGTTTGCCGAAGCGCTGGATGACCTTGCCGTCCATGCCCAGAGCCACCACCTGCATGGCCAGCGTGTCCACCACGTAAATGCGGCCGCGTTCCCTATCTATGGCCAGGCCGGTGCAACGCTTAAAGATGCTCTCGTCTTTGGTGATGCCGCCGATGGTGCCGGCAAACTTGCCGTCAGGGCGGAAAACGAACAGCCGCGCCCGCACCGAATCGGTGACGTAGATCTTCCCCGCTGCGTCAGTCGCGATGGCAATGGGCGAGAGGAAGGGATCGGACTCGGGGGCGCGCAGCGTTTTATATTTCTTGCGCTCGGCGTCGAAAACGTGCACCACCCGCTGCTTGGTATCGGCCACCAGCACCCGGCCCTGCGCGTCCACAGCCACGCCATTGGGCAGCAGCATGGCTTTCTGCCGGTCGTCCAGACCAATGATTTTTTTCAGAATTTTTTTGAAGCGCCCGGGCTTGGGATTGACATCGGCGGCATTGCGCAGCATGCCCACCCATTCCAATTGTGGCGGCAGCAGTACCGCCGGCGGCTTCGAAGACGCTTCCGTCTGCGGCCAGGTGAACAAAAGCAGCAGCAACAGTGCCAGGCCGGTCCCCACGCCAGCCATTCCTTTTTTCGACATTGCCATCCTCTTCAAAGCCCCACCTCAGAAAAAGTTGAAATCCCTCCTGATGCGGATGTAATAGCGATTGATCTTCAAGCCGCTGGTATTCAGGTTGGTATTGACCTGGGTGAACATGTTTCCCACCCCGCCATCCAGGGTGATCTTGCCCAGGCGATATTCCCCGCGCACTTCCCAGATGCGGTAATTCTGCAGAGCGCTGAACAGCAGGTCGTTTTCCTTGCGCCAATCCGCGCCCAGGTCCAGGTTGCGCCGCAGGCGCGCGGTCAGCCCCACGCTGCTTACCCGGGTGAATCGTCCCAGCAGCGGCGTGGCCAGCAATTGAGCCAGGGGGAGGGGCGCGGTCACAAACTGCTGCTGCATCACATCCGAGGGAAACAGCGCGCCCGCGCCATTGTTCACTCCCCGCGCGGCGGTCAGGATGAGCTTGCGGGTCTCGATCTGCGCCGTGTAGTTGTTGTAATGGTTGGCAATGTCGCCGGAGATGTTGAGCAGTTCCAGCTTGCCGTGCTCGTACGCGCCCCGGAAGCGAAACCCGGGCACTACCGTGGTTTCCGCCTCCGCTCCGTAGCGGTTATCGGTGCTGAAGCCGCCGATCTGCTGCACATAATTGTATTTGTCATAGCGATAGGTGCCGGTCAGGTGCACCCGCCTCACGTCGCCCCACCCGATGCGTGTTTCCACGTCATTCGACAAGGTATGGGCGTTGTTGCTGAAGTTGGTGCCCATGAAGTCGTAGCGCAGGGTGTAGGTGCCATTTAGGTCGAAGCCTCGCAAGCGCTTCTGCACCGTGAAGCCGGAAAATGACTCCGCCAGCGAGGTCTGGTTTTCGAACTGCGTGGTGAATGGCGAATTGTGATAGTAGCGGACTTCCTGGAAGACCCGCAGCGGCTCGAACCACTGGTATTCGACCCGTGCCCCCGCATTGTGAGTATCCACCTGGGGCACGGTAAGAAATGCCACTCCTGGTAAAAGGCCGTTTTCCTGGTTGTTCAGGTTCACTCGCGAGAAGGAGTAGTAATAGGTGCTCATCAGCTTGCGCGTGTGCTGGATGCGCAGCGTGGCCAGGCTCAGCCAGTCCTTGTTGTCGCTGCTGCCGTCTCCGGGCAGAGAGTAATGAAACATCTCACCGTGGTTATCAATCTGCAGCACTGCTTTGTCATCCCAGAAGGAGCGCCAGGCGTTGGCGGAGAGCGTCTTGTAATTCTCCTTCAGTCCGGAGATGAAGCTGAGCACGCCTCCGGCACTGGAATTGATTTTGCCGAAGTTGTAGCCCGCATTCCAGTGCCACCCGGCGCGCGTATCCTGGGCGCGGAAGCCCCAGTCCGACTGGTCGAACCCGGTATCGGTCAGCGAGGTGGCCAGGCGCACATCGTTGTTGTTGCTCAAATGGCTGAAGCTGAAACGCGGCAGGTTGGGAAGGTCCACCGTCCAGTCGGCGTTCAGTTGCGAGAAGTTGCTGTTGGAACCGAACAGGCTGCCGGTCGTGTCGAAGGCGCTCTTGCGGTACACCAGGTGAAAGGGATAGCGGCTGACCGGCAAAAACGCCAGCGAAACTCCGCCCCCCAGCAGGTTGCTGCCATAATCGCCCCCCGTCAAGGATGTGGCGCCGCGCTGGGTATTAAAATTCGTGTCGAACTGCAGCAGCTTGGGATCCTTCAGAAAACCGCTCAGGTCGAGGCCGAAGTCTCCGGCTACATCGTTATAAGAGGAGGATTCGCCCAGGCCGTTCACCACCGGCGTGTAACCGGTGTTGAACACGTCCACTCCCACCGTGCCCTTCATGTGCCAGCGCTCGGTCTCCTCGTAGCCGTACTGGGCCACGCAGGGCAGAGACCACAGCAGGACCGCGATGGCCAGTATCCGGGTTGTGCTCGCCCACTTCATTACTGCCTCGCCGGACTTGCATATTCGAAAGGGGGGAGAGGCCCAGGCCAAATGGCGCTACTGCGCCTCTCCCGAAGTTTTTTACTTGTGGCAATAGGTGCAGAAAGTCCCGCTGGTCTGGGTCGGGAAAGCCTGCGTCATAATGCCACTGGCGTTATGCGGATCATGGCAAGTGGCGCACTGCATCTTGCCTTCGAACAGGGGAATTTCACCTGCGCCGTCCACCGAGGTCGTGCTCGCCGGAACCAGGAGTCCAGCGGCATTGGCCAGGGCGGCGTTGTAGGTGAAGTTCACTGGGTGCTGTTGCGTCAGATCGGTGACCGTCCGGTCTGCTGGCATGAACACCGAGTTTTGCGTTGCCCGAACTGCCGAATACCACGAGTCAATCGCGATTGTGCCGTCGTGGCAGGAAAGGCACAGGTTGCTGACCGTGGGCGTGCTCACCGAGCCCAGGTCGGTGATGTCCGTGTTGTAGCCCGAGAAGCTCGAGCTGGTGTAAACCCCGTAGGTCGTCTTGCTCGACAGCGTGTGGTTCCAGAGCAAGGGACCAGCCGTGGCCGGGGCTGTCACATTGGAAAACTTGTGCGCAATGTGACAGTAGTTGCAGAGCGTGTAGGAACCGCCGCCTAATTCGGTCCGAAGATCATGCGGCCCGCCTACAATCGCACTCTTGCCGACCTTGGCGAAGCCCATCGTGGCTGTCAGGGCCACAACGAGAACCACCAGGCCGAGTGCTTTTGCCGTTCTCATAAAACCTCCCGATAGAGATGAGTTGCACAACTCTTGTAGCTACTGCATGCAGTACTGCGGTAAAACTTCTGCCCGCACGTTTCGTGCGCGTCAGAACTCATGTCAGTTCCCTCCCAGGAACTGGAAAATCTGTACCCGCGCGTTCAGGCTGTCGCTCACGTACACGCGGTTGTTCCTGTCAATGTAGATATCGGTGGGCAGGTTGAACTCGCCCGGGTTTTGCCCGTAGGCGCCCACGAACATCAGCACCTTGCCGTCGGGGGTGAAGATCTGGAAATTGTTGAAGGCAGCGTCTACCACCCACAAGTGGCCTTCCTTGTCATAAGCCACGCCCTTGGGGCGGACAAATTCGCCGGGACGCGTGCCCTGCCGCCCGATGCGGCGCACAAACTTTCCTTCCGCGGAGAACACTTCCACCGAGCAGCTGCCGGTGTCGCTGACCGCCAGGCTGCCGTCCGGCGCCACCGCCACCGCAATGGGGTAGTTGAACTCGCCTTTCTTGTCGCCGCGCTTGCCAACCTTGTTCTCCAGCTGCAGCGTATCCAGGTTGAAGACCAGCACCTGGTGCAGCCGCGAATCCACCACCAGCAGGCGGCGGCGGCTCTCATCCAGCGCCATGTAGGTGGGATTTTTGAGACCCGATTCCGCGCCGATGGTGCCCTGTAGATGGGCATCGGGCCCGAACTTGAACACCATGTGCATCTGCGCGTCGGCGACGTAGAAGTTGTCTTTGGCATCTACCACCACACCCAGCGGGGTGCGGAACTGCAGCCCGCGGTCGCCGTTCACCCTCGTGACCTGGTGCTTTTCCTTGTCCAGTATGTAGAGCATGGCGCGCTGGCTGGAAACTATGTAGACACGGCCTTTGCTGTCGCTGGCCACGCCGGCCGCCTTCTCGAACATTTCCACCACGTTGGGGTCGCCGTTGCCCACCATCTTGTCTACCCAGGAGCGCTTTTTCCGGGGCTCGATGTCGTAATTGCTGGAGTAGACGGCGAGGAATTTCACCCGCGGCTTGTCCGGGGGCAGCGGCCATACCAGGTTCGTGGGTGCGGCTTGCGCCTTGTCGCCTTTCTTGTTGCCGGCTGATGCCGGTTGCGCTGCGGCCAGCAGTAAACTCACCGCCGCCAGACCGAAGATGAAAGTGATGTGCGTGCGTGGGGTCATTGCTTGTCCGGTCCGTTCTTGGGCGCCGCCGGCTGTTCCTGCGCCTGGCGCCGTTGTTTGTCTTGAAAATCTTTTTCGTTCTGCTGCTCGGCGGCTCCGTACTTCTTCAAGTTCTCCGTCCGCTTCTGCGCCTCGTAGGCCTGGTGGCAGGCGTTGCAGATGTCGCCGTTCTTGTCGCTCTTCGCGGTGCGAATCAGGTTTTGCTGGCTGGAGGCGTGCTGCTCATGGCAGCTCAGGCAGGAGATCTTTTGCGCTGGATTGGTGGGGTCGGCCATGCCGCTTACCGGATGGCTGGCGAAGGGGTGCCCGATCTGTGCTTTGTCGTTGGGCAGGATCTTGGGAACCTCAGCAAACTCCTGCGCTGAAATTTCCTGGGACGCGAATAGAGAAACCTTGTCGCCGCTCACATTGCGATCGGCGTGGCAGGCCAGGCAAAGCGCGTTGCCTTCCGCCCGCGTCTGCTTGGGAAAATCGCTGCTGTGGGGCGAGTGGCAGGTAACGCACTGTCCCTGTTCATAGGGCTTGTGCAGGACCTCTTCTTTGCTCTTTTCGTGGCAGGTGAAGCACAACTCGTTTTTCGGCGCGACCAGCTCCACCGTGGTGGCGGTGCCGTCGCTCTTCACGTTGTGGCAGGTGCTGCAGCCCATGGCGATGGCGGAATGCACCGCCTTGCCCTTGGTTTTGTCGTCGTGGCACTCCAGGCAGTTCTTGTCCTGCACATCTTTGGGCAGCGGCACCGGATGTTCCGCGGCGGCCGCAGGCAAGCCCCATGCCAGAACCAGCAGGAGGAGAAACAATACGCGTTTGCCGGTGAGCTTCACTTCACCCTCCAACCGCTATTCAGCACGCCTCTCGCCGCGCCGGGGGCGTAGCGGGACAGGGCGGCAGGCTGCTTGTAAGTTGCTGAGGTGGCAGTGGATTCAGGGTTGGAATCGAGGTCGGGGGAAGTTTGTGCGGAGGATTTGATTTCCCCGGATGGGCTATCTCCCACAGCGGGACACGTGAAATGCCCCAACCATGTTTTTGGGCAGAAATAGACGGCCAAGAGACACCTCCAGTTGTCCCAAATCGGAACTGTCCCGGTTTGGAACCATGCTCCCCCGCCTTCCCCTCCCGCCAATAGGACTCACGTCACACGCGGCTGTGACCGGCAGCATTCTCGATGCGACTACCCCCCGCCCGCGGGCCCCAAATGCGTGAAATCCCCGCAGTTAAAGCCTGGGCTGTGTGATATGGCCCACCTCCAGGCCGCTCCGTGTCCCGCCGCCAATCCGCTAAGTCGCGTCTTTACAGGCCGTTGCTCTTGCTCCCTGCTGTGGCTCCCCACGTGCTCCTTCTTATCGTGGGAAGGAAGGGTATATGGCGGGACCCACTCGCTCCACCGGACGCCGCATATGGCAAACGCTTAGCGCGGTGCGCACCGGCATCATCCTGCTCATTCTGGTAGTAATCGCCTCCGCCGCCGGCACGTTCATCCTGCAGCGGCCGACGACCGATGCCGATGTTCTGCAGCGCGCCTACTCGCCGCAAATGCTGGCCTGGCTCGACCGCTTCGGCCTGACCGACGTTTTTCACGCCTGGTGGTTCGCTCTGCTCATGGGCGTGCTATGCCTGACCATTGTGGCCGCCTCCATCGAGCGCTTTCCCAATGTGTGGCGCTTCTACGCGCGTCCCTACCGCCGCGCCGACTCCCATTTCCGCTCCTCGCTGCCGGTGCAGAAGCAGATTCCGGTGCATGACCCGGAGCAGGCGCTGGCTGCGGCGCATCGCATTTTCCAGAAGCAGCGCCTGCATCCCCAGCACGTGGTGGAAGACAACCAGGTTTCGCTTTACGCGGAGCGCAATCGTTTCTCTCTGCTCGCGGTTTACATCGTGCACGCCAGCCTGCTGCTGATATTCCTGGGCGGCATCGTGGACGCGTTGTGGGGCTACCGCGGTTTCCTGGCTCTGACCAACGGGCAGCAGGCCAGCCAGATTCAATTGCAGAACGGCGCCACCCGCGCGCTTCCCTTCGCCATCCGCTGCGACGGCGCCGGCCAGGAGAATTATTCCGACGGCACTCCCAAGCGCTGGTGGTCCAACCTGGTGGTGCTGAAGAACGGACGCGAGGCCGAACGCAAGCAGATTGTGGTCAACGATCCGCTGGTCTTTGGCGGCATTCGTGTTTACCAGTCCAGCTATGGCTCCACCGGGCAGCTGGATAAGGTCATGCTGACAGCCACTCCCGCCAAGGGTCCGGGCGCGGCGCAGGACATTTCCCTGGGACTGGATCAAAAAGCGCAGCTTGACCCGCAAACCTCGGTTCGCCTGGCGCGCTTCATCCCTGATTTCGTAATTCAGGACAACCAGATTTATGCCCGCTCCAATCAGCCGGACAACCCCGCCATCCAGCTGGAAGTGACCACGCAAAAGGCGAAGCAGCCGGCGCTGGTCTGGCTTTTTCCCCAGTTTCCTGACGTGGCGCACGACAGCAAGTCGCCTTACAGCTTCAAATTCCGCGACCTGCGAATGGGCTACTTCACCGGACTGCAGGTCTCGCATGAGCCCGGGCAGTGGCTGGTGTGGGCAGGCTGCCTGGTGATGGCGCTGGGACTGGCGACCGCGTTTTACCTGGTGCACATGCGCTTCTGGGCCATGGTGGTGCGCGATGAACGCGGCCGCCCGGCGCTGTGGATCGGCGGAGCCTGCAACAAGAACCGCCCCGCCTTCGAGCAGCGCTTCCACCGCCTGCTGGAGGAAGTGCAAACCGAATTGAAACGGGAATCACCGGCCCGTGCCTCAGCGCACGAGGCCTCGCTGGCCAGCGTTTAAGGGAGGGAAATCATGGCTCGCACTCGCGTCGAACGGCAACCCGCAGCCTCCAGCAATCTGCTGGTGGTGCTGGTGGGGCTGGGCATCGCCTTCCTGCTGTTCATGGCGTTTCTGAATGTGGTGAAAAGCGGCAATCTGTTCACCGAGGCCAACCTGCTCTACGCCGCGCTTATTTTTTACAGCGGCGCCGGCGCTCTGTATCTGGGCTTTGGCGTGACCGGAACCGAACGCTACGTGCGCTATGCCTCGCTTGCCACCTGGGCGGGCCTGCTGGCCAACACCGCCGCCGTGGCCCACCGCTGGTACGTCGCTGGGCACCCGCCCTTTGCCAGTGTTTATGAAATGCTGCTCAGCTTCGTTTGGACCCTGGCCGCGCTTACCCTGGTGGCGGAGAGGAAGTACGGCGTGAAGGTGATCGGCACCGTGACCATGCCGGTAGCCATTGTGGGGGTGGTGCTCATGCAGTTGCTGCGCACCGACGTTCACCCTCTGGTCCCGGCACTGCAGTCCACCTGGCTGCACGTGCACGTCAGTCTGGCCATGCTGGCTTATGCGGCCTGCGCTCTCAGCTTCGCCCTGGCGCTCATGTTCCTTATCCAGGACAAAATGAAGACGGAAACCTTTCTCGCCGCCACCAGCCTGGCGGTGACCGCCGGCTACGCCGGCATCCTGACTCGCTTTGAGCCCTGGGGCGGGTTGAGTGTGGCCGCCTGGGACGCCGCTGGGAAGCAGGACATGTTCCTCACCCGCGGGGTGCGCCTGTTCGTCACCATTCCCGACCTGGGCTGGCTCATCGGCCTGGTGGCGGTGGCCGTGGCGACGCCATTCGTGTGCTACCTGCTGGCCGGCTGGCGCAATGATGACCGCTTCTTCGCCCTCGCCAACCGCGCCGTGTTCGTGGGCATCCTGGCCCAGATACTGGCTTTGGCCGCTTTCCTGGTCCGCGCTAACGGTAGCTACACCTCGCCCGACGCTGATGGTCTATTTCCCACCAACCTGGCCGCCAGCCCCTTTATTCTTTCCGGCCTGGTGGGCGGCATCTTCATGTCGCTCCTCTATCTGCTGCTCTTGTGGCGCCGCGCAGATCTGGAGCGTCTGCTGCCCAGCGCCGAGCAACTGGACCAGATTACCTACAAAACCATCGGCATCGCTTTCCCCCTGCTCACCCTGATGATTGCCGCGGGCGCATATTGGGCCAACCGCACCTGGGGCGCGTACTGGAGCTGGGATCCGAAAGAAACCTGGGCGGCTATCACCTGGCTGGTCTATGCCGGGTATCTGCATATGCGGATTACCCGCGGATGGCGGGGGCGCCGCGCGGCTTACTTCGCCATTCTCGGCTTTGCGGTGGTGATGTTCACCTTCTTCGGAGTCACGTACCTGCTGCCGGGATTGCACGCCTATGCCTGATACGCAGAGCCATGATGTGCAGGGCGCGGCGGAGGAAGTTACTGGCCGCGCCTCTGAAACTGCAAGCGATGCGCCCCGCCGATCCGTGCGCATCAGCTGGGAAATCAAGGCGGTGCTGCCCGTCGCGGTGGTGCTGCTGAATGGTCTGGTGCTGTTCCTTCTGGCCACTGTCTCCCTGGAAAAAACCGAGCGTCATGCCGTGCTTCTGGTGGCCAGTTCCGGCGCCGTCGCCATTTGCGCGGTGATGATTCTGGTGCTCGCCGTGCTGATTCACCGCCCGGTTCGCGAGTTGCAGGAGAAGATCGCGCGCGTGGGCACCGGCGACCTCGATACCGAAGTCAAATTTGCCAGGCGCAACGACGAAATTGGCGACTTGGGCCGCAATTTCAACCAGATGGTCCGCCAGCTACGCGAAAGCCGCGATGAGATCCAGCGCCTGCATCAGACGCAGATGTCGCGCGCCGAACACCTGGCCACCATGGGCGAGCTGGCCGCCGGCCTGGCTCACGAAATCCGCAATCCCCTGGCCGGCATCGCCGGGGTCATCGAAATTATCGGACGCGACCTGCCCGCCAGCAGCCCGGCGCGAGCCGTGGTCAAGGAAGTGCGCCAGGAGGTGATGCAGATCAACCGCATCGTCTCCGACCTGCTGGAGTGCGCCCGTCCCAAGCCGCCGGAAACGCGCCTCTCCGATCTCCACGCCACGGTGGAGCACGCGGTCATGTTTGCCCGCCAGCAGGCCCTGTCAAAATCCATTGACGTCGAATTCCATCATGATCCGCTGCCCCTGGAAGTGGAACACGACAGCAACCAGGTGAACCAGGTGCTGCTCAACCTGCTGCTCAATTCCATCCAGTCCATTGACCACCGCGGGAAAATTACAGTCACTGTGGAGCGGCACAGTCAACTGGCTGCCATTTCTGTCGCCGACACTGGCCGCGGCATCGCCCCGGAACACCTGCCCCACATCTTCCGCCCCTTCTACACCACCAAGGGCAACGGCACCGGGCTGGGACTGTCGCTGGCTCGGCGCATTGTGGAAGAGCATGGCGGGCGGATGGAAGTGAGCAGCACCCTCGGCCACGGCAGCACCTTCATAGTGTTCCTCCCCTTGCGCCGGGCCTCCGCCCACGCTGCCGATTAGAAGGTCATCAACTGCGGAACTCAGCCTGACCATCCGAAAGGTGCAGCCCGCATTCGGTCTTGGCCAACCCCGGCCACCGGCCCGCCCGCTCCTGCTCCCCCGCCAGGACGGCGCGAGTGCAATGGGTGCAGCCGATGCTGGGATAACCCCGGTCGTGCAGTTCGTTATAAGGAACGTCGTTCTTGCGGATGTAGTCCCAGATTTCGGCACTGGTCCAATCAGCCAAAGGATTAATTTTCACCAGGCCGAATTTTGCATCCCACTCCAGTTTGCGCGCGGCCGCGCGGGCGGCGGTCTGGCCGCGACGGATGCTGGTAATCCAGCCGCCTAGTTCCGCCAGCTTGCGCCGCAGGGGTTCCACCTTGCGCATGCTGCAGCACAGGTCGGGGTTGTGTTTCCAGAGCGCTGCTCCATAAGAGCGTTCCTGCGCTTCGGGCGAAAGCTCAGGATGCACCTTTTCAATGGCGATTCCATAACGCTCTTCAACTTCCGCCATTAGTTGATGCGTCTCTGGAAAGAGAAAGCCGGTATCAATCGTGACCAGCCGAAAACCCCGCTGGATGTGTGCCGCCATGTCAATAAGCACCATGCCTTCGGGCCCAAAGGCGGAGACGAGGGCTACCTCCTTTCCCAGCCTGTCGAAAGCCCAGCGCAGTGCCAGTTCCGCGCTCCACCTGTCCGCTGCTGACTGCACCGCTCGCACTTCATCTTTCACGACGCCAGCTCCCTTGGCCCCAGCTCGACAAGAAATTGATCAGGGTTCCGGGCCGGCGCAAGGGGCACGCTCTGCGCTGCCTGCCGAACCACGTCGCCCACAATGAGCAGCGCAGGGGCCGCCAATCGAGGGGCGGTAGGCAAATCGGCAACTGTTGTCACATGCAGTTGCTGTTCTGCCATGGAGGCGCGCGAAACGATGGCGCACGGAGTTTCGCGCCCTAAGCCGGCGGTTCGCAGCCGGAGCGCAATCTCGCCATAATTGTGGCCTGGCATGTAGATCGCTAGGGTGGCGCCGCTGCGCGGAAAATCACGCCAATTGATCTCCTGGTTGCTGGCCGCTCGATTGCCGGTGAGAAATACCAGCGCGGCCGGCCCGCGCCGATGCGTGAGCGGGATTCCCGCCGCGGCCGCCGCTGCCAATGCCGCCGTAACTCCCGGAACAATCTCGTAAGGAGTATCTGCTGCCCTCAGCGCCTCAATCTCCTCTCCGGCGCGACCAAAAATTAAGGGATCGCCGCCCTTGAGCCGAACCACTCTCTGTCCCGCCGCCGCCAGCCCCACCATCAGGAAATTGATTTCCTCCTGCGTGATCTTCTTTTTGCCGCAGCGCTTGCCGACGTTGTGCAGTTGGGCGGTGGGACTGACCAGGCGCAGAACCTCCGGCGGGACCAGTTCATCGTGCAGCACCGCATCCGCGCTGCTCAGCAGCCGAACGGCCTTCACGGTCAGCAACTCCGGATCGCCCGGCCCCGCTCCCACCAGATAGACTTTGCCTTTCATGAGTGTTCCCCTTCCACAACGGATATCGCCTGGTTGGCGCCGAATTCCTCGCGCCCTATGAGCCACTTCAGCAGGTCGCGTTTGCGTTCCGCAGGCAGATCGCTGCTTAGCACTTGGCGCCTCATCTTTCCCAGTTGCGCCAGCCATGCCGCGTAGCCGGGGGCAAACTGCTTTTCCAAATCCTGCCTGATCCGCTGGGACAGCAGAGGACTCTGCCCAGCGGTAGAAATGGCAATCTGCAGGTCGCCGCGCCGCAACACGGCGGGGTAGAAGAAATCGCACAGTTCGGGAACATCCACCACGTTGCACAGAATTCGCCGGCGCTGCGCCCCGCGGAAGATGAGTTCATTCAGCCTGCGCGACGACGTAGCGGCAATCACCAGAAACGCGCCTTTCAGATCGGCGGGACGAAAACGGCGCTCTTCCAGACGAATGTCGCCCGCCTCAGCCCAGCTGCGTACCCGCTCACTCGCCTGCAGCGCAATCACGTGGATGCGCGCACCCGTCTCCAGCAGCGAGCCGATCTTGCTCCCGCCCACGGCCCCCGCGCCCACCACGAGAACTTCGCGGCCGGCCAGCTTGATGTACATGGGAAACAATCGCTCCAACTAGCCCTCCGCCCCATGCGGCACGCGGCCTGGCGGAAGTTCGCGCGCCACCGCTTCTACCAGCTCACCGGCTAGGAATTCGCGCAGTTGCTCTTCGCTGTGCCGGGCAAAGAACTGTCGCAGGTTTTCGCCACGGTACCGCTCTTCCAGGTAGCGGCGCAGCAGTCGCTCCATCGCATCCGGCACCTCGCTTGCCGGGCAGCGATATCCCACCGCCCGGGCCACCGCCTGATTGCGGCCCACGGCGCCGCCCAGGCAGAAGTAATACGCATCCACCAGGTGGCCGTCCGCCTTCATCTTCTTGCCTTCAATGCCGATGTCCGCAATCCAGTGCTGGCCGCAACTGTTGGGACAGCCGGTGACGTGCAGCTTCAGTTCCTGGTCAAACTGCGGCAAGCGCTCCTCCATCTCCTCCACCAGCCACCGCGCGAAGCCCTTGGTCTCGGTGATGGCCAGTTTGCAGAACTCGGTTCCGCTGCAGGCAATCGCGCCGCGCCAGAATGGTGAGCCGCCAACCCGCAGACCGATCCCATCCAGTTCCCGGGCCATAGCTTCTGCGTTCGCTCGCGGCACGTTGGTGATCACCAGGTTCTGCATGCCAGTGGTGCGCAGCTCGCCGCCGGCGAAGCGTTCGGCCAGGCCGGCAGCAGCTCGCATCTGGTCGGCGCTAATACGGCCGCGCAGGACGGCTGCTCCCACATAGCAGTAGTCTTTCTGTTTTTGAGCGTGAATTCCTACGTGATCGCGGTACACGTCGTCGGGCGGGTCTTCCGCAACCGCGGGATCGAGCCGAAACCCTATTCGCTGCTCCAGTTGTTCCAGTAAGTACTCCGGTGTCCACCCCTGGCGCAGGAACAGGAACTTCAGTCGCGCCCGTTCGCGGTGCTCCCGCAATTCCTGCGAGTCGCGAAACGTTTCGGCAATTCCCTTAATCACCGGAAGCACCTGGTTCCAGCGCACAAACGCGTTCAGGCGCGCAGCCAGGTACGGTTCGGTGGAAAGACCCCCGCCTACGCGCAGTGAGAAGCCAACCTCAGAACCACCGCTGGAGGAGCGCCGGACCGCGGTGAGCCCGATGTCGTTGATCTCCGGGTAGGAGCACCATACCCGGCAGCCGGTGATTGAAATCTTGAATTTGCGCGGCAGGTTGTAGAAATCGGCATTTCCCGCCAGCAGGCGCGTAGCTTGCAAAGCCAGAGGGGAGGCGTCACAAATTTCGTCGGCATCCACGCCCGCCAGCGGGCAGCCGGTGACATTACGGGTCACATCGCCGCAGGCGCCCATCGTGTTCAAGCCGCAGCGCCACAACGCTTCCAAAACCTCCGGCAAAGCCTCAACCGTCACCCAATGCAGTTGAACGTTCTGCCGCACGGTGATGTCGGCAATGCCGCGGGCATAGCGCTCCGTCAGGTCGGCGATGGTGCGCAGTTGATGCGCCAGCAGCAGGCCGTTGGGGATGCGGATTCGTAGCATGAAAAAGGGCAGAGACTTGCCTTCGCCCGCCTGCCCCCCAACCACTCCCCCGCCATCTCCCTGGGTGTACACGCCCCACCAGCGGAAATATGTGCTCAGCCACTCCGGGGGGATGGACACGAACCCCTGCCGCGCGAAGCTGCGAATCTCCTCCAGACACTCCCACGGGTTCTTTTGCCGTTTGAGTCGTTCGGCCCGCTGCGCCTTGGTTTCTTTTTGAGAATTGACCATGAAAATAAAAAACCCACCGCCAGCTTTCTTCTGGCGGTGGGCTATGAGTGCCGAAATTAAAGATTTTCTAAGTCAGCATTCCCCCGATGCCAGAAGACACTGGCGCGCAACAACAAGTGCAAGCGCACATCCGGCGGAAGTGGGAACGGGAGCACATAAATGCAGTTCTGCGATTCTAAAAGTTGAGCGGCGGAAGCGTCAACCGCTGGCAACGCGTTCTTGGATGAATAACGTCAATGTCAGGAAACAAAAAAATTATTGGACCAAAATGCCGGGCGTCACAGCCGGCTTGGAAGTTGCGCTCCCGCCTTCACCGCTTCGCGGACGAAAGCTGTTGCTGGTGCGGCATTTACCCATCTTGGATGCCCATGTGACGGCCGTCACACCCTCTTGTGTCAGCCTTCAGTACACTAATAGCCGATGGCTGGGCAGAAAGTGCTCATCGTGGATGACGAGAGGCTGGTGCGCTGGTCTCTGCGCCAGAAGTGTGAGGAGTGGGGCTACCAGGTGCTGGAAGCCGATACCGGCGACTCCGCTCTCACCCAGGCGCGCCACGAGTCTCCCGACCTGGTGCTGCTCGATGTCCGCCTGCCCGACGCCAACGGTCTGCAGGTGCTGGAAGAGCTGAAGAAATCGCAGGATGCCCGCGCCGTCATCATGATCACCGCCGATCCCCAGCTCGACGACATCAAGGCCGCGCTCAAGCTCGGCGCCTACGACTTTGTGGGCAAGCCGCTGGACTTCGACGAGCTGCTCGTAGCCATGAAGAACTCGCTGGAGGCCACCCGCCTGCGCAGCGAAGTGCAAACCCTGCGCGGCGAGGTGCGACGCCGCACCGGCTACCACTCCGTCATCGGTACTTCCGCCAAGATGACGGAGTTGATGGGCTTCGTACGTAAGGTCGCGGCCAGCGAAGCCACCACTATCCTTATCCAGGGCGAAAGCGGCACCGGCAAAGACCTGATAGCCAAAGCCATTCACTACGAAAGCGCGCGCCAGGAGATGCCCTTCGTGGCCGTCAACTGCTCCGCCATTCCCGAGACCCTGATGGAGGCGGAACTGTTCGGCCACGAGCGCGGTGCCTTCACCGACGCCAAAGCCATGAAGAAGGGCCTGTTCGAAATGGCCGACGGCGGCACTCTTTTCCTGGACGAAATCGGCGAACTCTCGCCCCTGCTGCAAGCCAAGCTGCTGCGCGTGCTGGAAGACCAGGTGGTGCGCCGCATCGGCGGGGTGCGCGATATGCAGGTGGATGTCCGCGTCATCGCCGCCTCCAATCGCGACCTGGAGCGCGCCGTCCAGGATGGCCAATTCCGCCAGGACCTCTACTACCGCCTGGCCATCATCGCCATCTTTATTCCCCCGCTGCGCGACCGCAAGGAAGACATCCTGCCCCTGATCGATTTCTTCATCGAGCGCTACAACCGCAAATTTCGCAAGTCGGTGCGTGGCATTACCGAAGAAACCCGCAAGCTGCTGCTCAACCACAACTGGCCGGGCAATGTGCGCGAACTGAAGAACACGATCGAGCGCGCCATGATCCTGGAAGAAGAGCAGTTCCTGCGGCCCATCTACCTGCCCTTCTCCGTATCGCAGCCGCAGGCCGGGCTCACCGCCTTCGAACGCACTTCCCCCGTCAACGGCAACCATCCCCTGCCCAACGGCCGCAGCCTGCCCCGCCTGGCTATCCCCGAAGGCGGAACCTCCCTGGAAGAGATTGAACGCGTGATGGTGGAAATGGCCATGCAGCAAGCCAACAGCAACCAGACCCACGCCGCCCGCCTGCTCGACATCAGCCGCGACGCCCTGCGCTACAAGCTCAAAAAGTTCGGGCTCATCCGCGCCGACGAGGAAGACGCCGCGCCCGCTTCCGAAGCTGCGGGAGGGTGAAAGGCGACCTCGCCCGCACCTTCTTCGACGTCGTCCTGCCGGTAGCTATTGAAAGTTCCTGACCACACCCTGCAGGGGTTTGGACCCGAAGTGTGCCACCGCGTCACCTCCCAAGGTCAGTTGCAGGTTGGAGAATGGCACCAGGTCGCCCCCGGTAATGTCTATGGTCACTGGAACGTTTGACGAGGTAAAAGGCGGATTGGGCGGCGTCTTCCCGTTGGCCGTGAGAGTGGCCGTGCCAGTCACCTCAAAACCGTTACCGTTCGTCAGGGGCGTCACGTTACCGATTGCCAATTTGATATGGTGAGTATGAGCGTTGCGCGCCGCCACTGAATCCAGCCCACCGTGGTCCATGGCTCCTGTATCGGAGCGGACCATGGTCAGTTCCGCGGTAAAGCCCGCCTTGAGCGCACGCCAATTCACACGCAACTGCCACTCCCCCTGTACTCTCCACGGGCCACCTACAGTGGCCGGAGTGTTGGCCAGCGTGTAGTCGCCAATGGTTCCCCTGAACTGCACTTCGTCAGAATCCTGGGCCACGGCGGCCAGCGTTGCCGCCAGCACCAGGACCCCAATGCCTGCCATCCACCGCAAAGCTGTGCTCTTCATCGAAGACCTCCCGAGTCTTAACCACGGATTGCGCTTATCGCCCATTGCGCTCGGGCATTCAAGACAGGGCCTGTGAAGGGGAGATAAAGATCTGGTGAACTGCTAAGTGGCTGAAAGTGTTGCTTGTTAGTCAATTCTGAGGCATCATTCCCCCGACCCAGGTGCGGGCCTGCGCGGGGGATTTACGGCCCAAGAGTTCCATTTCGGCGAGTTCACGCTCGACCAATCCAGCTACCGGCTCCAGCGGGGCCAGCACCAACTGCGGCTGGAGAAACTCCCCATGGAGTTGCTCCTCCTGCTGCTCGAACGCCGTGGCGAGTTGGTATCCCGCGAGGAAATCGCCCAGCGGCTCTGGGGCAAGGATGTCTTCCTCGATGTTGACCATGGCATCAATACCGCCGTCCGCAAAGTCCGGGCGGCGCTGCGAGATGACCCGGAGAAGCCTCGTTTTGTAGAAACCGTGGTCGGCAGAGGATATCGGTTCGCCGCCCCGGTGACCTTCGGCAATGGGAATTCTCGCTCCCAGGAGCAGGCAGTCTCCTCGCCCGCCCAGGCGGGTTTGAGCCCTGCGGCATCCCCTGAAAAGGCTGTTTTCCTCCGCTTTGGGCTGCTGCTGGGAGGAATTGCCCTTATCGCGCTGTTGACGATTGTCTGGGCGCTGCATCGCCGCGCAGGCTCCCAGCAGACGGTGCACACAAGCCTCAAATCCCTGGCAGTGTTGCCTCTGGAGAACCTCTCCGGCGACCCGGCACAGGACTATTTTGCCGACGGCATGACTGAGGAGCTTATCGGGCGCTTGTCCATGATCCGCGGCCTGCGCGTCATCTCCCGCACCTCTGTGATGCGCTTCCAGAATACCCACATTTCCGCGCCGGAGATTGCTAAAAAACTGCAGGTGGACGCCCTGGTGGAAGGATCGGTTGTACGCGAGGGAAACCGGGTTCGTATCTCTATACAACTGATTCGCGGCGCCACCGACGAACACATTTGGGCGGAGGAATACGACCGTCAATTCCGGAATATTCTCTCCTTGCAGGAGGAGGTTGCGCAGGCCATTGCACGGAAAATCGATGTCACCGTCAGTCCGCCAGCCACCCTGGCCGGAACGCCCGCGCCTGATCCAGAAGCCCACGAAGATTATCTGAAGGGACGGTATTATCTTAACCAGCGTACCGAAGACGCACTGAACCGGAGCATCGATTGTTTCCAGCAGGCCATCGCCAAAGATCCCCGCTACGCTCTGGCATACAGCGGTTTGGCTGACGCGTATGCCCTGCTTGGCTTTCGGGGAAGCACTCCCTCCAAAGACGCTCTGTCGCGAGCCCAGGCCGCCGCGCTGAAAGCCGTCGCCCTGGATGACGCCTTGGCCAGCCCGCATGTATCCCTCGCCTTTATCGCTGAAACCTATGAGTGGAATTGGGCCGCCGCCGAGCGGGAATACAAACGCGCCCTGGAACTCAACCCGGATGATTCTCGCGCTCACCACTGGTATGCCGGTTACCTGATGTATGTAGGACGATGGGAGGAGGGTATCGCCGAGGAAAGACGTGCCCGCGATCTGGATCCGGTATCTCTGCCTGTCAACAATGCTTTGGCCGGCAGATTGCTCGTGGCTGGCCGCTATCAGGAGGCCATGGAACAAATACAAATAACTCTGCAGCTGGATCCCCATTTTGCCCCCGCCCACCAGACCCTGGGCTGGGCTTATCTTCATCAAGGAAAGCGCAAGCAAGCCATTGCAGAGTTTCAAAAGGCGGTGCAACTGTCGGGAAGCCAGGACACCGATCTACTGCTGGACCTGGGCTTTGCCCAAGCCGCCGCGGGAAACCGTGAGGAGGCGCGCCGCATACTTGCCGAAATCAAGGCTCTGTACGCGCGGGGACTGGCGCCCTCCGGCGCCATTGCCATCCTCTACGGCGCTTTGGGCGAACCGAACCGGGCTTTCGCCTGGCTGGATAAGGCTTACCAGGAACGTGATCCCGAACTCACTTACATCAAGGTTCCAAACCGGAGATTTGCGCCCCTGCGTCACGACCCGCGCTTTCAACAGCTAGTGCGCCGTATTGGGCTACCCGACTAATCTCCTCAAAAGGACAATGTCGCTTACGTCCTTCTCCTCGCCACGGTCATCATATTAATGATCTGACGGAGAGGCACCATGAACGTGACGGTACTCTGGGAATCACGTTTTCCTCCGGCCAGCGCCGAGGGCGGGCTGGAAGTTACGCGCAAGATCTGGCAGGACATGCGCCAGTGTTCCGGCTACGTGGACCACGAAATCGTGCGCGACCTGGATGACGGCGGCCACCTACTGGTCATCAGTCATTGGATCAGTCGCGAGGCGGTGGAGACGGTCAAGAACCGCTATGGCCACCACCCCAACGTGGTGCTGTTGAGTCAATTGGCGGCCGAGCCCCGCCGCCGCTGGATCGGGATGCGGGTGGAGAATACTGCCGCGCCCGGCAGAGAAGCCGCGTAGCGCGTCCATCCGCGTGGTCCGTGGCAAGGAAGCTCTCTGTTATGGGGGTTGAGATTTATCTGCCGGCCGGCTTCGGGCCCGCCTCCCGCACTTCTTCCGGCGCCTCGAATTTTTCGAAGTTGCGGTGAAACCGCTCCGAAAGCTCCTGTGCCGCCCGGTCGTAGGCTGCCTTGTCCGCCCAGGCATTGCGCGGCGCCAGCAGGTCGCGCGGAACATCGGGCACCGTCTTGGGAATGCTCAGTCCGAACGCAGGCTCGATCTCGAATTCCGCATCACTCAACCGGTCTTCTACAGCGGCCCGCACCATGGCGCGGGTGTAATTCAGGTCCATGCGCCGGCCCACGCCGAACTTTCCGCCCTGCCAGCCGGTATTGATCAGCCAGCAGCTGGCCTTGTGCTGGCGCAAGCGCCGGCCCAGCATCTCGGCGTAAATCTTGGGACGCAGGGGCAGGAAGGGCGAAGCGAAGCAGGTGGAGAAGGTAGCCAGCGGTTCCTTTCCCAGCCCAGCCTCCGTGCCCGCCACCTTGGCGGTGTAACCGGAGAGGAAGTGATACATGGCCTGCTCCGGATTGAGGCGCGAAATAGGCGGCAGCACGCCAAAAGCATCGGCAGTAAGGAACACCACGTGCTTGGGATGCCCGCCAACTCCCGGTATCTCAGCGTTATCAATGAACTCCACGGGGTAGGCGGCGCGAGTGTTTTCAGTCACGCTCTCGTCGTCGTAGTTGGGCACGTTAGTTTCCGGCTGCAGCACCACGTTTTCCAGCACGCAGCCGAAACGGATGGCGTTCCAGATTTGCGGCTCTTTCTGCTGCGAGAGCCGGATGCATTTGGCGTAGCAGCCGCCTTCGAAGTTGAAGATGCCTTGCTGGCTCCAGCCATGCTCGTCATCGCCGATCAGCCGCCGGTTAGAATCGGCGGAGAGCGTGGTCTTGCCCGTTCCCGAAAGTCCGAAGAACAGGGCCGTCATTCCGTCTTTGCCGATGTTGGCCGAGCAGTGCATGGGAAAAACGTCCCGCGACGGCATCAGGAAATTCATCACCCCGAAGATGCACTTCTTTATTTCGCCGGCGTAGGCCGTCCCCCCGATCAGGATCATGCGCCGCGTAAAGTTCACCAGGATAAAAGCGCCGGAGTTGGTGCCGTCATGCAGCGGGTCGGCATGCACTTCAGGCGCGGCAACGACCAGAAAATCGGGCTGGTGGGTTTGCAGTTCCTGGGCCGTCGGACGGATGAAAAGCTGGCGCGCGAACAGGCTTTGCCAGGCGTGCTCTGTGATCACCCGCACCGGCAGACGGTATTGCGGGTCAGCGCCGGCAAACAGGTCCTGCACGAAAAGGTCGCGGTCGCGTAAGTGTTCCACTACCTTGTCATAAAGGGAGTCAAACCTTTCCCTCTCGAAGGGCTGATTAACGGCCCCCCAGTGCACTCGATCGGCCGTGAGTTCATCTTTCACGGTGAATTTGTCCTTTGGGGAACGCCCGGTGCGCCCGGTATAGGCGACCAAGGCTCCGTTGCTGGCCAGCCGGGCCTCGCCCCGGCTGATGGCAATTTCCACCAGGGGCGCGGCATTGAGGTTGCGATGCACTTTTCCGTGACGCAATAACTCCGCCAGGCTGGGTTGAACGGTGATGGACATGAGTGCGGCTCCTTGCAGCTGCAGACCGGATATTGTGCCCTAAACCGCCGCTGCTTCCAAGTTTGCGGCCTGAGGACGGGATTCGGCGTTAGATTGTCGCTTGCCCGGCGGGCGCGCGAAAGTGTCTTTGGTCACAATAGCTTGTGATCCGAAAACGCGGCGCCTGGGTTGCTTTTTTAAGCCGGCACGCCGCTGCGGACTTCCTCCAGCACGGCCTCCAGATGCTCGAGCATCTGCTCCACGGTCAACGCGTGCAATTCCCGCCCCCCATCTTCGCCGCTTTCGATGGCGCTCTTCAGATAATGCCCGGCGATCTGAACTGCCAGCGGATCGGTAATGGTCTTGCCCGCGCGCTGCTTGTATTCCACCCATCCCGGCAGCGGCAGGGCAATCCACACCGGGCGGCCATTGGCCAGGAACTTGATGTCCACGGCGTCGGCATGGCGGGTGGAGATGGCCAGCACCAGCGCCTGGTACAGGCAGTGCACTTCTTGTTCCGACCAGCGTTCGGTTGCGCGAAAATCCTCGTACATGGGAACCTAACAATATATACGAAGTCCCTGGTGGTCGGTTCCGGTTTCTGCACCGGATACAATGAAGTGCCATGGGGATGAACACTCGGGTAACTGCCCGGCATGCGGGCAAATCAAAAATTACAATTCTTAATTCAGAACTTTTCGGTGTCCCCTGGCTGGTGCACGGCTTCAGCACGCGCTTGGGCGGTCACTCAGCTCCTTACGGCGGCTCCTCGCTGAACCTGGGATTTACGAAAGATGATAAGCGCGCCGTGGTCGAACGGAACCGGGACGAGTTTATGCGCGCCCTGGGCGTCGGTTCTGCCCACTGGCGCCTGGCCACCCAGCGCCAGATACATTCCGACCTGATTCATTACGTCAGCGGGGCCGATGTCCATCCCGCGGGCGACGGCCTGATCACCGACGTTCCCGGCCTGCTGCTCGGGGTGCAAACCGCCGACTGTCTTCCTATCCTGCTGGTGGATACCAAGCGCCGCGCAGTGGGCGCCTTTCATGCCGGCTGGCGCGGAACTTTGCGCCGCATCGTGGAAAAGGGCGTGGGCGAGATGCGCCGCAAGTTCGGCTCTGATCCCGGCGACCTGCGGGCCGCCATTGGCCCCGGCATTCATTCCTGCTGCTACCAGGTGGGGGAAGAGGTGCGGGAGAAGTTCCAATCGCAGTTCGCCTACGCCGCCGAATTTTTTCGCGAAGTGCGCGAGTCCAATCCCGTGCACGAAAAATATCCTCTGCTGTTCCTCACCGCCCGCGCTCCCGGCCACGGTCCGGAGGAAACCCTGCTTTACCTGGACCTGGTGGGCGCCAATACCCGCCAGTTGCTCGCTGCCGGCGTTCCCGCCGCGAAGATCAGCGCCTCCCCGCTCTGCACCTCCTGCCGCACCGACCTGCTGTTCTCATATCGCAAGGAGAACGGCGTGGTCGGCCGCATGCTGAGCGTGGTCGGCATCCGGCCTTAACGCCGAGACGCAGAGGTCCCCATCCCAGCAAGTCTGGGAAAGGGAAGAACGCCGGGAAAAACCTGGATTGGAATTGCTCTTCTTTGCGCTCTCGGCGTCTCGGCGCTGAATTTTTTTTTCGTGCCGGCTGAAAAGAATTACTCCAGCCCTTCGCGCGCCAGTTGCACCGCCCGCAGACCGGCCTGCGCCTTGTTGAGGCACTCCTGGTATTCTCGTTCCGGTTCGGAATCAGCCACAATTCCCGCGCCCGCCTGCAGGTAAGCGTGCTTGCCCTTCACTACCATGGTGCGGATGGTGATGCAGGAATCCAGGTTCCCCGCGAAGTCCGCATACAGCACTGCCCCGCCGTACACGCCCCGCCGCACCGGTTCCAGTTCTTCGATAATCTGCATGGCCCGAACCTTGGGCGCGCCGGTAAGTGTTCCAGCAGGGAAACATGCGGCCAGCGCGTCAATTGGATCCAGTCCCTGCCTCAGCCGGCCCTCAACCGCAGATACCAGATGCATCACGTGCGAGTAGCGCTCCACGTACATCAGCTTGGGCACCGAGACGGAGCCATACTCGCTGACCCGGCCGATGTCGTTGCGCCCCAGGTCCACCAGCATGACATGCTCCGCGCGCTCTTTCTCGTCCTCGCGCATCTGCTTTTCCAGCCCCTGGTCCTCGGCTTCATCGCGGCCCCGCGGATGGGTTCCGGCAATGGGCCGGTATTCCAGCCGCCGCCCGCTCACCCGCACCAGCATTTCCGGCGACGAGCCCAGGATCTGCAGCATCTCGCCTTTCTTGCGGCTGCCTGCCTTTCCCAATTCGCGCATGCGCAAAAAATACATGTAAGGCGATGGATTCACGGTGCGCAGGGCGCGGTAAAGATCAAAGGGCGCGGCCCCGGGCTCGAACTCCAGCCGCTGCGACAGTACCGCCTGAAAAATATCTCCCGCCGCGATGTATTCCTTCATGCGCTCCACCCCGCGCATGTAATCGGCACGGCTGGTTCGGTGCCGCACCTTCAAAGTTCCGGGGAAGCGGCGCACCTCGCTCGGGCTCAGCCGCCGCAATCCGGCCGTCAGCTTCTTCTCGATGCTGGCAATGTCGCTGAGGGCCCGCGCGTAGGCTTCCCGCGGGCTTTCCCGGGCTACATCGGCAGCGGCGATGATGTGAATCTGATGGCGCAGGTGGTCGAAGGCCAGCAGCCGGTCGAAGAACATCAAAGTGCAGTCGGGGACGCGCAAATCGTCCTTGCTGTTTTCGCCGATCTTCTCCAGTTGCCGCACCACGTCGTAGGCGAAGTAGCCCACGGCGCCCGCGGTGAAGGGCGGCAGTTCGGGCACCACCGCCGCGCGATGCTGGCGCAAAATCTGCTGCACCACCTGGAAAATGTTGCCGGTGGAGTGCTCGACCCGGCCGCGGCGCTCCACCGTGATCTCCGCGCCCCGCGACTGCACCTGCATGTACGGCTTCGCGCCCAGGAAGGTGTAGCGTCCGATTCTTTCTCCGGCCTCCACCGACTCCAGCAGAAATGCTCCCGGCTCTGCGCCCGCCAGGGCCAGGAAAGCGGAAACCGGCGTCAGCAGGTCGGCGGTGATGGACTTGGCCACCGGCACCAGCGTGCCTTCTCGCGCCAGACGCACGAATTCGGTGTAATCAGGGCGCAGCATCTCTTAGGGACGAAAATGCACATTATATGGGCACTGAGTTACAGTACCCAGTTCCAACACGCACTACATGGCTTCTGCATGTTTTGACCACCGAGTCAGACGGTTGGATACAGATGAAAGCGTTTAACAAGAGCAATCAAGGTGGTTCCGAGCGCTGGCAGGCAGTGGGGACCAGGTACTGGGGACCGGCAACTGACAACTGGGACCTGGCAACTGGGTAACCGAACGCCCTTGCACTAACGGGCATTGACGTCGGCACCTCCGGGCGGCAAGATGGGCTAACATCCAACACCCGGCAGGGGGCTATGCTAGTCAGATTTTGGGGAGTGCGGGGGTCTACCCCTACTCCGCAGCCGGAAAACATGCGTTACGGAGGTAACACCTCCTGCGTCGAGGTGCGGGTCGGCGACGGCCTTTACATCTTCGACTGCGGCACCGGTCTGCGTAATCTGGGCAAGGCGTTGAGCCACCACGCCGGGGGCATCTCCGCCCATATCTTCATCTCCCACTTCCACTGGGACCACATCCAGGGCATTCCTTTTTTTACCCCGCTTTACGACAACGCCGAGAACCGCTTCTTTTTTCACTCCTCCAGCCGCACCCGCAGCCTGCAGCGCGTGCTGGAAGAGCAGATGAACGAGCCTTACTTCCCCGTGGACATGGGACAGATGGCTGCCCACCGGCACTTCCACGACATTGGCGAAGGCCAGGTCAACATGGAGAACTGCGTGCTGCGCACCATGGCCCTTAACCACCCCCAGGGCTGCCTTGGCTTCCGCATGGAAACGCGCGACGGCATTCTGGTTTACGCCACCGATAACGAGCCCGGCCAGCCTGTATTCGATAAGCAGGTGCGCAAGCTGGCGGAAGGCGCCGACGTGCTCATCTACGACGCCCAGTACCTGCCCGAGGAGTATGAAGTGTGCCGCCGCGGCTGGGGCCACAGCCACTGGCGGGAAGCCGTCAATGTGGTCATGGAGAGCGGCGCCAAGGAACTGGTGCTGTTCCACCACGACCCCGACCATGATGACGCCTGCATCGAGCGCATCGTGCGCGAAGCCGGCAACTACTATCCCCGCGTGCGCGCCGCCGCCGAAGGCATGGAGATGGAAATTGGCGCCCCTGCCCGCTCCCGCGCCGCCGCCAGCCGCAAATAGCACCGACCGTTGCCGCCCTTGGTACTGCCCTCACCCCGCGCCTGAGCCCCCGGCTTGCCCGCCTGCCCGCACCCTCCCTATACTGTGTGTTTCACCGGAATCGAAATTTCAGATAGGACCCATTCAAAATTCCGGACCTTCGTACCGGAGAATTTCTTATGAAAACCATCGCCCTGGAACAGGAAATCAACCCCTGGGAGGCGCAAGCCGCGCGCTTCGATCTGGCCGCCCAGAAGCTCAAGCTCGATGAAGGCCTCTGGAAAGTCCTGCGCTATCCCAACCGCGAAATCATCGTGCACATTCCTGTTGCCATGGACAACGGCCACCTGGAAGTATTCACCGGTTTTCGCGTGCAGCACTCCATCGCCCGCGGCCCGGCCAAGGGCGGCGTGCGCTACTCGCCGGACGTGACCCTCGACGAAGTCCGCGCCCTGGCCAGCTGGATGACCTGGAAGTGCGCCGTGGTCAACATCCCCTTTGGCGGCGCCAAGGGCGGCATCATCTGCGACCCTCACAAGATGTCCATGGGCGAATTGGAGCGCATGACCCGCCGCTACACCGCCGAGCTTTTCGAATTCATCGGCCCGGAGAAGGACGTCCCCGCGCCCGACATGAACACCAACGAGCAGATCATGGCCTGGATGATGGACACCTACTCCATGCACATGCGCCAGACCGTGACCGCCGTGGTCACCGGGAAGCCCCTGAACATGGGCGGCTCGCGCGGACGCCGCGAAGCCACCGGCCGCGGACTCATGATCATCTGCGATGAGGCCATGAAGAAGCTCAACATGAACCGCGACCAGACTCGCGTCATCATCCAGGGCTTCGGCAATGTCGGCTCCAACGCCGCCCGCCTCATGTACGAGCGCGGCTACAAAATTGTGGGCATTGTGGAAGTGGGCGGCGGCCTTTATAACCGCGAAGGCATTGATATTGAAGCGCTGTGGGAGTACCGCCAGCACAACGCCGTCATCCACGGCTTCTCGGGGGCGGAAAAATACGACCCAGCCGAACTGATGCTGGCCGATTGCGACGTGCTGATTCCCGCCGCCACCGAGAACCAGATCACCAGCCGCAACGCCGACCGGGTCAAGGCGCGCGTCCTGATTGAGGGCGCCAACGGGCCCACCACCGCCGCCGCCGATGACATCCTCTCCGATAAGCACGTCTTCATCGTTCCCGACATTCTAGCCAACGCCGGCGGCGTCACCGCCTCCTACTTCGAGTGGGTGCAGGACCGCCAGGGCTACTTCTGGAAGGAATCGGTGGTCAACGAGCAATTGGAGCACATTATGCGCGAATCCTTTCAGGCGGTGGTGGAGTACGCCGAAAACCACAATGTCAACAATCGCATTGCCGCCTATATGCTGGCCATTGACCGCGTTGCCTATACCATCCGCCAGCGCGGCATTTACGCCTAGTCCCAATTGATGATTGCCGATTGAAGATTGGCGATTGAACGCCGCCGGCCCCTCATCGTGAGTTTTTGGCGTTTCCACTACTCTGTTGCAAGTTGCAACAGCTTGTACTAACCTGTGCGTTAGCCGGGGTTCAGTATGGCGCACATACTTTCGGTTTCCTACGACGAATCGCTTCTCAAGACTCGCCACCTGATGCTGGAACAGGTCGGCTATGAGGTCACCTCGTCTTTGGGCTTTACGGACGCTCTGCGGGAATGTACCGCGGGAGGTCCTTTCGACCTCTTCCTCCTCGGTCATTCCATCCCCCTTCACGATAAGCAAGCCCTGGTAGAGGCTTTTCGCAGCCGCTGCCGGGCTGTAATAGTGGCCCTCAAGCGTACCGGAGAAGACCTGGCTGCCACCGGCGCTGATTTCCAGGCTGATCCCGGCGACCCCGCCGGAATGCTGCAACTGGTCTCCAAGATCATTCAGGCGCGGGCCACCGCGGCTTAGCTCAACTGGTTCCTGAGACTGCGCCAAAGCTGCGTTCGACTTGCGTTGCCTTCCCCTCCCGCGTGGAGGATAATTTAGTCTCACGACAACCGGCTCAGCGGTCGGCGGTCGTCAAGCGCTCCGCTGTGAACCTGCCCAACTACATCACGCTGACCCGCATCTTCAGTGTCCCGGTGCTCATCTGGGTCCTGTCCAGCAGCCGCTTTAGCAGTGCCCATGGGGAGAAGGAACTGCTGGCTTCAGCCTTGTTCATTGCCGCCTCGCTCACTGATATGGCCGATGGCTACCTCGCCCGCCATCGCGACCAGATCACCACGTTGGGCATGCTGCTGGATCCCCTGGCTGACAAACTGCTCGTCGCCGCTGCTTTCGTTACCCTGGTGCAGTTCAATCCCCGGGTTGTGCCCGCCTGGATGGCGGTGGTCATTATCGGGCGCGAGTTCCTGGTGAGCGGTCTGCGCTCTATTGCCGCCACCGAGGGCTTCACCATTGCCGCCAGCGACCTGGGCAAATTCAAGATGGTGGTGCAGATCGTGGCCGTGGTGGCCGCCATCCTCGACCACCACTGGATGGAGTGGCCGCTCTACATTGGCGGCTGGGTTCTGCCCATCCATGTGATCGCCTTCGTGGCCATCTGGTTCATGGTGGCGTTGTCCTTGGTTTCCGCCATTGATTACTTCGCCGCGTTCTGGTCCAAGATTGACCGCCGTGTAGTCAGGAGGAGGCGGCGCGCTTTCGTGCTCAGCCGCCGCCGCAAGCGCGATGTCCCCGCTACCCAATAGCTCGCCAGGCGAAACCGCCGCGACGCCGCAACCTTCTTCCTCTGCCGCCGGCGAGTATTCTTCCCAGGAACGCGAATTGCTTCTCCACCTCGCTCACCAGGCCATAGACACCGCCCTGGAGGATTGCGAACTCGCGCTGCCGCTTATCTCCGAACACCTGCGACAGCAACGTGGCGCTTTCACCACGCTTCACCTGGAGGGCGAGGTGCGCGGCTGTGTGGGGTACGTCTTTCCCGTGTCCCCGCTGTTTCAGACGATTATTGAAACCGCTCGCGCCGCCGCCTTCCAGGACATGCGCTTTCTTCCGGTTACCCGCGAAGAGGCGGACCGGCTGCAGATATCTATCAGCATCCTCTCCCTGCTCTTTCCCATTAAGGCCGAGGAGGTCGAACTGGGCAAACACGGGCTGCTCATCACCCAGGGAAACCACCGTGGCCTGCTGCTGCCCCAGGTGCCTGCCGAGCACGGCTGGGACCTCAACACCTTCCTGGAGCAGACCTGCCGCAAAGCAGGCCTTCGGCCAGACGCCTGGCAGCACCAGGCCACGCTGGAAGCCTTCACTGCCGAAATCTTCGGCGAGGGCGTGCTGTAAAACAGACCAAAGTTGACGCGCAAAAAAAAATGCGCGAGCCGCAGCTCGCGCGTCAACTGCCAACCCTGCGTTATTTTACGTTGATGGCCTGCACCGCGGGCTCTGCATTTGCCGCCTGCGCCGCCGACGGCGAAGGTGCTTCCAGTTCCACGGTGTCGCCCACGTGCACGTCTTCCAGCGAGAAAGTGATCATTCCCGTGGCGCTGGTGGGCGTGGTGCTAAGCACGATCAGTTCACCCAGTGAGCGCTGGGGCATGTCTTTCACGTGAATGGTCGGACCCTTTTTTCCCCATCCGTACGCCTGATGCTCCAGGGCGGGAGGGTTTTTCTGTGTGTCCTCCATAACTGTGGCGCGGAAGGAAAGCGAATCCACCGGATCCTTCATCTCATCCTCGTAATTGCGCACCACCCGGAGGTAGTCGCCTACTTTTATGCCCTGGCTGGAGCCCACGGTCAGGTACACCTTGGAACCCGTCGCCAGTTCGCCGTCAAAATCCTTAGCCATCGCAATCCGCCCCCTGAGCTTGCCGTTGGGCGGCGCAAAAACGTCGAAGCGTAAGGGCTGACGGTAGGTGATTTTCTGATGTGCTATCTGCGGTATGGCCAGATCGCCGGGAACCACCGACTCACAGGCAAAGTCCAGCTCCGCAATCGCCATTCCCTGGCGCGTGTCCACCACATGACCTTGCGCCAGTTCGGCGTAAGGCTGGCCGGTGGCTGCGATCAGCTTGCGCTGGCCGGCGAAATACTCGTATTCGTTGGGATCGCGCAGGGCGCGTACAAACGAGAGCCGGTCGCCATCTTTGTATTGGCTGCCGCTCAGGTAAACCACCTCCCCGGACACAAACTTGGTTTCATGGGGACTGCTCAACCCGCCGGTTACGAAGCTCGAATTCTGCACCGCCTGCGAGGTCAGGAAGCCGGCGCAATTGAGGTCGGCGTAAGTAGGCACCACCGTCCGTTCCACGGGGTGCGTCACCGGTGTCACCGTAGCCACTTCCTGAATGGACGACGCATTTTCATGGCTCACGTCCAGAGCCTGCTGTCCCACTGCCATGCTCGTCAGCAGCGCCAGGGTTAGCGCCGCGCTGATTTTCCTCATATTCCCTCCCCCTCACCGCTCCTGGTCCGGCCAGCTGGCTAAAAACCGCCCCGGACGCACTCCAAGCCGCGGACACACAAGTAGCAGCTCAGTTTCGGACGGTACCAAGGGGGGTAGGAGGGGTCAAGGTTACGCTGGTGTTATCAATGGTACGTAACCCCTTTCACCCAGGCCGGACCCCCTCCACTGCCGCAATTCTGTTGCATATCACCCGCCCCCGCCTGTAATATCGCGCCCGAATCCGCTTCCATGATCGCGGCGCAATCCACTTACGTGCCCCGGCTTCTGCCGTTGCGCATGCCCCGGCTTTGTGTGGCTGTAGCCAGCCCCGACGCCGAAGAGTTGATTGCCAAAGCCGAATCTTTGGTGCGAGATAACCCCTTGCTGGAATTGAGGTTAGACTACCTTCCCCAGCCCGCCACGGTATTTCCCAAAATCAAACGCCTGCTCGACTCGCAACCCGGGGTCATCCTTATCGCGACCTGCCGCCGGGCCGTGAATGGAGGCAAATTCCGTGGTTCGGTGGAGCGCCAGCTGGCGGTGCTGACTAAGGCGGCCGCCAGCGGCTGCCAGATCGTGGATTTGGAACTGCAAAGTGCTCTGGCAGCCCGCCGCGCCGACCTGCAACGCTTGCGCAGTCGTGCCGCCCTTTTGCTTTCGTTTCATGATTTTCGCGCTACCCGCAAACTGGATGAGACCTTCCAGAAGATGGCGGCCATACCGGCAGAATTTTATAAGTTGGTAACTACGGCCACCAGCCTCTATGACAATGTAGTAATGATGAAGTTCCTGGAGCAGAAGAGCCAGCAGCACTCCATCGTGGGCCTGTGTATGGGGGAACAGGGAATCATAAGCCGGGTGCTGGGAGTGCGGGCCGGCAGTATATTCACCTTCGCTGCCGCCGGTCCGGGCGAAGAAACTGCTCCCGGGCAAATCTCGGCCCGCGCTCTGCGAGATACCTATCGCATCGAGCAGGTGGACGCTGCTACCCGGGTGTACGGCGTGGCTGGCGACCCGGTGGCGCACTCGCTTTCGCCCCTGGCCATGAACACGGCCTTTCGGCGCGAAAATGTGAGCGCGGTCTATCTGGCGCTGCATGCCAAGACGCTGGAGGATTTGCTGGCTTGCGTGCGCGAAATTCCGCTTCACGGGCTTAGCATCACCATGCCCTACAAAGAAAGCATGGTGAAGCACCTGGATAATTCTGACGCCTACACCACGCGCGTGGGCGCCTGCAACACCGTGGTACGTGGTCCCGACGGCAAGCTCTACGGATTCAACACTGACGTGGCCGGTGTACTGCGGCCCCTGGAGCAGCGTCTGCCATTGGAGAACGCCAAAGTGCTGGTGCTGGGGGCGGGCGGCGCCGCGCGGGCCGCCGTTTTTGGCCTTAAGGAGCACGGTGCCGAGGTGTACATCCTTAACCGCACTCCGGCTCCCGCGCAGAAACTGGCCCGCAAGGCACATGCCCGCCTGGCCCGCCGTCCCGACCTCAAGAAAATGACCTTCGATGTCATCATCAATGCCACCCCGATGGGCATGGACAGCTCCAAGGACACGCCCTTGGGGGAAGGCGAAATCAACAGCCGCTATCTGCTGGAAATGGTGTATTCCCCGGCGGAGACCCACCTGGTGAAAATGGCGCGCGCCAAAGGCGTGCAGATCATCCCCGGAGCGGAGATGTTCGTGCAGCAGGCCGCCCGCCAGTTTGAGATCTGGACAGGGAAACCCGCTCCTGTAGCGGAAATGCAACGCGTCGTGGACCGAGGCATTCAGGAGGCGGCTGCCGCGCACGAGCAGAAGACAAGGAAGAAGGCATCGCCCTGATCCTTGGTTTGCGTTTTTCCCGTCCACGGAAAATTCATTTCCACGGATCTTTGCTGCCGCCGGATTCGCCGGAACTACGCGCTGAAAACGTTTTAACAGCGGCCATTTCAGTGGTTTATGATTTTTGGAAGGTTGTGCCCGGCCGCCCCGCCTTTGCTTTTTTCGCCACAGCTCTTCCCTGGACCTTACTAAACTTCCGCAAAGTGCGGTCTGACCTGCACAGAAGTAGTTGCCATTTGGTAATGAAACGTTCTAAGATGAAGCTTGGATGCGGTAAGCATCCAGTCTCGTCGTAGTACCTGGCGCGGTTTTTCCCAGATTCGATCGCTCGGTTTCCAAACTTTGCCTAGCCAGAGTCTCTATTCTTGCTTTGGCGCGCTGCCCTGGAGATGCTGATATGGCCTGGTACGCATATTGTCTTACAGAACAACAGTCCCACAATGGCGCCCGTTCGCGGCGCCCTTTTATTTTGGAGGGGCTGAGTGGAGTGGACGCGGCCCCGGTACTCAGCTACCCCAGCGGGGAATTCGCGGTCGTAGTCAGCGAATACAATCATGAGGGCGAACTGGACAAGAGGGCCATATTGGAGCATGCGCGCGTAGTCAGCGCCTGCTTCCGCACCATGACAGTACTGCCGTTCCGTTTCGGGACTGTGTTCGAAACCGACGACGCGCTGCGCCAGGCGGTGCGCTCCAACCGCCGCACCTTTGGCGAGACTGTGCAACGGCTACGTGGCAAGGCTGAAATGCACCTTAAGGTCGTGATCCACGACGGCTCCCTGCGTGAGGTCATGACCAACATCGAACTGCCGGCCACGGTGGGGGGCGAGTACCTTTCCAAACTGCGTGTCCAGGCCTCCCGCGAGCGCGAGCGCCAGACCAAGGCCCGCGCCCTTTCCGTCCAGGTTCACCGTCTCTTCAATCCCCTGGACGAAGAAATTACCTGCAAGAAGGTTGATGCCGACGGCATGCTGATTGATATTGCTCACCTTATCGAGCACAAGTCGGTGGATAAGTATCAGAACCGCTATACTATGGCTGCCAAGCAGTTGAAGAACTGTGAAATCCTGATCAGCGGTCCCTGGCCGCCCTACCATTTCATGCCTGGCAAATGGCGCACGGTCGCGGGTAACAGCTAGACGCCAGGGGCGCTGGATGCATCCAATCGAGGAGCAGGTTGCCGCGCTCAACCCTGGCCATGGTTTCGACTACCGCAAAAATCCTGATCGTAGACGATGAGGCTGGAGTCCTGCTTACCACCTGCGCCATCCTTCAGCAGGAGGGCTATGACGTGGAGGCTGCCGCCAGCGGGGTGGAGGCGGTGGAGGCCATCCGCCAGCGTCATTACGATCTGGTTCTGACCGACCTGAAGATGCCGGGCATAGACGGCTTGGGAGTGCTGGCCGAGGTGCGGAAGCGTTCCCCCCTCACCGTCACTGTCATGATGACCGGCTACGGTTCGGTTGTCTCCGCGCTCGATGCGGTTCAATTGGGCGCTTACGAATACCTTCTCAAGCCCATCGAGGTGGAGGATCTCAAGCAGGCGGTCCGCCGTTCTCTAGAGCGCAAGCGGCTTTCCGAAATTGACACTCTTTACCGCATAAGTTGGACCGTCACCCAGTCCCAGCATCCGGCCAGCATGGCGGCGGAGATTTCTGACGCGGTTCGCGGTGTCCTGGGGCTCGATTATGCCTGCCTGCTGACCTGCCAGGACGGCCAATGGCAGGGCAACGGCCCCCCCACCCTCGGCCAGGCTCTCGATTCCTCGTCCCTGCGGCGAGCGCTGCAGCGCGGCCTCATCGTAACCGATCAGGACCATGAGGAGACCGCCGCGGCCTGGGCCCAGAATCAACAGGTCCGCTCTTTTAGCTTGGTTCCGGGAATTGTCGGCAGCCGCTTGGTATGCGTGCTTTGCGCCCATAACGGCCAGAGGCCTTATGAGTTCCATGCCTCCGCTGTTCGTTTCCTGCAAGGCCTGGCCAGCCAGACCGCTCTGGCGCTTGAGAATGCGGCCCTGATCCGCGAGCTCACGAGCAACAATGAGGAACTGGGCGCTGCCAACCGCAAACTGCAGGAACTGGATAAGCTGAAATCCAATTTCTTGAGCGTAGCTACGCACGAATTGCGCACTCCCCTGAGTGTGATCCTGGGCTATAACGCCATGCTCGAGGAAAGCCTGCAGGATCGTCTCGACGAGAGCGAGCGCCAGACCCTCACTGAATCCATTGCCGCCTGTAAGCGCCTGATCCGCATGGTCAACTCCATGCTCGACATCAGCCAGATCGAATCCGGCAAGATGAAAATGGAGTTTGCCATCGCAGACCTGCGAAACCTGGTAAACGGTGTAGCCGCCCTCTTCCAGCAGGAGGCCCGGGCTCGCCGCCTTCATCTAAGCGTGGAACTGCCCGCCCGCCCGCTGCGGGTACAGGTGGACGCCGAGCGCATCGAGCAGGTCTTAATTAACCTGGTGGGCAATGCCGTGAAATTTACCTCCGCCGGCGGAGCCATCACCATTCGCGCCCGCCATCAGCCGGAACGGCGCCAGGTGGAGATCAGCGTTCAGGACAGCGGACTCGGTATCGCTCCAGAGGACCATGAGCGTATCTTCGATGAGTTCGCCCAGGTTCGAAACGCGCAGTCGGACACCTCCCGGGATGGCTCTGGACTGGGTTTAGCCATCGCCAAGCGCATCGTGGAAGCCCATCACGGCCAATTGCGGGTTGAAAGTACTCCCGGCAAGGGCAGCACATTCTTCTTCACCCTCCCTTTAAAGGCCGCCAGGGCCACCGACGACCCCATTCTGAACAAAGCGGTCCCCGCCTAGCGCCAGACTTCTTCTCGCCTCACAGGTTAGGGATTAAGCCCTTTGGAGCCCGAAAGCTATAACCGGAGAACTGTTTTCCAGGCTGAGCAACCCGGTTCCAACTTGTGGAATCCAGATACAATGGTGCTTGCCCGGGGTGGGGTGATTGGGTGGTTTTATACCGAGCTTCGGCGTAGAACGTTCATCTCACCTTCCTAGCAGCTCAGATTTTCAGCCTCTTTGAGGAGTTCCCCTTGGCCGACCAGAATGTCCGCATGTTGGTCGTGGACGACGACGCGACTATGTCCCGTTACCTCTCCGCCTACTTTGCCCGTCGCAATTTCGAGGTCAACACCGCCGGCAGCGGGGAAGAGGCCATCCGCATGTTCCGCTCCTACGACCCCAGTGTGGTCCTGCTCGACATATCCATGCCCGGCATGGATGGCATCGAGACCCTGGAGCGCCTGAAGCAGATTAAGCCTGAAGTCGCCGTGGTCATGCTCTCTGGCCAGAACAGCCCCGAACAGATTTTCAAGGCCTCTAAACTCGGCGCCGAGGATTACATCAGCAAGCCCTTTGAGCCCAAAGAACTGGAAGTGCGCCTGGGCAAGGTGATGGATAAGCAGAAACTGCTCACCGAGGTCAGCCAGTTGCGCGAGCAGGTGCGCCGCCAGAGTGATTTCCACATGACCTTCGGCAACAGCCCCAAGATGGAAGAGGTGAAGACCACCATTGAGCAGGTGGCGGACACCAATGCCACCGTGCTCATCCGTGGCGAGAGCGGCACCGGCAAGGAAGTAGTGGCCCGCATGGTCCATTCCTTCTCCAACCGTCGTGACCGCAGCTTCGTCAAGGTCAACTGTGCCGCCATTCCCAACGAGTTGCTGGAAAGCGAGCTTTTCGGTTATGAACCGGGGGCTTTCACCGGGGCCAGCCGCCAGAAACCGGGCAAATTCGATCAGGCCAACCAGGGCACGCTTTTTCTGGATGAAATCAGCGAGATGCACCCCGCACTGCAGGCCAAGCTGCTGCACGTCCTGCAGGATGGCGAATTCTCCCGCTTGGGCGGCAAGCGCGATATCTCGGTGGATGTCCGGATCTTGGCAGCCACCAATAAGCCCCTGGAGCAGGCCGTCCAGAATGGCCTGTTCCGCGAGGACCTCTTTTACCGGCTAAACGTGGTCACCATCCACATTCCTGCTCTGCGCGAACGCCGGGAAGAGATCTCGTTGTTCCTGGAATACTTTTTGCGCCGCTACAGCGAGTATTACGGCAAGCAGCCGCCGCCGTTTAGCGAATACGCCATTGCCCGCATGATGGATTACGCCTGGCCAGGCAACATCCGCGAGCTGGAAAATATGGTGAAACGGTATGTGATCGTGGGCAACGAGGGACAAATTATCCGCGAACTGTCCACCCACAAACCCATTGTTTCCTCCTATGTGCAGCCATTGGCCGCCGCCGCCGCGGCGAGCGCCGGCGGCAACGGAGAACTCTCTGATCCCCCGACCTCGACCGCCCCCGGCGATGGCGAAGCGGAGGCTATCTCCCTGCTCGAGATCGGGCGTCGCGCCGCCATGAAGGCGGAGCAGGAGGCCATCGAGCGCGTCCTGGCACAGACCCGTTGGAATCGCCGCCAAGCCGCCAAGATCCTCAAAATCAGTTATAAGGCCTTGCTCAACAAGCTCAAGGTCATGGAACAGCAGAATCATCTCGCAAAAGAGCAAAGACCTGCCTAGCATTGGAACGCGCTTGCAACCTGTTATGAACTGGTTAACCTTAGGCAGGCCCGTGCAACCGGCCATCCCTTAGTCCTAAGTGCCAAAATGGAAAGGACTTCTCTCGGCCTCCGAAAAGGGCCCGGCAAAACCAGCATTTGGCTTGGCAAGTGCTTCCTCGAAGAGCAATAAAAGAGGCCGTTTCAACCAAATGACTTCAACCCTCTTCGTACTATCTCGACATCTCCAATCCGGCTTTGATTTGCGGGCCGGTACGCATCGCCTTCCCTGACTTTCCCTCCCTCCCTTGCCTCTTTAGGGTGGCCCCAGAAATGGGGCCGCTTTTTTTTGGGCTATTGGCTTTTGTCTAGTGGCTTCGGAATTGGGATTGTCGCCGCCACGAGGGGTGAAGGGCTCGATGTGCGATCGCTCAAGGCCGAAAGCATAAAGCCGAAAGCACAAAGCGTAGACCGTTGTTCGAGACGCTCCGGCGGCCGCCACCTTCGACAGTTGACGCTTTTCGATTTCGGCGAATATGATAAATGTTTGCCCCAAACAGGAAACAAGTTTCAGGAAGGCTGCCAGCGAGCAAGCGGTGGGGACGTACATGGACAAGCGGAAGTTGGAACAATTTAAGAAACGGCTGGAAGAACGCCAGCACCAGCTCAAACGTAACGTCTCTCGCACCGAACAGGACGGCCGTTCTGCCGATGAGGGTACGGCGCAGGACATCGCGGATAGGGCCGCAAGCTCTTATACCAAGGAATTCCTTTTCCACCAGAGCAACAACGAGCGCCAGCTCCTGCAGATGGTGGAAGGCGCTCTCAGCCGCATCCACGAAGGAACTTTTGGCCAGTGCATCTCCTGCGGCAAGGAGATCAATCCCAAGCGGCTGGAAGCGGTGCCCTGGACCCGCCACTGCATTGAGTGCCAGGAAAAGCTGGAGCAAGGGCGGCTGGAAGAAGCGTCAAGGTAGCTCAGTACCTAGTACCCAGCTCCCAGTTGCAGTGCTTCACTGCGGCTTCTGTGGCTGTGGTGGCGGCTGTTGCTGCTGTTGTTTCTTCCCGCCGAAAATCTGATTCAGCACGTTGCCCAGGGGATTAGCCTTGGGCTGCTGCTGATTTTGAGTTTGCCCGGGCTGGGGCTGTGCCGGAGCTTGTCCTGAGTTTGCCGGCTGTTGCCGCTG
>DATJEH010000089.1:0-10487 GCA_035496875.1 Terriglobales bacterium | reverse complement strand
GCCGTAAGCCGAGTGGAAACCTGACATCTCTTTCCACCACAGAGGACGCAGAGAAACACATACAAACCGTCACCAAAGGACACAACACATTGAAAATGTAAGCTGCCGGGAAAGTTGCTTTTGCCGGATTCGGGCTGGTCGTTTGTTGACACGTTGAAGAAAGCAATAATCAGTCGTGTTCCGGGCACTTGGATGGGCCGGGAGACATGCTTGGCTAGAACAGCACTGCGTTCTCACCTTTCTCAGCGATTCGACTCCTGAAATAGGCCAGAATTCTATCCCGTCGGGCCATTAGAGCCTGCACTTCTGACTTAGTAAGATAACCCTTGGTTTTTTGCTCCACTTGGTGACCATCGAGATCCTTGAGTTTTTGCAACAGGTTGCGGCTACAGCGGACCAGGCTTTTGGGGTTCTGTAGATCCCTGTCAAGAAGGAAGCCACGGCTGTAATCAACCCGGTAGGCCTTCCAATCGTTCCCAATCAGCAGATCCTTGGGATTAGTGTCCGATTCATCCACAAGTGCATCGAACACTCTGATCTCATCTAACTGTTTATTCCAAGCCTCCAAATCGGGTGGCTCTACTTTGCGTTTGAGACGCTCCGCTTCATCCATTTGCACAGGCAGCCACCAACTGAACGAGCCCCACCTGCCACGCCATTCGCGCTCGACGTACACCGGCAGCAGGTCGTCGAACTCAAGCATATCTGCCAGCACGGAAGCTGCGAGGTTATACCTATAATCCTTGTTGTTTCGATCTGCGGTCTGAAAAGAAACGTCATGAGTCACCACGCCGTTGCTGAGTGTTAGACGCCAGGGATGGTTAACACCCCGGGGATCTGGTCGGCTACTCACCACCTCGGCATTAAGAAGAAACTGTTTTATCTGTTTTCTAGTAAGGACTTGGTCGTCCGCCGCATCAACCACCACTGGGCGAATGACGCAAACCGCCATCACAAAGATTAGCCACTGCCATTGCACATGAGGCAGACGCACGTGGCACCCCCGATTTGCGCCATTATGCCCAGACCCTTTGTCAATTGCCCTGACTACGACGGTGATTTTTCGTTACAAGAGAATTTTTGAGGACCTCGCGACAGGCTCCCGGGATGTCGCAGATGCATATAACTGCTGGGCCACAGAACCCGGAAGATGAGACAGGGACTTGGAGCGCGAACAATCGTGCTGTTGTCACCGCATGCTTCATCGGCAGTGTGATGTGGTTAAAAGTGAAACTTTGAAGGTCATAGGCTGGCCGGCGCTGCCCATCAACTAGCGCCGGACAGCCACCGCCTCGTACACCACCATCTTCGCCGCCGGCTTGCCATTCTCTTCCTGCTCGGGCGCGTACACGCGGTGGGTTTCGGTATCCACCGCCAGGCTGTGGACTTTTTTCTGCACGGGAAAATCTTCCAGCTTGCGGAAGTGGCTGGCGTCCTCTTCCTGGAACACGGAGATAAATCCGCTGTAGCAGGCTTCGTAGATGCGGCGCAGGCCGGGATCGTACTTGATGACGTCGCCGCCTTCGGGCAGCGGCAGGTAGGCGATGGGCTGGTGCTTCTCCAGGTCGAAGACGGTCATCAGGTTGTTGTCTTCGCAGGAGAGAAAGGCGCGGCGGTGCTCCACGTCCAGCGCCATGCCGTGATTGCCCCGGCAGCGGCCTACGCCGTAACGGGCCACCACCTGGTCGGTTTGCGGGTCAATGACCGCGAAAATGTTCTGCTCCTGCAAATTCACGTACACCTTGCGGGCCGCGGGATCGTACTGCGGCATGCCGGTTTCGCTCTCGAAGGAGAGGTTTTTCAGCACCGTGTCAGTGCGCACATCAATGACGGCTTCGGTTTTGCCGCGTTCGTCGGAAACGTAGAGCTTGTGAAAAGGCGGAGCGTAGGCGCTGCCGTCGGGCTTGTCGCGGGTGGGAATCTTCTTCACCACCTTGAACTGGCGCAGGTCAATGACCCCGATTTTGTTCTCCAGCCAGTCCGAGGTGTACACCTTGTGCAACTCGGGCACGTACTCCACGCCTTCCACCCCCGGCACATCGGCAATGGCCTTGACCAGGCGGTTGGTTCTGAGGTCAATCACGTACAGGATGCCGGCGCCCAGATGGGCGGAGAGCAGGTAGTGGTCGGGGTAGTCAATGGTCAGGTAGTCGAAGCGCTTCCCTGGCGGGCCGGGCAGGTTGATGGCGGCCACCGGCTTGAGCGTTTGCGCCCCCGACCAGGCAGCGGCCAGCAACAGCAAGGGCAACAGCGCAATGGTGAAGCTGCGCATGGTTGCGACTCCTCCCTACACTCCACGCTACCGCATCGAGCGGAATTCCGGCAAAAGCGGCGATGGGCGGCATCGGCCCCATGATCCCGGATGTTCGCGGGCAAAAACGGGAAGCGCGGTCCGTAACAGGTCATTGATTCTAGGCGAGTACTGCCCGTTTCGGGAAACGGGCCCATCCACGAGGCCTGGCCAGGAGCTCTCCGATTTTTAGCTCAAGCGCCGCAACTATCTGCAACCACAATGAGGTAGAGGGAAGCGCCGGCAGGAGCCTTCGCTTGGAGGACGACTTGCTCCACGGTACGGCAGTCGTAGCGAAGACAAAGCGAATCCGGCTTTGCGAAGGAAGCTCAAATGATGGAGTTAAAGCAATTCAAAGTTACGCAACGGGATGGGCAAATCCTGCGCCTGCTGCTGGAAGGCTGCAGCAACAAGGAGATTGCCAGCGAACTGAACATCAGCCCGCGTACCGTCAAACAACACCTGCGTTCGCTGTTTCAGCGCGCCGGTATTGAAGGCGGACGCAAGCGGGTCAAACTGGCCACAGGCCTCATGTGGCGGGAGCAAACACAATGCAACCACGCAATCGGTTAACCCCCCGGGAAATTGAAGTGGCAGCCCTGGTTTGGGAAGGCATGACCAACCGGGAAATCGGCCAGAGCATCGGCACCACCGAGCAGGTAGTGAAGAACTATCTGCGGGTCATTTTCGACAAGCTGGGAGTGTGGAGCCGGCTGGAGTTGGCCTTGTACATCGCCAACCATGGGGGCGAAGGCTGGCGGGTGCAGGTAGCAGAGGAAGGTGTAGGCGAGTCGCGCCCGCGTCCAGCCGCAATGGAAAAGGTCGCGGTCGGCCACTGAGGCGCCAGCAACCGGCAGCTGCGGCGGTCGGCTTGGTTCGCCGCTGCCGCCCCCGGGCTGGAAGCAAGGTGGCGACGAAATCCTTGCGGAGCAGGGTTTTGGCCATTTTTTCCACAGCGCCGAGAAGACCAGACCTGGGTCTGGAAACAGCGGAGCATAAGGTGTTGCACATTGCTATAGCCGATTGCAATGTTTGATCGCGGAATGGTGGCGTCACTACTGCACTATTTCTTGGCAGCCTGCCTGTGGACGGGCTGCACTTCGCTGAGCGTTCAGATGTTGGAACGGGCAGATAACGATTGACCTGCGCCGGTTGGCAGGGTACACCCAGCGAGCATGCACACGTTGCAGTGCATCCTCCCCTAAGCCATGGAAGACGCAGGTAGCTCGCCGGCGGCCACGGTACTGATTGTGGATGATGATCCCGCCATGCTGCGCTACATTCGCAGCTTGCTGGAGCTGGATGGCTACCGGGTGGAAAGCGCGGCCAGCGGCTTGGCGGCAGTGCAACGGGTCAGCGCCGGACTGGCTCCGGATATAGTCCTTCTGGACGTCAACATGCCGGAGATGGATGGGCTGGAGACTTTGCGGCAGCTGCTTCAGGTCCGGCCGGGCCTGAAGATAATCATGTGCTCGGCGGTTCCCGACCCGCGCAAGGCGCTGGAGGCGTTCATTAGCGGCGCCAACGAATTTCTAACCAAGCCTTTTCGCCACCTTTACCTCTCCGCCACCCTGGAGCGCTGCCTGGCCACGCGCAGCAGCACCCGCCAGCCCGTGCCCTGGCACGTGGTCCAGCAGATGTGGGAAATCGCCAACTGAGGGGCAGATTTCAGCGACACTCCCAGTTTTCGCCGCCAATTTGTAATCGAGTAATCTGTAATTTGGAAGGCGCCCTTCGGCGGGGAACGTCGTGCTCAGGGCTGGCCGGCGCCGGCTTTGCTGGCGCGACTGGACGCGGGACGGCTTACTCTCGCCTGATCCGCCAGATATTGCTCCAGCATCTGGCGCTCGGACTTGCCCATACCGATAAATTTCACGCCCACGCCGAAACCGGCGTGGCTGCTGGTGACCAGCCCGGGAGTAGCCAGTTTGCCGCTTTCCAGCCAGATGACCAGATCCAGCTGCGTGCTGACCGGCAGGGGAATCATCATCTCGATGTAGCAGCCGCCCAGACTGAGGTCCACCAGGTTGCCCCTCACCGGGGAGCCGGAGGACTGCAGGCGCACTTCCACGCTGGCCTTACACTCGAATCTGGGAAAACGGCGGCGGTCGGTTACTTTGGCGGGAACGTAAGGATCGGGCGCGGGTTGGGGCAGCGGCACGTCCCATAGCTGCTGGCCGGAAACAGCGTTTTCCAGTCCCACCAGGCCCTGGTCCTGGCCGCCAGGCTCGCCCACCCAGCTGACACGAAAACGCGCCTTGCGCTGATTGTAGGTGAGGCCTACGGCGTCGCCCGGCCGCAGCTGGCGATGCACTCCTTCCAGGAGCACACCCTGGGCGCTGATGTTGCGGGTCATGACGGGGTCAATAAAGGGCTGCCCGGAGGCATCCGTGCCCCAAAGTTTGACCGCCAGTCTGGCCGTGGTGCGTGCTTGCCTGCGCCGGCCCATTCCCTCCCCTGCTTGTACTTAGCTGGTGCTTGGATGTTACCCCCGCCGGTGGTAGCCCCCACAAGTTACCGGAGTCACCTAGGGCGCGCAGGTAACCTGCCGGAGCTAAAAACCAGCCCTCCGCAAGGGCGGTGCTACGGCGCGGCAAAATTGCGCAAAAGCTTGCAATCCAGAGGGCGGGAGGGGAGGAAAAGGTTGTTTATTGTGAACAGATTACGGGTTATGGGGGGCGGCATGGAGATTGCTATTTTCGAGCCTTCTTCCTCGCTGTTCCGGAAGCAAAGCTCTGAGGCCCTGAATGACCTACAAAGAAACGTTCTGGATGGCGTGCGACACCATCGAACACAATCGCGCCGAGTACGGCCCGTTTAACAGCCGGCTGGAGGCGGAACTGGAAGCACGCAAGCTGGGTTTCCCTTACCTGCTGCGCTACGAGCATGAAATTGGCGATAACGACGAGATCCAGGATGTGCGCGTGGTCTTCCTCGAACTGCCGGAAGCCGCCGAAATTGAGCGCCCGGCTCCGGTGCGCCTTTATACCCGCTGCGCCACCTGCGGCGAGGCCTCCAGCCACGACAAGAACTGGCAGGCGGAAGTTTGGGCCGACATCCACGAATTCGAGCACTGCCGCCACCTGGTGCGCCTGTTCGAACAGACCCGCGCCGACGGCCTGAAGGAAATTGTGGGCTGGCGCCAGGAGTAGGCCCGGCTCACCAGGTTGCGCCCTTCGTTTGGCTCCTTCGCTTCATACCTTCGCGCAAAGTGCACGAGCACACATTCGTACAAACCCATGCTCGCTGGGTGAGAACCCAAAGCTGTCCGCAAATATTTACGCTATTTAGAGAACTGCCTCTTGCTGCGCCCGGTGAAGGACCACATCATCAAGAGCAACTCGATCCGGTCTGTGACCTGGAGTTGGTGGCAAATGCTCGAGAAAGCGCACTGGAGTTGCTCAGGAGATAGCGCCATCGTACGGGCGATTTCGCCATCCGTGTACCCACGTGCAAACAAACGGACAAGGTGACGCTGTGAGTTGCTAAGCTGTCGCTGCATGACGCACGCTCCCTGCTAAGCACGAGTCGTGACGCCTGAAAGGCCGTGCCAGCCACGACATGGTGAGGGAATCGGAACGGTTGGGGGGAAGGCTGGCGGGCGTGATTGTGATGCCAACTCCTGAGGCTGTCAAGAATAAATTGCGCGGCACTTCAGGTCTTCGGCGAACTCCGATGAAAACATTCGCAATTCAGGACGGGACGGACGGGGCGCCACTCAAGCCTGGTTCTGGCCCCTCGACTTGGCGGGTGGCCGACACTTCGCCAGAAAACAAATGTGGGCACCCACCCCAGGTGCCTCGACTGGGTCCAGAGGACGAGGGGTGGAGCAGGACCCCGAGGGGAGAATCTCGAAGCCTGCTCCACAGAAGAAATCTAGGCAATTAGTCGGCGGTGGCGGCGGCGTTGCCATTCACGCCATTGACCGGCGCGGGCAGCTTGGCGCCGCGGTTGGAGGGCAGTCCGGTATCGCGGATCTTGTAGAGCAGGGCGCGATAGCTGATGCTCAAGGCCCGAGCCGACTGCTTGCGGTTCCAGTGGTTGGCCTGCAGCACCTTCAGAATCACCTTGCGCTCCAGCTCGCGCACCGCCTGGCGGGTCAGCTTCTTGAGGGAGATGGGCCCGTCAATGGAAATTTCCGGATTGAAAACATCGCGATGCTGGCTGACCAGGTCGCTGCTGATGGCCTCTTCGGTACCCAGGATGACGTAGCGCTTGACCAGGTTTTCCAGTTCGCGGATGTTGCCCGGCCAGTGGTACTTCTGCAGCATGGCCATGAGCTCGTCAGAAAGCTCGCGGGCGCGGCAGTTGTACTTGCGGTTGTAGTAGTCGAGGAAGTATTCCACCAGGGCGGGGACGTCGGCGGCGCGCTCGCGCAGCGGCGGCATGTGCAGGTTGACCACGTTAATGCGGTAGAACAGGTCCTGGCGGAAGCTGCCGGTGGCGATTTCCTGCTCCAGCTGGCGGTTGGTGGCGCAGACCACGCGCACTTCCACTTTCTTGTCTTCCTGGGCGCCGATGCGGCAGAACTGGCCATCCTGCAGCAGTTGCAGCAGCTTGGATTGCAGGGCGGAATCGAGTTCAGAAATTTCGTCGAGGAACAGGGTGCCACGGTGGGCCATTTCCACCCGGCCGGGCTTGGAGCCATAAGCGCCGGTAAAGGCGCCCTTTTCGTAGCCGAAGAGCTCGCTTTCCAGCAGAGTGCCAGGAATGGCGGGGCAGTTGACCTTTACAAAGGGCCCGGTGCGCCAGGGCGAGAGGCCATGGATCATGCGGGCGATAATGTCCTTGCCGGTGCCGCTTTCGCCTTGAATCAAAACCGGCACGTTGGCGCCGGCGAGCTTCTGCAGGCGCTCGCGCAGGGCGCGCATGGCCTCCGTGCGTCCAAAAACCACGCTCTCCGGGGGAATTTCACCCAGTGACTGGGTCAACGAACTGACGGTTGCAGCCATGTCTAATCACTCCGCCGGAGCCTAGAGCGCCCGGGCACAACGGCTAAGTGCACCCCGAGCACCAAAGTACATGGGGCCATTACGGTGAGCCCAATTTGGCGACTAATGGCCTTCGATTCAATCACTTAGCTAATATCTTATGCGCCGGAACATGACCTGGGAGAAGGTCCGCGAAGGGCACCATTTCCCAATGAGGGGTGGGAAAAGCTTTTCACAGTTAAGAACTAACTTTCCTTCCGGCGGAGCGGAGAAGAGGGCGGGAAAACTTGAGTCCAAGCAACTGGTGGCGGTTGGAAGAGCGGGCATGAACCACGCGGGCCTTCAGCCGGCGCACGGCATGGGGGAGGGGGTCGCCGTCAGAAAGTGGCGCGCTGGGCACCTCCAGCGAAACCCCTGCGGAAAGCGGCAAAGCCCGGGAGACGGCGAGCAGAACGCCGCCCGCGCTCAGGTTGAGGGCGGTGGCAAACTCGAGGAATTCCTTGCCCTGCTGGTCACGGCCACGGACGAAGACCGGAATCGCCAGGGGCAATCTTTCCCACATTCGACGGTTTTTCGCTGTAGTAGGGCCGGCCACACTTTCCCCTAATATGGTATGTAAATTGGCTATCTCTCGCACCTTAGCTGCCAAACCAAACGGCTGCTATTGATTAGAACCAGGGGGGAAGTTTAGCAAGCGACAACTTGTGCCAGGTGGCGGCAGGAAAGGCGTCAGAGCAGTTGTCAGGCAAGCCGGGGTACGAGGAGGGTGCCACCCTGGGGCGACAGAGAAACTGCACCAGGTATCGTGCCAGTCGCAAGCTTTTTCTCTTTTGTGACTAAAGACATGCATTTTGGCGGTTGACAGGGGTAAAACTCTGACATAGCATTCCTTCTACAGAGCATAGAAAAACAAGCTCTTAGGTATCCCTCCCCCCTAATCAGCAAGCACATAGGAAAACACCGCGGAGATGAGTGTGTCTACCATCAAGGAGGGGCACCCCGGGCAGTCGAGTGAGGGCCGGGAGGTGATGGGAGCGACGGAACTGCACAGCAGCAGCCAGCAGGAATTGCTGCAAGCTTACATGCAGTTGCAGGAAAGATATCACCGCTGCACGGAGGCCCTGGCCTCTGCGGCCCACGATCTGAAAACGCCTCTGGCTATCCTCTCCGGCTACATCGAACTGCTGCAAAACGAAAAGCTGGGCCCCTTGAGCGAGCGGCAGCGCTCGATTCTGCAGGACATGCAGGCCAGCAGCGCGCGCCTGGAGCACTTTGTTCAGGATTTCCTTACCTTCAGCGTGCTGGAAACGGGCGAGCTGAAGATGAAATACGAGAGTGGGGACATGAACGCCTGCCTCTCGGAAATCTGCAGCTTCTGGTCGACGCGGTTCCAGCAAAAGAGCGTAGCCCTGTACTTTCTGGCCAATGAAAAGCTGCCGCCGCTAATTTTCGATTACGCCAAAGTGCAGCGGGTGCTCTCCAATCTGCTGGACAATGCGGCCAAGTTCACGCCGGCCGGGGGCACGGTGTGGCTGCACGCGGAGCCGCACATGTGGGAGCGGCGCGCCAATTACCTGGGACGTCCGGCGCAGGAACGGCGCAAACTGAAGAGCGAAGTGCCGAATTCGGTGAAGGTCAGCGTGTCGGACACGGGGCCGGGAATCGCGCCGGAGTTTCACCAGGAGATTTTTGACGATTTCTTCCGCTTGCCGCAGTCGGGTATATCGGGCGAAGGGGTGGGACTGGGGCTGGCCATTGCGCGGCGGCTGGTGCAGGCATTCGGCGGGAAGATCTGGGTGGAAAGTGAACAGGGCGCGGGCTGCAAATTCTGTTTTCTGCTGCCGGTGCGGCATGCGGGCGTTGCCGGGGGAGAAGGACGATGAGCGCGTCACCGAACATTCTGCTGGTGGACGATGAACCCGGAATGCTGCGCTATATCCGGACTCTGCTGGAAGTGGATTCCTACAAGGTGGAGACGGCCAACAGCGGCAACGATGCGCTGGAGCGGGTGCAGCGCGGTCTGAGTCCGGACCTGGTGCTGCTGGACCTGCTGATGCCGGGACTGGATGGACTGCAGACGCTGGAACAGTTGCGCCACATGCAGCCCAGCATGAAAGTAGTGATGCTCTCCTGCGTGAGCGACACCCGCAAGGTAGTGCAGGCCATACGGCTGGGAGCACAGGACTACCTGACCAAGCCCTTCCAGAAAGCCGAACTGGATGCGGTGATCAAGCAATGCCTGCGGGCGCAAACCTCGTCCGGGGGCGAGGTGGAAGAGCTGTGTGACGATGTGTTTTTCGTGGCCGCGAGCCCGGCCATGAAGAAGATTCGCGCCCAGGCGGCGCTGGTGGCGGGGGTGGACATTCCGGTGCTGCTGCTGGGCGAGAGCGGCACGGGCAAAGAAGTGCTGGCGCGGCTGATTCACAAGCTTTCGCCGCGCGCCCACCGCACGTTTCTGAAAGTGAACTGCGCGGCGGTGCCCGCCGACCTGCTGGAAAGCGAGCTGTTCGGCTACGAGGCGGGCGCGTTCACCGGCGCCAACCATCCCAAGCCGGGCAAGTTCGAGCTGTGCAACAAGGGCACCATCCTGCTGGACGAAATCGGGGAAATGCCGCCGCTGCTGCAGGCCAAGCTGCTGCACGTGCTGCAGGACCAGCAGTTTTCCCGCCTGGGCAGCCGCTCCGTGATCAAGGTGGACGTGCGCATCCTGGCCGCTACCAACATCAACATTCCGGAAGCCCTGGCCAACAAACGCCTGCGCGAGGACCTTTATTACCGCCTGAACGCTTTTACCATGCAGTTGCCGCCGCTGCGCGAGCGCAAGGAAGAAATCCCGCTGCTGCTCAAGCATTTCATGTCGCGCATGGCGGAGCACTACGCGCGGCCCCCCATGACGCTTTCGGCCAAGCTGCTGCAACGCTGCCTGGACTACCCCTGGCCGGGGAACCTGCGCGAGCTGAGCAACTTTGTGAAACGCTTTTTGATTCTGGGCGACGAGGATGTGGCCATCAACGAATTGCAGCCGCAGTCGGACGGCAGTGGTCCGGCGGCGGGCCTGGGCCGGGACGGCGACTCCGGCGGCGGGCTGAAATCGCTGGCGCGCAGCGCTAAAGACGAGGCCGAAGCGGAAGCCATTACCCAGGCGCTGGAACAGACCAACTGGAACCGCAAGCAGGCGGCTGTCCTGCTCAAAATCAGCTACAAGGCGCTGCTCTACAAGATCCGCCAGTACGGCATCGCCGAACCGCAGAGGCACCACAAGCTGA
>DATJEH010000088.1:0-20665 GCA_035496875.1 Terriglobales bacterium | reverse complement strand
CTGGCCAGCAACAGGTTTTCCACTTGGGGCGGCATGAAGAGGCGGTTAAACGAGGCTCGCACGGCGGTGTGGGTTTGGGGGAGGTAATAGACGGCGCCCAAACGCGGGCTGGCCTGCTGGGCAGGAATCAGCAAGTCGGTGTGATCGTAGCGCAGACCGGCATTGATGGTCAGGTTGCTCAGGGGAGAAAAATCGTCCTGGGCATAGGCGGAAGCCGCGCCGCGCACCACGCGTCCCTGAAAAAGAAAGGGATTGGCGGGCGTGAAGGCCATGGCCGCCGGGGTCAGCTGCGCCTGGACCGCGGCCTGCAGGTCAGTAACGCCAAAGGTAAAGAATTCGTTCACCGCAAGGCGCGAGCCTTCCGCTCCCAGCTTGAGGGTGTGGCCATGCAAGACGCTGGTCAGGCTGGCGATGCCGCCCAGGCGGGCGTGATGGCGGTTCTGCGCCGCAAACAACGGAGTGTCCTGCGGGCTGGGCAAGAGCCGGGCGCGATAGTAGTGGCGGTAGAGCGCAAAATTGGTGAGCGTGTGGGCCGACCAGGTGTGCTGCCAGGAGAGGGACTGATGGTTATCCCGCAGTTGCTGTTTCTGGCGCTGGCCGGCGAGCTGCTGAAAGAAGTTGCTGGGCACGTTGAAGTCGGCGCTGCCGGCGGAGGCGTCGAGGAGCACAATATCATTGATGGTGGGGTGCCAATCCGCGCGCAAAGAGAAGGAAAGCGCCGCACCATAGTTGTTGAAATTGCGCGGGTCCACGGGATCGAGAAAACGGTCCGAGCGGTTGCCGGCCGCGGCCAGAAAAAATCCCCAGCGCCGCCCGCCGCCGGCCAGGGTGGCAGCCAGCTGCTGGTCTTGGAAGCTGCCCGCGCCCAGGCTTAGCGAGCCGGTCAGCGGCGTGTCAATGCCCGACTTGGGCTGCACCACGATGACGGCCCCGGAGCGGCCGCCAAACTCCGCCGGGATGTTGCCGGTAATGACATGCATGGAGCTGATGGTGTCAGTCTGCAGGGCGGCGGCGGAGAAGGCGTCCATGCGGTCGGGGGTGGGAACACCATCCACCACGTAGAGCGCGCCATCGTCCACGCCGCGAATGTGCATCAGGCCGTCATTCTCCGTGGTCCAGCCGGGAGTGGTGGCCACCAGCGCCTGCAGCGGGTTGCGGGCGGTGACCCCGGAGCTGACCTGGATGGAGTTCTGGTCCACAACCGTTTCAGTGCGCGGCACGTCCTGGCCGACGATGTCGGGCGCACCCCGCACCGTCACAGACTCTTCCGAAGCCAGCAGTTGTAGTACGGCGGCAACCTGCTGAGGAACATTGGAACGAATGGCGAGTTCCTGGGTGAATCCGTGGAATCCTCGCGCCTCAACTCGTAACTGGTACGAGCCGTAGGGAACGTTCTCAAAAATGAACTGCCCCTGATCGTCGGTGCTCTCGCTGCGGGAGCTGCCGGTGAGGGGATTCTCCAGAATGACCCGAACGTTGGCCAGGCGAGCCTGGCTGGGATCGGCGACCGTGCCGGTGATGGTGCCGATTTCAATCTGGGCCTGCGCCAGACAAGCCAGGCACATGACTGCCACGACACTCAGCAGCTTGATTCGCCGGCCTGGGGAAGGGCTGGACCAGCGGAAAGGGTGAGCGGGAATGGACATGAACTCGAGCGTCTGCCCTTATGATTATCGGTTACAAGTCTGAGTGCAAGGACAAGGGATGGAGAGGATGGTTCCGCGCATCTGCGTGTTTTTGCGGCTTCGATGACGGAGCACGGCCGGCATGGCCAGGACGACGGGTGTGGGGCACGGTTCGGGGGGAGTGTTGACAGTCGCCTCAAACCTGCATAGGATTGCGCTGCTCTCGGCCGTACACCAATCCAATTAAAATTTAGGAGATCGCCTTATGCGCAGGCCACTTCTGTCTCTTGCAGTCCTCTGTTTTGCCGCCAGTTTCGCCACCGCACAAAGCACGGCGCCCGATAAGCTCTGCGAGGTTCACGTCAACCGGGTGAAGCCGGGCATGACCGCACAATATGAACAAGGCCGCGCCCGGCACATGGCCTGGCACAAGTCACAAAATGATTCCTGGTCTTGGACCACGTGGGAGATCACCACGGGAAAGGACACGGGAAGCTACCTCATCAGTTCCTGCGGACATACCTGGAAGGATTTCGAAGGGCGCGAGCAGTTCAACGCTGCTGATGCCAAAAACGCCAACGCCACCATGGGCGCTGCGCTGGCCGGCGAGACCATGACTTACTATGCAGTGCGGCCTGAGCTCTCCTCTGAATCCCAGCCAGGGGCGCCGCCAGCGTACTTGAGCGTGCTCTTTTTTCACCTGCGGCCGGAAGGATTCGCCGACTTCACAAATGGGGTCAAGCAAGTGAACGAAGCGTTCACCAAGACCAATACGCCGCGCGGTGAGAACCACTGGTACTCGCTTGCCAATGGCGGGTCCGGGCCTGAGATGGTGCTGGTCCAGGAACGAAAGACTCTTGCCGAAATGGCCGGCACCACCTCCAAAACACTGGATGAGATCATGAAAGAAGCCTACGGCGACCAGGGCGCGGCAACCATGACGGCGATCCGCAAAGCCTATGTTCGGACGGAATCCGAGCTCCTTCACTATCGTCCCGACCTCAGTTATATGGCGCCGGAATCACACTGACGCTGCTCACGTGCGCTGCCCTGCTCAACAAAAAGGGTGGGCAGCGCACGTTTTCTTGCCGACCCTCTGCAAGCCCCAGAACCCTTGTCGCAGGAACACTACTCAATTCTGGTAGTGAAGCTGAAGAGCCTCTGCCAGCTGCCATCGTGGTTCACCAACCGACGGTGTTGAAACCGGGCTTGTGGTTGGTACGCCACAACCGGATTGCCAGCATAGCCAAAACCTGATATAACTAACCAGTTAGTTAATTAAGAGAAGCCATGGCCACCACCGCTAAAAACCAGCGCCTGGGCAGCCGCGGACAGCCAGAGCAGACTCGCGCCGCCATTCTCAAGGCCGCCATGTCGGAGTTCGCCCAGGAAGGTGTGGCCGGGGCACGCACTGACGCCATCGCCCGCGCCGCCCGCGTCAACAAGGCCCTGCTCTACTACTACTTCAAAGATAAAGAAGCGCTCTATGGGGCGGTGTTGGACCAGATCTTTTCCGGCCTTTCGGAGCGCGTTCACGCGGCGCTGAACAGCGACCTGCCGCCGCGGGAGAAGTACCTGGCCTACGTGGGCGCGCACTTCGATTACATCGCCAGCAACCCGGTGCTGCCGCGCATCGCGCAGCGGGAGTGGATGAGCGCGGGGCGTAACGCCTCGCCGCACCTGCGCCACATTGTGCAGCGCTACCTGCGGCCTATTTTCCTGAAGGTGAGCGAAGTGCTGCGTGAAGGAATAGCCGCGGGAGAGTTTCGCCGGGTAGACCCCATTCAGTTCATGCCCAGCACGGTGGCGATCGTGGTTTCCTATTTCGCCAACGCGCCCCTGATTGCCATGATGGCGCCGGGCGACCCGCTCTCGCCGCAGCGAATTGCCGCACGGCGAGCGGCGGTGCTCGATTTTGTTTCCGCGGCGCTGTTTCAGAATGCCAACTCGGCCGGGAAAGGAGCGCAGCCGTGAGCCAGCGCAATCGCTTCATAATTCTTTTAAGCGTGATCTTTGCCGGAGCGTTGATTTATTACCTGGCCACCACGAACCGCAATCAGGGTCTGGACTTGATTGGCACGGTGGACGCCAACCAGGTCATCGTCAGCTCGCAGATCCAGGGGCGAATCGAAAAGCTGCTGGTGGACGAAGGTACGCCGGTAAAGGCAGGCGACGTGATCGCGCTGCTGGACGCCAACGAGTTGCGGGCGCAGGAGCAAGCTGCCACCGCCACCATCAACAGCCTGCGCTCCAAGGTGTCTGAGACCCTGGCGACGGAAGCCGCCACCAAGGGCTCCACTGCCGGCGATGTGGCCAATGCCGAGGCCAGGCTGGAGTCCACGCGCGCGCAACTGGCGCAGGCGGAGGCCAACCTGGAACAGATCAAGACCGACCACGACCGCACCGTTTCCCTGGCCGCCTCCGGGGTGGCTTCGCAGCAGGATAAAGACCGGGCAGACGCCCAGCTCAAGGCGCAATACGCGGCGGTGAAAGCCCTGCAGGACCAGGTGCGGGCGGGGCAGGCGGACTTGAATTCCGCCATCGCACGCACCCACCAGGCCACCGCGGCGCAGAGAACGGTGGCCGCCACTCGCGCCGACATGGCCAATGCCGCCGCGCTGCGGGCCCAAGCCCAGGTTCGTCTGGGCTACACCCGGGTGCTGGCGCCGGTGAGCGGAACGGTTTCGGTGCGAGCGGCACGCGAGGGCGAAGTGGTTAACCCCGGCCAGCCTATCGTGACCATCGTGGATTTGAGCGACACCTGGGTGCGGGCGGCGGTGCCTGAAACTTATGCCGACCACATCGCCCTGGGCGAGGTTTTCAATATCCGCATGCCCAGCGGCCAGGTGGTGCCGGGCAAAGTGTTTTTCAAAGCGGTGGAAGGCGATTTTGCCACCCAGCGCGACGTGAGCCGGCGCAAGCGCGACATTAAGACGGTGGTGCTGAAGCTGCGCATTGAGAATCTCAATGAGTTGTTTGTGCCTGGCATGACGGCTGACGTGCTGGTGCCGCAAGCCGCCCTGCAGGCGGGCTACCAGCAGCGCAAACAGGAAGCGGCGCAACCCCAAAGCAAACCGGCGGTGGAGTAAGCGGGATGGCGGAAATTCTACAAAACGGCGGCAACGGCGTGGACAAAGCCATCGAGGTGGACCACATCGTCAAGAAATATGGCGAGTTCACCGCCGTAGACGATATTTCCTTCGCGGTGGACGATGGCGAAACCTTCGGCCTGCTGGGTCCCAACGGAGCCGGCAAGTCCACCCTTATCCGCATGATGACCACGTTGCTGCCCATCACTTCCGGCGTGGCGCGCATTTCCGGCCATGACGTGCGCCGCGAGCCGGATGCGGCGCGGCGAGCCATCGGCGTTATTCCCCAGGCCCTGACCAGCGACCTCGACCTGACGGTAGAAGAAAATCTCAACATTTACGCCAAGCTCTACGACGTTCCTCCCAAGGAGCGAAAAAAGAACGTGGACGAACTGCTGCAGCTGGTGGACCTGTCGAAATGGCGGGGAGCGCAGACCAAGACGCTTTCCGGAGGCATGCGGAGGCGGCTGGAGATTGCCCGCGGCCTGGTGCACAGCCCCAAGATTTTCTTTCTCGACGAGCCCACCACCGGGCTGGACCCGGTTTCGCGGGTGGCGGTATGGGAGATGCTGGGAAACATCAAGAGCAATCGGCGGCTCACCATCCTGATCACTACCCACTACATGGACGAGGCCGACCGCCTGTGCGACCGCATTGCCATCGTGGACCACGGCAAGCTGGTGGCGCTGGACACGCCCAAGGCGCTGAAGGCCAGCGTGCCCGGCAGCAACGTGATTGAAGCGCAGTTCGCCACGCCTCCTGCCGACTGGGAGCAGCAGCTGCAGGCGCTTTCGGAAGTCACCTCGGTGCAGGCGGAGGGCGGCAACACTTTCCGCGTACTAACCGGCAATGGCTCGCGCACCACCACTGAACTGGTGGAATTGGCGGTGCGCGCGGGGGTTGAGGTCCGCAGCCTGACCGTGCAGAACACCACTTTGGACGACGTTTTCGTCCACTACACTGGGCGGCAACTGCGTGACGAGGCGGTGAAGGCCTACGCCTTCGTCATGCCGGACCGGCCGGGATTACGCCCATGAACCGAACCTTCGCCATCATCGAACGCGAACTGCGCAAGTTCTTCCGCTCGCCGGCGCTGATGCTGGTGTCCATGGTGTTTCCGCTCGTCCAATTGATCGTGCTGGGCAACGCCTTCGGGGGCAAGATCCGCGACGCCAGGCTGGGCGTGGTGGACCAGGACCACGGTACACAGTCCTTGAAAGTCCGCGAGGCCTTTGACTCGGTGCGGGCCAACATCCGCACCTTTGTGCCGGTGTACTACCAGAGCCAAACGCAGGCGGTGGAGGACGTGCGCGACGGCAAACTGCAGGGCGCGGTCATCATTCCACCCGACTACTCGCGTCGGGTGTACGAAGAGAATCATCCCCGCATCGGGCTGGTGGTGGACAACAGCGACAACTTCATGAGCTCGGCCCTGGAGCAAAGCCTTACCCAGCTTACCGATTCCCTCAACCAGCCGGAAATCGAGCCGCGCATCGTACAGAAAAATGTGCTCGATATCGTGGAACTGTATCCCTACATCGAGTACATGAAGTACCTGCTGCCGGGCTCAATCACCTTGGCCATGTTCGTCTCCGTCATGATCGGGGGCGGCATGCTCTACATTGACGACAAGGCGCGTGGCGTGCACGAGGGCTATCTGGTCACGCCCATTACCAAAACCGAACTCGTGCTAGGCCTGAACGGGGCAGGCGCGATCAAGGCGGTTGCCGCCGGAATTGTGATCACGCTCATCGGCTCGCTGCTGGCGGGCGTAGGCAGCATTTTTGATCCGCGTACCGCGCTGTGGCTGTTCCTGCTCATCATTCTTACCTCGGTTTCCTTCAATGCCATGATGTTCCTGATGATGGTGCGGGTGGAAGACCCGCTGGTCCCACGCGCCACCTTCGGCATCCTTAACACGCTGCTGTTTTTTCCCAGCGGCTCCATCTATCCCATCGAGGCATTCCCCTGGTGGCTGCAGGCGATCGCCAGGGCCGATCCCTTCACCTACGCCGTGCACGGATTCAAGGCACTATTGTTGAAAGAAGCAGGCTTTGTGGCCATCTGGCAGGATCTGGTCATCCTGACCGTGTTCGCCGTGGGCATGATGGCCATCGCCATCCCGCTATTCAAGCGCTCGCTGTAGCTGCAGGTTCTGGCACAAGCGCGAATTAGAACCAAAGACCTCTCCCCATCGCCATTCAGCCTGCGCTGTGCCTCTTGCTGCTGACCCGGCCGGGGTTGTAAGGTGTCCCCTCCGCCAACCGGGCGGGGAAAAGCCGCCGCAAACCGGTTCGCGGCCATGAACGCCGCCGAGGAACTGCGTGGGACTGACCTACATTGACTGGATCATCATGCTGCTGTACTTCGCCTCGGTGCTGGGCATTGGGGCGGTACTGAAGCGCTACATCAAGACCAGCACAGATTTCTTCCTCGCCGGCCGCTCCATTCCTGCCTGGATTGCCGGCCTCGCCTTCCTCTCCGCCAACCTGGGCGCGCAGGAAGTTATCGGCATGGCCGCTTCCGGGGCCAAATACGGAATCGCCACCAGCCACTTTTACTGGATCGGCGCCATCCCGGCCATGATCTTCGTGGGCCTGTTCATGATGCCGTTTTATTACGGCTCGAAGGCGCGCTCCGTCCCCGAATACCTGCGCCTGCGCTTTGACGAGAAAACGCGTGGCCTGAACGCCATCTCCTTCGCTGTCATGACCGTGTTTTCCTCCGGCATCTCCATGTACGCCATGGCGCGGCTCATCCAGGTTCTGCACGTTCTCGACCCGATCTTTGATCGCCTGCACCTCGCGCGCAGCGGCATTTTCCACGTCAGTGTGATTGCTTCCGCCATTATCGTGCTCATTTACATTTTCCTGGGCGGGCTGACCAGCGCCATCTACAACGAGGTGCTGCAGTTCTTTCTGATTGTGGCCGGGTTTATTCCCCTGGTCTGGCTGGGGCTGAAGAATGTGGGCGGCTGGCACGGACTGACGGAAAAGCTGCCTGCCGCTTTTACCCACTCCTGGATGGGTATGAGCAGTCCGCAGACCAATCCCCTGGGCGTAGATTGGTTCGGGCTGGTGGCGGGGCTGGGATTCGTGTTGTCGTTTGGCTACTGGTGCACCGATTTTCTGGTAGTGCAGCGCGCCATGGCGGCCGATTCCATGACCGCGGCCCGGCGCACTCCGCTGATCGCGGCCTTCCCAAAAATGTTCTTCCCCTTCCTGGTGATCCTGCCTGGACTGATCGCCATCGCTCTCCCCAGCGCGACTGCCCACCTGACCGCCACCAAGGCGGGTGTGACCACGGCTGCGGTGGAAAATTACAGCCAGGGACTCATCCCGCCCAAGGTTGACCCCAACACCGGCAAGCCGCTGCTGGACCGCGAAGGCAAGCCCATCATGGATTACGACCTGGCCATCCCCAACATGCTGCTGCATTACTTCCCTACCGGCATTCTGGGATTGGGCTTGACCGCGCTCCTGGCCAGCTTCATGTCGGGCATGGCGGGCAATGTCACCGCCTTTAACACGGTCTGGACCTACGACATCTACCAGTCCTACATTCGCCCCCATGAGAGCGACGAGCACTATTTGTGGATGGGCAGGGTGTCCACTGTTTTTGGTATAGCCCTTTCGGTGCTGGCGGCCTATGCGACCACGCGCTTCAACAACATTATGGACATGCTGCAGCTGGTGTTCGCCTTCGTGAACGCCCCGTTGTTTGCCACCTTCTTATTGGGCATGTTCTGGAAGCGCGCCACCGGGCATGGGGCGTTTTTCGGGTTGCTCAGCGGGACCATAGCCGCCGCTGTTCACCATGGACTAACCCTCCCGGCAGGCGAGACGGTGGGCATTAAGGGCGGTTGGCTGGGGCCGATCCTGCATTATTACCCCAGCGACATGGCGCAGAATTTCTGGACTGCGATCTGGGCCTGGACCACGTGCTTTGTGGTCACTATCGTCGTCAGCCTGCTCACCCAGCCGCGGGAGGAGAGCAAGTTGGTCGGCTTGGTGTATTCCCTTACCGAGAAGCCCAGCGAAAAGCACCTGCCGTGGCATCAGCGTCCGGTCTCGCTGGCGGTGGTCATCATAGTGGTTCTGGTGCTGCTGAACGTGTTCTTCGGTTAAGAGGAGGCTGGCTTGGGGATTGATATCCGTTTGCCCATCGGGTTCGTGTTCGCCCTGGTGGGGATTCTGCTGACCGCCTTCGGCGCCGCCAGCAACCCCGCCATTTACCAGCGCTCCCTGGGGGTCAATGTGAACCTCTACTGGGGACTGGTGCTGCTGGCTTTTGGACTCATCATGGTGATGCTGGGCCGGCGCGGCATGAGGAAATTGAAAGATTGAGTAACTTGTAATGGAGTAATTTAAACACGGGACCCCCGTGCGGGTGCGGCAATTACAAATTAGTCAATTACGAATTTTCCCGTGTCATCACTGGCAAGCAGCTTTCGCGAGCGGTTTGGGCAAACGCCGCGGTTGTTCCGCGCGCCCGGACGGGTCAACCTGATCGGCGAACACACCGATTACAACGATGGCTTCGTGATGCCGGCGGCCATCGGGCTTTCCTGTGTGGTGGCCATTGCCGGGGGCCAGGACCAACACCTGGTCGTACACTCGGAAAATCTGCAGGAGACGGTCGAGTTTGAGCTTGGTTCCCGCCGCGCCCAGCGCCGCGGTCAATGGAGCGATTACGTGCAGGGTGTGGCCGTGGTTCTGCAGCAGAACGGAACCCGGCTGAAGGGCGGCAATCTGCTCGTCCAGAGCGACGTGCCCATCGGTTCCGGCCTGAGTTCCTCGGCTGCGATTGAGGTGGCGACCGGATTGGCTTTGCTGAGCAACTCGGACGCCAAACTGGAGCGTCTGGAGCTCGCCCGCTTGTGCCAGCGAGCGGAAAATGAATTTGTCGGCGCCCATGTCGGCATTATGGACCAGTTCACCGCCTGTTTCGGCCAGGCCGGACATGCTCTGCTGCTGGACTGCCGTTCTCTGGAATACCGGCTACTGCCCCTGCCTGCGGGAGCCGCCCTGGTGATCTGCGACAGCGGCGTGCGCCACGCATTATCGGGCGGCGAGTACAACGCCCGCCGCGCCGAATGCGAAACCGGCGTGCGCGTGCTGGCGCGCCACCGGCCGCAGGTCCGCGCGCTTCGCGACGCCACCTTGGCCGATCTGGAGCAGCATCGCAGAGAACTTGGCGACGTGGTGTACCGCCGCTGCCGGCATGTGGTGACGGAAAATAGCCGCGTCCTGCAGGCCGCTGAGGCTTTGGAGCGCAGCGACCTGCGGGAGTTCGGGCGCCTGATGGGCGAGTCCCACCGCAGCCTGCGCTACGACTATGAAGTCAGCTGCTATGAACTGGACCTGCTGGTGGAATTGTCCGCCGGGCGGAACGGCGTTTACGGCGCGCGCATGACCGGCGGCGGCTTCGGCGGCTGCACCATCAATCTGGTGGAGGCGGGAGAGCTGGAGAAATTCCGGCGCGGGATTTCCGCCGGTTACGAGCAAGCCACGGGCAAAGCGCCAAAGATCTATGTTTCCGAGGCGGCTTCCGGCGCCGCGGAAGTGGAGTAGGTTTCAAGGTTTCAACGCCACTCGGAAATTTGCACCTCAAACTTGAAACCGGCAGTTATGCATGTGCCGGCGCGGCTTGCTGCTGCCCGCCTTCACGGCTGGCGGCGATGCGCTGATACTCCTCGCCCGCTTCCACCGGCAGCAGCACCCACAGGGTATAGACAGCAAGCGCGGTTCCGAAGGGCAAATCCAATAGCATCAGGAACGCCATGATCAGAGCCAGCACACGTCCCCAGGAGCGCGCCTTCAGCAGTCCGTAGGCGGTAATCGCCCGAGCCCCGCCTATCGCCAGAAACAGAAGGCCCAAGGCAAGAAAGAAGATGGGGGCAAAGACGCGGGCCGGGGGCGGCATATTGCCCGGGGCGGCGCTTGCCGCCGCGGCCAGAACGAACATTACCGCCGTGGGTATCATCCAGAAGGCCGCCATCACAAACCAGAAAATCGCCAGCAGGTGCAAATGGCCGCCCACTCGGGTGCGAATGGCAATGGAACTCCTGACATCGGCTACGCTGCGGCCACAGCTCGGGCAGGCCAGCTGCTCCTGAGCCAAAGGCGCTCCACAATGGTTGCAGTACATGACGCTTCTCCCAGGGTAGTGTACGCGCCAAAGGGAAGAAAGGTTTCAAGGTTCAAAGTTTCAAGGCTTCAAAGTTTCCAGTTTCAACAGTTCGGCCCTGGGGAGCTCGTGGCAAGTGTCGTCAGGACCTGCAAACTCTTGAACCCGGGACACTTTGAAACCTGCGAAACTTTGAAACTTGCTCTCAGGACGAAACCAGCACCCGGTCTTCGGAGCCGCACACTCTCACGCAATTGCGGCCGTTGCGCCGGGAGAGATAGAGGGCCACGTCGGCCGCGTGCAGCAGGAAGTGGGCTCCCAAACCCTGGGTGCCGGCCGCCATTCCGCTGGCCCCCATGCTGACCGCTATGCTCACCGGGCCGGCACCGGTGTTGACCGGAAGCTGGGTCACGCTGGAACGCAGGCGCGTGATTACTGAGGCGAGATTCTCCGGGGCGATCTCCGGGATAACCACCAGAAACTCCTCCGCCCCATATCGCCCCACAGTATCGTAAGCGCGCAACGAGGAGCGCAACCTTTGGGCCACCTCCTGCAGCACCGCGTCGCCCACCGTGTGCCCGTGGAGGCGATTGATCTCACGCAGATGGCACAGGTCAATTTTGAGGATGCCGAGTGCTTTCTTGGTGCGCAGGGCGCGCGCCAACTCGCGGTCGAGAGTGGAGGCAATCATGTCGCGGTTGAAGATGCCGGTGAGCGCGTCATGGGTGGTGCCGAACTTCAGCGCTTTCTGCGCCGCTTCGAGCTGCTGCCGCAGTTGCAGCATGCGCTGGCCCACCCGCAGCCGCATCTGCAGATCGCTTGCCTGGAAGGGATCCTGCAGGCAATCGTCGGCGCCGGCTTCCAAACCGGCCGCCACTTCCTGCTCCCTGCCCGCGAGCAACACCACATAGGTACGAAGCGAGCGCCGCCGTTTGATTTTGCGGCATAGTTCCGGGCCGTCAAGCCCGCGCAGCTTCTGCCCCACCAGCGCCAGGGTGGAGCCTCCGGGCTGGCGCAGCAACTCCAGAGCGTGTTCGCCATTCACCGCCGGCATGGCCCTGTAGGCCCAGTCTTTGAGCCAAGCCAGCATGGCAAGGCGGCGCGCCTTGTCACCCTCGGCCACGATTACCGGCCAATTCTCCATCCCCGGCTTTGCCGCCGCCCCCGGCGCAACCCTCGCCTGTAGCTCTGTGATTTCCATTCCAACCTCGGGGCGGTCTGGTCCTGCCGGCCCACAACTATTGTTCAATGGCGAGGGCATGAATCGCGAGCCTGGTTACTCTCGATGGGCAGAGGAGTGGTGCCATTCAGGGCGGAGTTCGTTTTTGGGATATACCCTGGGCTTCCTTCGTTACAGAACATTCAGCCGTTCCTCAGACAGCCACGGCCGCCACGCGCGTGCGGCTCAAGGCCTGCAGCACCGGCGTGGTGACCAGGGTGGTGACAATGGCCATAATCACCAGCATGGCAAACAACGTGGGAGAGAGGACGCCCAAGTCCAAGCCGACGTTAAGCACAATCAGTTCCATCAGGCCACGAGTGTTCATCAAGACTCCAAGGGAAGAGGCCTCTGCCCAATCCAGCCCGGTAAAGCGCGCGGCCAGACTGGCGCCGCCGAATTTGCCCACGGAGGCCACAACGATAATCAGCAGACAGATGAGCCAGTCCCGCAGCCCGTGCACCAGCGCAATTTGGGTGCGCAAACCGGTAAACGCAAAAAACACGGGCAGGAAGAGCACCACCACCAGATCTTCGAATTTTTGGTTGACATCCCGGGCGAGGGAGGAATCGTGAGGAATCACGGCGCCTACAAGAAAGGCGCCAAACAGTGCGTGAATGCCGATGCGCTGGGTGGCTAAGGCAGCCAGCAACAGCGCGGCGCAAACAATTACCACGGAATCCTTGCTGGTCTTGTCCTGCCAGGATTGCCTGCGGGCGAACCAGACGGCAGCCGGGCGCAAAACAATCAGCACCCCAGCAATGAAAACAGCCGTCAAGGTCAGCGTAAGAACAACGCGCCCGGCGTGAGCCCTGGCGAGACTAACCACAAAAGCGAACAGGCACCACGCGGTCACATCGTCCACGGCGGCACAGGCCAGGGCTACCGTCCCCATGCGGCTCTTGTGCATCTGCCGATCCGTGAGAATGCGCGCCAGCACCGGAAAGGCGGTGATGGACATGGCCACCGCCAAAAAGAGCGCGAAGACGGTGAAGGGAACATCGCGGGTGGAAAATAGTGGATAGAGCCACAGGGCAAGACCGCCACCCAGCAGAAAGGGAGTAATGATGCTGGCGTGAGAGATAGCCACCGAAGCGTGGGAACGGCTGCGCAGCAGGTCAGTATCCAGTTCCAAGCCTACCAGGAACATATAGAGAATGACGCCGATTTGCGAAAGCACCGAGAGGTAGGGCGTGATGCTGCCGGGAAACAGGTAGGTGGCCAGCCCGGGCGCGATGTGTCCCAGAAAAGAAGGTCCCAGCAGAATGCCGGCGATCATTTCCCCCATCACCTGCGGCTGGCTCATTTTCCGAAATGCCGCTCCCAGCAGACGGGCAAAAACCAGGATCAAAACCAGGGAAAGCAGAACATGGGTCAACACGCCAGGGGCCTGCGCGGGGGCAGAGACGCCAAATTTCAACAGACTTTCCGGCTGCGGCGCCTGCAGCGACTCTCCAGCTGAACAGATAACCCAGAACAGGCCGGCCGCAGCGGCGATCATCGCGGCATACAGCAGCGGAGTTCTTAAGTTTCGCACGTTGTACCCGAGCCATCTGACAGTGACACGCCTTGGCTTAGATTGTAACCGCAGGCCGGAAAACCCGGGACGTGTATACTCACAAAACAGGAGTAATCCTGAAATTCTGAGAGCGCAGCTCGAATGGGAGCTGCACAGAAACTGCTCTCCGATTGCTGCCAGACTGTAACCATTGCCGTGCGGGCTGAGAACGTGAAATTTCGATGATCCCCTTCCATCTGGTATTTCCTGTAGCCATCCTGGCGGGTTTTGTGGGCGCAATGAGTGGCATGGGAGGCGGCATCATCCTCATTCCTGCGCTCACCTTGCTGGGGGTGGACATCAAGCACGCCATTGCTATCAGTATTCTCTCTGTAATCGCCACCTCCAGCGGGTCGGCTTCGGCTTACGTTCGCGACCACATTACCAACCTGAAAGTCGGCATGTTCCTGGAGATGTTCACCATTGTGGGCGCCCTGGCGGGGGCCGCTATCACCCTGGTCTCCTCCACCCGCCCTCTCTATATTGCCTTTGGCGGGGTCCTGCTGGGGTCGTGGCTGGCTTTGCTGCTGATTGGCCATGAGTCCTGGGTTAGCGTGAGCAACCAGGACGGCATTACCCGCTGGCTGGAGCTCGAGGGCAGTTACCCGGACCAGGTACTGGGCCAGACCATCCACTACAAGGCTCGCCGCGCCTATCTCGGCGCTCCTCTGATGTTCGTAGCCGGGGTGATCGCTGGGCTGCTCGGAATCGGCGCTGGGGCCGTGAAAGTTCTTATCCATGACCTGGTCATGGGACTGCCGCCCAAAGTTTCCACCACTACCAGCAACCTCATCATCGGGGTCACCGCGCTCGCCGGCACCAGCGTGTACCTGGCCGCGGGACTGATTAGCCCAGGTCTGGCCGCGCCCGTCATCCTGGGAGTGGTGCTGGGGGCGTTTCTGGGAACTCGGCTGCTGGTGCGCTTGTCGAACCATTCGGTGCGGCGTTTCTTTCTTTTCATTCTGCTGATCTTGGCGGTCGAGATGATAGTCCGCGGTGTCCGGGGCGCATGATGACGGAAGGCCTAAATTCTTCGCCGGGGATCCAGAGCAGCGCCAAGGAATCACGCCAACTGGAGATGGATGTGCTGGTCGGCTACATTCTTCTGGGCGGCGTGTTGCTCAGTATGTTGCTGATTATCATCGGCTTGGTTTGGAAATATGTTCAGAGCGGCGGGATCCACCTCGATTACGAACTCGCCGGTATGAACCTGTTTCAATTTGTGGTATCGGAAGTCCACATCGCCGTCCTCGGCGAAATCCGGCCCCGCTTGCTCATCAATATGGGAATCGTGGTTCTGATGCTGACACCGTTTTTCCGGGTGTTGGCCTCCATGGTGTATTTCCTCGTGGTCCTGAAAAACTGGAAATACACGGTGTTCACCTCGTTCGTGCTGCTGGTTCTGACCGGGAGCCTGTTTCTGCGTTAGAAACGCCCTCAACTCGCGGGTGCGAAGATGTGGGCCGCCGAACGGCTGCCGTATTTCCAGATATGGAGTATTTTCGTCCGAATTTGGAGGCTTCTGGGTTATAAGCCCGATCGGCGGCCTCAGCCGTTGCCGTTTTTGTGCCGTCCATTCCCATTGCCGTTGCCGTTCTGCGGCAGCTTAGCCACTATGCGCTGCAGGCTGGAGACCGCCTCCATGCCAAACAAACGCAACCTGGCGTTCTCCCGCCCCACCAGGTCCCGCAGTACGCGGGCGCCTCGGGGAGTCAGGGCCAGGCGGGCCAGGCGACCATCCTTCTGGTCGTGATAGCGGCGCAGCAAGCCCCGCCGTTGCAGCCGGGTGGCCAGCTCCACCACTCCGTGCTGTTGCATGTGCAGCCAGTCAGCCAGCTGGCTGATGCCGCGCCGCGTAGCCGGCGGCAGCGCCTTAACCGCCAGCAGCAACTCGTACTCTCGCGGCGCCAGCCCTTGTTCGCGGGCGGTGCGGTAGCCCAATGAACGTAAGCAAACCACGTGATAGCTGAGTTCGGCTAAATCCTGGGTTTTCATAGGGCACTCCTGACGGCGGCAGTGGACCCGTGGTACTGCGATATCTGGTCTCCCGGGGGATGGCTGTCATTTTGCGGTGGGGGGGAATCGGAACTTTTTCCGGGCAAAGGAGCCAGAGAGGAGGGCGGTTTCCCGGAATTTAGCGGAAACCTTTCTCGCGGCAGGATTTCCCGCAGCGCCCAGTCAATGCGGTTCACGCCTTCCATGATGCGGCGAATGGCTTCCTCATCGCGCGTGATGTAAGCGGATAGAGAAATGACTTCCAGGGCGTTGCGCACGTGATGATTCAGTTCGGCAATGACTTGCAGGCGTGCCAGAGCATGCTGGCGAGCTTTGTAAGCGTTGTGCAGCAGCTTAGCCGCCAGCAGGGCCAGAATCAGCGCCGATCCGCCCTCGGCCATGATCCTTTCGCGATATGGTTCGAGATCAGGGACCAGCAGGTAGTGCATGAGTTCGGTAACCACAAAAGCGGCTACCGCGAAACCCGCAATCACCAGCAGCAGCTTGCGGCGCCATGCGCGATTGACCTGGGCCTGGTCCATCATCGAGGCATTACGGCTGAACTGCGCCTGGTCCGCAGCCGGAACAGAATGGTTTTGAGAAGACATGTTTGACATTTCGCCCCCCTCAGTGCATTTCCGACCGCGCCGGTTGATCGAAGGTAAATTCGGTGGCTCCTTCCGCCAGGGTGCGTAGAACTTCCCGGACTTGGTATTGGGGAATGACCACCGTGAACTCGAGCAGGGCCACATCTGAACTGTGCAATTGCTGCACGCGGGCGTAGATGCTTTGCAGCCCGTCCACCACAAACGCCGATCCGTCTTTGCCTGCTAAAGTCAACGTAAGATTGGCTTTATCGCTCATATTGCCGCCTCCTGAATGGTTGGCTAGCTGAAGATGACAAGCCTGGCGCGAGCGGCACAGCCGCAGGTCACGCCGGAGAAAGAGTAGGAGTTAGCTCAGAGGGGGAGGCCGGTTGTAAAGGCGGAATTCATCCGGCCGGGGAGAGTAGGCGATCAGGTTGATGCCCAGGGAGTGCTGAGCGCGACGAGGCTGGAAAACCGGGGAAAATCTACTCTGCGGGACGGTCCAGTCGAACCCGGGCGAGTCCAGGCAGGGCTGCTTGCCGTGATCTACAAAGGAACTGGCGGTGTGCTGGCCACTCGCCACGAGCACCCCCACCGGGGTGTGCAGGGCGGTTACAACCATGAGGCAAAGCGCAAAGACCCCCACGGCCAACCTAAGCCAGCGGAAGCGAGGATGGCTTTGCCGATTCATGCAGCCTATTCTGTTGGACGATTATACAGCTAATTTGGAAGCAGAATTTTTCTGCCCGGCTCAGGCGTTCACCATTTAGAGCCATTCTTCGTTTAAAGCAAATCCCTTTGGCAACAGAGTACCCCCGAAGTAAATAGCGAAACCCTGCGCGGGGAGCCGCCAACTCAGTCCCAATTCGGGAAATCCGGAATTCCAATCAGTGTTCTGCTCGCGATTTCCCGTAACGGATATTTGAGCAGCGGATTTAATGGAATAGAAGTGCTCCGGCTAATCTGGGTTGGCGGTGGCCCCGCCCCTCAGCAAACCCTGTTCTGGAGAGGTCCTAAAAAGCTGCAGGAGGTTCGTAAATGAGAAGCAGATGGTGTGCATTCATGGCAGCAGTATTGTTCCTGTCCGTGCCGCTGGCGTTGGCCCAGCGCGGCATCCGCAATTATGACCCCAGCACCGAAACCACGGTGAAGGGGACGGTAGAAGAGGTGAAGCAGGTGAGCGGGCAACACGGCTGGAACGGCACTCACCTGAGGTTGAGAACCGAAGCAGGGCAGATGGATGTTCACGCCGGTCCCTCTTCCTACATCGCCGCGCAAGGGTTCTCCTTTGCCAAGGGCGACCAGATTGAGGTGCTGGGCTCCAAAGTCAAGCTCGGAGGAAGCGAGGCGTTGATCGCGCGCGAGATCAAGCAGGGAGACAAGACCCTGGTGCTGCGCAATGCCCAGGGCATACCGCAATGGTCCGGAGGGCGACGCCGGGCTCAGTAAAGAAGGCCGGCGCTGTTCGCAAGAAGAGCAACGCCGGCTTTGCTTTTCTTCGCCGCAGAGAGGCCCAGTTCGCCACAAAGAACATTCGCAATCTTTTAATCGTACATCCAAAAGCTTTCTCTGCGCTCTCCGCGTCTCAGCGGTGAAAAACGTCGTTTCTCAATGTGCGCGCTTGCCGTATTCGTCCAGGGCGCATCCCAGGCGCCGCAGGCCCTCGGCGGTCATTTCCGCGGCGCCGCCCATGCCCAGGCGGAAGTGCTTTGGCATCTCAAAAAAATGTCCGGGCACCACGCTGGTCTCGTATTTTTCGCGCAGCAGGCTGCAGAACTCTTCTACGTTCCCTTTTCGTAACTTCGGGAAAACCACCGTCCCAAAGGAGGGGCGAAAGCAACGCAGGTCACGGCGGGAGTCGAGAAAGGCGTTCACCGCCCGGCGGTTGGTTTCCAGGAGCTGCCGGGCGCGGGCGGCAACCTGTTCCAGCTTATCCAGGGCCAGCATGCTGAGCAGTTCCCCCGGGTGCACGGGCGTGGCGGCGAAAACATCATTGATGTGCCACATGCGTTCCGCAAGTTCGGGCTCGGCCAGCACCCAGCCGCATCGCAAGCCGCTCAGTCCGTAGCCTTTGGTCAAGCTGTTGGTGGTAACGAACTGCTTGCCCAGGTGGAAGGCGGATCGGCGGGGCGCGTCGAACAGGCTCTCCAGGTAGACTTCGTCCACCAACACGCGGGCGCCGCAGCGCAGGGCAATCTCGCCCACCGCCGCCAGTGTGGGTTCATCGGTCAGGGCGCTACTGGGATTGTGCAGGTTGGTGATCACGATCAGCCGGGTGCGAGGGGTGACCCGTTTTTCAATTTCCTGAGGGTCAATGCGGAAGCCATCTTCGAAGCGGCGCCGGAAGCGGCGGATTTTTGCTCCTAAGAAACGGGCCGTGCTCAGCAGCAACTCATAGGTGGGCTGTTCGACCAGCACTTCCTCGCCGGGCTCAAAACATGCGGCCATGGCCAGGTGATTGGCCAGGGAGGTGCCGGCGGCCATGACCACACATTGGGGCGGCGCCTGGCTCTTGCGCGCCAGCCGTTCCCGCAAGGGCGGATAGCCGTAGGGACTGGAATCGTTGATTTCCAGCTGCGGGAGGTCCGCTCCCAGTTGGGCCAGGGGATATTCGGCCATCCCGCTGGTGGCCAGGTTGTAAGGCGCGGCCGAGCACAGCTTGGCCCACTCCATGTACGGCGAACGAATGGTGCTGCGCGGCTGCTTCATTGCGCTGTCTCCACTTTGTTCCGGTGCGACCATAGCAGGTAAACAGGTATGCCGAGCAGCAGGATCAGGGTGCCAATCAGGCTGTTGGCGGGATATTTGTATATGGTATCGGCCACCACCAGCCAGCAGGCCAGCACAAAAGCGGCGGTGGTGAAGGGATGGCCGGGGGTGCGGAACGACCTTCGTTGCTCGCGGCCTGCAGCCGATTCCCGCCGGCGAAAAACAAAAACGCAGGTGGCGGTGAGCCCGAAGAAAACAAAATCGGTGGCCACCACGTAGTTGAGGATCTGGTCATAGCGCCCGGACAATGCTATGACCGCGGTCCACACGCTTTGCAGAATTATGGCCACAACGGGCACGCGGGTATGGGCATTCACGTAGGCCACCCTGCGGAAGAACAGCCCATCCTCCGCCATCGCGAAATAAACCCGGGGCGCGGTCAGGATGGACTGGCTGAGAAATCCCAGCGTGGAAATGGTGATACCCAGGGCGATGAGCGCGGCGCCGCGGCCGCCCATCAGCGAGCGCATTACCGCGGTAGCCGGTACGGTGGTGTCGGCCAGGCCGGCCGGACCAAGCGTCCGCAGGCACACCAGGTTCACGGCCAGATACAGAACAACAACCCCGGCCACGCCAATCACCAGGGCGCGCGAAAGATTGCGCCGTGGCTCCTTGATTTCCGCGGCCACGAAGTTGGTGGTCTGCCAGCCGCCATAGGCGAACAGGACCGGAATCATGGCCGCTCCAAACGCGGTCAGCAGATCAAATGAGGGCTTCTGGTCGAGCACCGGGTGAAACAGGGGATGGGGAGCGCGCAGCAGCAGAAAGCCGGCTCCGGCCAGCAACCCAATGGCGGCAATCTTGAGCAGCATAAGCGCGCTCTGCACCCGGCTGCCCAGCTTTACCCCCAGGCAGTTGATGAGCGTGAGCACGGCCAGGGTGAGCACGGCAATGATCCTCTCGGAGACAGCCGCCCCAGTCAACTCGCGGAAATAGCGGGCAAAGGTTACGGTCACGGCCGCCATGCCGCCGGTTTCGGTGACCAGGAGCAGCGCCCAGCCATAGAGGAATCCGAGCGCGGGGTGGTAAGCGGAACGCAGGTAAGCATACTGGCCGCCGACTTCGGGCATGCGGTCAGCCAGTTCGGCGTAAACGAAGGCTCCCAGCATGGCGATGAGCCCGCCCACCACCCAGGCCCCCAGGATGAGCGCCGGGGTGTGCACCTGCCGGGCCACCACGTAGGGGTTGATGAAAATACCGGAGCCCACAATGCCGCCCATTACCAGCATGGTGGCGTCGAAGAGGCCGATTTGCCGTGCCAGTTTCGGCGGCGCGGCACCGGCGGCAGCCTGTGGCGAGGGCGCGGGATGGCCGGGGGCGGGCATGAGCGGCCGAGGTCAGCAATCTACCACGGCGGTTTGCCGCAGCGGGCGAGGAGGGTTAACTCTGGACTTATCTGGTGGGCCCGCCAGGATTTGAACTTGAGGCGCTTTGGCGGCCCATTCGACTCGTTCGCGTTGCTCACTTGCTCAGGGCAAGCTGAAACCGAGCTGCCAGCCGAAATCCTGAGCCACAGGCGAAGGACCTCGAAACCGAACGACTATTGGGCTATCTTGGTGGGCCCGCCAGGATTTGAACCTGGGACCAATGGATTATGAGTCCACTGCTCTAACCGCTGAGCTACGGGCCCGTAGGGCGGGAAGACAGTGTCATTTTACACTGCGCGTTGTTGCCGCGAGTGCCAGCAGAAAAAC
>DATJEH010000087.1:0-13883 GCA_035496875.1 Terriglobales bacterium | reverse complement strand
GCTCGCACTCTGCTCGAATCGGGCATGAGTGTCACGGATACGTGTTACGCGGCAGGTTTCAACAACCTGAGCCACTTCATTCGAACTTTTCGTAGACATTTCGGACTCGCGCCCTCCGCGATGAAACATTTGCGGTTGGGCCAGTAGGAGCGCGGAATTTCGGAAATCGATGGGCAAGATCCCGCCCCGTGCCCAACGATCATTCGGGAGCAAAAGAAATGCTCGGTACAATCGGTACAACTGAGGGAGAGAAAGAACGGTTTCTGGCTCCTAGGCGACACCAAATGAAGCACTTGGATTTTGATTTTTCTTGTTCGGGACCAGCGGGTCGAAAATCCAACCTTAACCGTTCTTTCTCTCGCCCTAATCATACCCGAACGTTGCCGAGAACCCCTCGTTCTTCGCTAACGGTTAGTGGGCTGCTCAACGCGGAATTAGCCAGGACCCGCTTACCCGATCATTCGGGGTGCGCATTCGCAGTTGTGTAAATTGATTTCTTCATCCACCGTTACGCGGCATCGATTTTTTGGGACTAAGTTTTGGGACTAACCAAAGGCGGTTTTGACGTGGGTTTTTGAAGCTAAGCGACGCCGAATCAATGAATTCCCACTGTGTCCCGAACCAGGTGCTCTACCAGGCTGAGCCACTCCCCGACAGGATGCAAACACACGATCGGCAGTTGGTAGCGTGCAGTGCCAAACAATTCTAAGGGCATGCCAGGCCCCGCACTTGCCGCCGTGCGCTACTCTTGCTGGAGAAAATTATAGCATTCGGCGTACTGTCGGCCAGCAAATCCGCCAGACTGATTGCACGCTGTCAGCCCAAGGGCCAGGTGATCCAGGCCCACTGCAACCCGAGATATTCGCCTATTTGCGAAACTCTGCCCATCAGGCTGAGTTTTCCGGTTTTGGAGGATAAGCCGCGCAAATTTCCCCAACTGCGCATGTGCTGGCACGTTCAAGAGTTGCTGGCCCATTCAAAAGGCGCTGGCCTCGAGAATAGCAGCTAAACCACATACATCTGTGCGACTTCGCGCGGCATCTGCTCATCGAATAAGGTTCATCGCCGGGCCTGGGGCATAATCTTGCACAGAATGCCGCTCTGGGATGCGGAGCAGCCCGTCGTTTTCTCCGTAAGCATTGCAGAAGGAAAACGCGACCTTGAGTGGTCTGCGGCGCTAGTGTGGCGGAAACATTCCGGAAATCAGGGTGTCGGGCCTACACTGTTGTGGAAGAGGCAAAAAGATAGTGAGAGTTGAAGAGAAAGAGAGTGTGATTTTGTCGCCATTGGGCGACGTGACCAGGGCGAACCAGAAAAGCGCAAATCGCTGGGCGGTTGTGCTTGCCTTCTCCAGCGTGTTGGTATTGTCCAACCGGGTGCCAGCCCAAACCGTGACCATGGAGAGCGGCGCTGTTCCTTCCACATTCTCCTCACCGATGACGAGCGCGACCCAGCTCCCACCAGCCATCACCGGAAGCAGCGCGCAGAACCCATTTTTAGGCAGCGCACCGCAAAAGGCCGTGCCCGGGGTATTGAATCTTTCCTTACAGGACGCCATCCAACGCGGTTTGCACTACAACCTGGGACTGCTGCTTTCCCATCAGGGCCAGCGGCAGGCGGAGGGAGCGCGCCTCGCGGCCCGCAGCCGTCTGCTTCCTGACATTACTACCCGTACCAGCTACCTTGCCGAGCAGGTGAATCTGGCAACTTTCGGTATACCACCTATTCCGGGAATTCCGGCGATTGTAGGGCCGTTCGAGGTATTCGACGCCCGCGGCTATTTTTCCCAGCGAATTGTGGATTTCAATTCGTTGAATAGCTGGCGGGCTCGTTCGGACGCGCTCAAGGCAGCGCGCTACAGCTATCAGGACGCGCGCGACACAGTGGTGCTGGTGGTAGGCGGCTCCTATTTGCAGAGTGTGGCCAGTGCCGCCCGCATTGATGCGGTTCGCGCCCAACTGCAAACCGCCACCGCGGTGTACCAGCAGACCACGGACATGAAAAACGCCGGCCTGGCGGCAGCCATCGACGTGCTGCGCAGCCAGGTGGAAATGCAGGCACAGCAGCAACGTTTGCTGGCCGTGGAAAACGATTTCCAAAAGCAGAAGCTGGCCCTGGCACGCACTATTGGGCTGCCGGGCGAACAGGCCTTTAATTTGACAGACACAATGCCTTTCACTCCCGCTCCGCCGATTACATTGCAGCAGGCGATTGATGAGGCTTTCCGCTCGCGCGCCGATTATCGCGGCGCGCAAAGCCTGCTCCATGCGGCTGAAATGGCCAAGAAAGCGGCCAATGATGAACGCCTACCGTCCTTGAGTTTTGATGGGGATTACGGGGACATTGGTAACCGGCCGACCACTTCGCATGGCACCTTCACGGCCGCGGCGGCCCTGAAGATACCCGTCTTTCAGGGCGGCAAGGTGCGCGCCGACCAGTTGCAGGCAGACGCGCAACTGCAACAGCGGCGGGCGCAACTGGAAGACATGCGCGGGCGCATCGAGTATGAGGTGCGTACCGCTTTCCTGGATCTGAACACCGCCGCCGATCAGGTGAAGGTGGCCAAGAGCTCCGTGGAGCTGGCCACCCAGCAACTGGGGCAGGCGCGCGACCGCTTTGCCGCTGGAGTTACCGACACCATCGAAGTGGTGCAAGCCCAGGAAGCTCTGGCCGCGGCCCACGAAAATTACATTTCCGCATTGTTCGCGCATAACCTGGCCAAGCTTTCGTTGGCCCGCGCCCTGGGCATTGCGGAACAGGCTTTGAAGAAGTTCTTGGGAGGACAGTAAGTGGCCGATCAGCAAACTACCGCCAAGCCGCCGATCGAGGCAGAACCGGCGCCCCGGGAGCCCTGGCCAGAGGAAGCTGGTCCCCCGGAGCGCGGAGGCCGCGCCCAAGGCTATTTTCGCGCTCACCCGCACGCCAAGTGGGTAGTGCTCGCCATCCTCATCCTTTTTGTTGCTGCAGGGTACGCAGTGTGGAGCTATTACTCCGCGCGAGAGTCCACCGACGACGCGCAAATCGATGGCCATATTGTGCCCATCAGCGCGCGCGTGGGAGGAACGGTGGAAAAGGTAAATGTGGATGATAACCAGTACGTGGAGGCGGGCACGGTGCTGGTGCAACTGGACCCCACCGACTACCAGGTAGCTGTGGACCGCGCCCGCGCCGAATTGCAGGATGCGATGGCAATTCTTCAGGCGGCGCGCACCGGGGTGCCACTCACTCACGCCACCACCTCCAGCACCCTCAGCAACGCCCAAGCCAGCCTGCGGGCAGCGCAGCAGGAAGTAACCGCAAGCCAGGCTCGGCTGCGGGAGGCCGAAGCCCAGTACAAGTTGGCAGCCGATGACGTGCGCCGCTTTGCTCAGCTCATCAAGAAAGATGAAATTCCGCAGCAGCGCTACGACACGGCAGTAACCACGGAACAGCAGGCTGCCGCGAGCGTGGACGCAGCCCGCGCGGCCGTGGCCAACGCGCGGAGCCACGTGGCCCAGTCTGAGGCCATGCTGCAGGGCGCCCAGACCGTGCCCCAGCAGGTGGCCATTACCCGCGCTAAAGCCAGCTCCGCTGAGGCCAATGTGGCCCGCCTGAAAGCGACGTTGCAGCAGGCCGAACTCCACCTGCAATACACCGTTATTCGCGCCCCCGCGACCGGCATCGTCAGCAAGAAGACCGTGGAACCGGGCGAGGTAATCCAACCGGGCCAGCCGGTGCTCGCCCTGGTTAATTTGGAGGACGTTTGGGTAACCGCCAACTTCAAGGAAACGCAACTTAAGAACATGCACCCCGGCCAGCATGCCAGCATCGAGGTGGACGCTTACGGCCGCACCTACAAGGGCCATGTGGACAGCATCGGCGGCGCCACCGGCGCCCGCTTCAGCTTGCTGCCGCCAGAAAACGCCACCGGCAACTACGTTAAAGTCGTGCAGCGCGTGCCGGTGAAGATCGTGTTCGAAAAAGGTCAGGACCCGCAGCGACTGCTACGGCCGGGCATGTCGGTGGTGCCAACCGTGCTCACGAAGTAACATGGCCAACGGCAATCAGACATCCAAGGCTCAGCCCTACGTCAATCCTTGGCTCATTTCCGTCGCCGTGATGCTGGGCACCTTCATGGAGGTGCTGGACACGACGGTGGTGAACGTTTCTCTGCCCCACATTGCCGGCAATCTCTCGGCAACTGTGGACGAAGCTACCTGGGTGCTGACCTCCTACCTGGTGGCTAATGCCATCGTCCTGCCTCTGACCGGGTGGCTCTCCAATCACTTTGGCCGCAAGCGCGTGCTGATGACCTCCATCACCGGCTTCACCCTCGCTTCCGTGCTGTGCGGCATGGCGCCCAACCTGCCCTTTTTGATTATTTTTCGTGTGCTGCAAGGCGCCTGCGGCGGCGGCCTGCAGCCCCTTTCCCAGGCCATCATGCTGGAAGCGTTCCCGCCCGAGGAGCGCGGCAAGGCCATGGCTTTCTGGGGGTTGGGCATCGTGGTTGCTCCCATGTTGGGCCCGGTGATGGGCGGCTGGATCACCGACAGTTACAGCTGGCGTTGGATCTTCTACATCAACCTGCCGGTGGGCATTGCAGGCCTGATCATGTCCAAGCTGTTCATCTTCGATCCCGCCTACATCAAGCGCCGGGCCGGCGGCGTGGACTACTGGGGCATCGGGTTTCTGGCGGTCGGTATCGGCGCGCTGCAAATCATGCTCGATAAGGGCCAGGAGGACGACTGGTTCAGCTCCCATTTCATTCTGATTCTGGCTATCGTGGCCGCTGTCGGATTGTCGCTGTTCGTGATTCACGAACTGCTGGACTGGCATCCTGTGGTCAACCTGCGAATATTCCGCGTGCGCACCTACGCCACAGGTGTCTTTTTAATGACCACGCTGGGTTTTGGGCTTTATGGCAGCATGGTGCTTATTCCCATCCTGCTGCAGACTCTGCTGGGCTATCCCGCGCTGAATGCGGGCATGGCCATGCTGCCGCGCGGCCTGGGATCGTTCATCGCCATGCCCATCGTCGGCGCCTTGCTCTCGAAGTTTGAAGCCCGCAAGCTGCTGACCGGAGGCCTGCTGGGCGCCGCTTTCAGCATGTATGCCCTCTCCCATCTCAACTTGAATGCCGGATACTGGGATATCGCCTGGCCGCAATTCATCCAGGGGTTCGCGCTAGGTTTTATTTTCGTTCCCCTGACCACCGCCACGCATGACCCAATTCCCAAGGAGCAGATGGGTAATGCCACCAGCATCTTTAATGTCATGCGGAATCTAGGAGGCAGCGTAGGCATCGCCGGGGCCACCACCATTGTGGCGCGCGACACACAAATCCACATTAACGACCTGATCACGCATGTGACCGCCTTCGACATGACCACGCGACAGATGATTAATGCTGCGCGCGCCGGTTTCATGTCGCGGGGAATGGATTTCGCCACCGCCACCCACCAGGCCTATGCCGCCGTATTCGGCATGATTGCGCGCCAGTCCTCCATGATTTCCTTCAACTCCGCATTTTTCCTGCTGGGAATTCTGTTTCTGGTGGTCACGCCCCTGATCCTGCTGATGCGAAAGCCAAAACACAAAGGCGCGGCGGTAGCGGCGCATTAAAAACCAGGAGTCAGGGGGTCAGGAGTCGGAGCCAGTCAGCGGGTGGAATGAACTTGCACATTTCACCTCCGCTCTCGCGAGCTCTCTTTGCTGCTTGGCCCGAGGATTGTTTACCGAAAGCCGCAAACGACTGCTAACTACTGGCTTCTGACTACTGACTACTGACTGCTTCCGTTACAATGCGGCTAAGTACATGATTGCCCTTACTGCTTCCGCCCTGCTCACTCCTCGGGAGTGCATCGAGCAACCGTTGCTGTTGCTGGACGGCGGAAAGATTGTGGAGGTTACTTCGCGGGCAGTTCGGGAGCTTCCCCGCGGCTGCCGCAGCTTCGATTTTCCCGGCGCGGTGCTGGCTCCCGCTTACCTGGACATCCACATTCATGGCGGTGTCGGGCACGATGTGATGGAGCCCAGCAGCGAAGGCCTTAATCGTTTTGAAACCTCTTTGGCACGGCATGGCGTAGCCGCATATTTGCCGACGACGGTGACCGCGCCCGAGGAAAATATATTGCGGGCTCTGGAATGGCTGGCGAACAGCATTGAAAACCCGCGGGAAGATGTCGCAGGTGTTTGCGCCCGTCCGCTAGGCATTCATTTGGAGGGGCCTTTCCTTAGTCACACCCGGCGCGGGGTTCACCCGCCTGAATACCTTCTGCCTCCCACGCTTTCACGATTTGACCGTTATTGGCAGGCGGCGCGCGGCCATATCAAAATCATGACCATCGCCCCGGAAATAGAAGGAGCGATGGAGTTGGTGGCGGAAGCCTCGCGGCGGGGCGTTTGCTGCAGCCTGGGCCACTCTGATGCCGACCTGGAAACAGCAAGGGCGGCAATCCGCGCGGGTGCGCGCCATGCTACTCATACCTTCAACGCCATGCGTCCGCTGGATCATCGCCAGCCCGGACTTGTAGGAGCGATACTGACAGATCAACACGTCACCGCTGAGATCATCGCCGATGGCATCCACGTTGACCCGGCCATCGTGCAACTCTTTTTGCAGGTGAAGGGACAGGATACCGCTGTTCTGATCACCGATGCCATTAGTGCCACCGGCATGCCGGAAGGCCGTTATCGGCTGGGGTCGTTTGAGGTCGAACTCAAAGGCGAGGAGTGCACCAGCGAGGGCAAGTTAGCCGGAAGCGTGCTCCACCTGGATCAGGCCGTGCGCAACGCCATGCAATTTGCCGGCTGGAAGCTCCAGGAAACCGTTCAGTTGGCAAGCGCGAACCCGGCGACAGTGATCCGAGAGAAGCAGAAAGGCGTTGTAGCGGCGGGAGCGGATGCCGACATCATCATTCTCGGACCCGGTGGCGAAGTGCAGAAAACCATAATCGCCGGACAAATCAGCGGGTAAACCCCGCCCATCAACGCCGCCAGAACGTTATTCGACCATTTCTGGAAAATTGCAACCTCCGCACTTTGGAGGCATCAGAATTGTGATACGGGGTAATGGAATGAGCTCTCAGGGAAAAACCGCCATGCCGTACCGCCGCCTGGATAGCACTCCGATCATGATTTCAGCCATCGGCCTGGGATGTATGGGAATGTCGGAGTTTTACGGCCCGCGCAATGACCAGGAATCCATAGAAGTTATTCACCGCGCCCTGGAACTCGGCCTCAATTTTCTCGACACCGCCGATGCCTACGGCATGGGCCACAACGAAGAACTGGTGGGCAATGCTATCCGCGACCGGCGCGACAAGGCTTTTCTGGCAACCAAGTTCGGCAACGTCCGCACCCCGGATGGAGGCTGGGCCGATATCAACGGCCGCCCCGAGTACGTGCAGCAGGCCTGCGACGCCAGCCTCAAACGGCTGGGTCTGAGCACGATTGACCTCTACTACCAGCACCGGGTTGATTCCAACGTACCTATCGAAGAAACCGTCGGCGCCATGGCACGTCTGGTGGAACAAGGTAAAGTTCGCTATCTCGGGCTGTCTGAAGCAGCGCCTCAGACCATTCGCCGGGCCCACAAAATCCACCCAATTGCGGCTCTGCAAACCGAGTATTCGTTGTGGACGCGCGACCCGGAAGCGGAGGTTATCCCCACTTGCCGCGAACTGGGCATCACCTTTGTGGCCTACAGTCCGCTAGGACGCGGCTTCCTGACGGGCAAGATCCAGAGCCTGGACGATCTGGCGCCGAATGACTGGCGCCGCCGCAACCCGCGCTTTGAGCAGCAGAACCTGCAGCGCAATCTGGACCTGGCAAAACAAGTGCAGAACCTGGCCAAAGAGAAGAAGTGCACACCCGCGCAATTGGCCTTGGCCTGGCTCCTGGCGCAGGGCGAGGACATTGTCCCCATCCCCGGTACCAAGCGGCAGAAGTATCTTGAAGAAAACATCGCAGCCGCGAGCATCCAGCTGAGCACAGACGACCTGGCCCGCATTGAAAAAGCGGCGCCGCAGGGAGTGGCCGCCGGCGCACGTTACCCCGACGAGGGCATGCGACGCGTCAATCTGTAGGTGTGCGTAAGGAATTCTACGGACAAGCACGGCGGCCCTGGGTTTCGAACTCAGAAACTGGCGTCTATCGTCACTGAACCACCTTCCCCCATCATGTAATATGAGATTTTTCCCCGGACGTCCTGTCGGGGGGGAGGTCTTCTTGGCCACTCATAAGATTCGCGTCATCCAGTACGGAGTAGGGCCCATCGGGGCTGGAATCGTGCGCCTGATGCTGCAAAAGCCTGAGATCCAAGTGGTCGGGGCCATTGACCTGGACCCGGGAAAAATGGGCAAGGACCTGGGCCGCATTGTTGGCGCGGATCGAGACTTGGGAGTTGTGATTCAGGGCGACGCGCGCGACGTTTTGCGGGCTGGCGCCCATGTAGTTGTACACACCACGTCGTCTTATCTCGCCCAGGTTTCCGACCAGCTTCTGGGCTGCTTGCAGGCCGGCAGCCATGTCGTTTCCACTTGTGAAGAGCTGGCCTACCCCTTTCGCAAGCATCCGGAGTTGGCTCAGCAACTTGACCGGAAGGCGCGCGAGCACCGGGTGGCGCTACTGGGGACGGGCGTTAATCCCGGCTTCGCAATGGACAAACTGGTGCTCACGCTCTCCACCGCCTGCCAGGAGGTGCGGCGGGTGAAGGTGCGGCGGGTGGTAGACGCATCGCGGCGCCGCCTCCCCCTGCAGAAGAAAGTGGGCGCCGGCATGACGGTGGAGGAATTCCAGGCGCAGGTGTCAGCCGGCGTTATCAAGCACCACGGGTTGCCGGAGTCTGCTGCCATGATCGCCGACTCGCTGGGCTTGGAGGTGGATATCGTCGAGGAAACTATCGAACCAGTGGTGGCGCAGGAAGTGGTACGCAGCGAGTTTCTGGAGGTCGCCCCCGGCCGCGTCAAGGGAGTGCGCCAGGTGGCCCGCGGCATGGGCGACGGGCAGGAAAGCGTGCGCCTGGAGCTGGAGATGTATCTGGGCGCTCCTGAGCCGGTGGACGCGATTGAGATCAGCGGCGTGCCCGACCTCACACTGGCCATCCCCGGCGGCATCCATGGCGACCTGGCCACCGCGGCGATTGCGGTGAATTGCGTACCCGCACTGCTGGAGGCCAAGCCCGGCCTGCTCACCTCGCGCGACATCCCCATGCGCTTTCTTCCTGGGGTGGCGCAATTGCAGAGCGTGGGAGCCTAAGGGTTGGGTAATCGGGTAATTGAACAATTGTGCAATTGATGCGGAGTCACAACTGTGCCCAATTTCCCTATTGCACAATTACTCAATTATGCAATTCAGTTGGGTTTTTTCCCGTTGAGGCGATAACGGAAAAAGGCGCGATCGGCGGCGCGCGCTAGCCGGTCAATAGCGGAAGCGGTATCGGTTTCTGTGTCCCCGTCCTGCCGCAAGGCTTGGCGCAGCTTTTCACGCAGGTCAGATTCCTGGTTGATCACCTGACAGTAAAACCAGAGAAAATGGCGCATCTGGTCCAGGGCTGATTTGAGGGTTTCCAGTGCGTCCACGCTGACTGGTTCCTCTTCTGGATCGGGCGGCGCCTGCATGGCCGCTAAGTTCAGTTCCTGTTGAATGACGCGCAGGTCTTCGGCTACGCGTTCAATGCGAGCTGTCACTTCGTCCATATGGCCCTGTTCCCCTCTCCCGCAGGTGCAGCGCACGCTGCAAGAAGACCAGCTTACGTTCTCACCCCTTAGGGTTCAGCAGCCAGATGTCCTGTGTCCATGAGCCTTGGTAATAGCAGGTTACTTCCGGCGAAACCGCTCCCAGCGGGCATTTTCGGGCAACATTTTATCGTTGTCGGGAACCGGAAGTAACCGTGCGGCAGCTTGCCCGGGGCCCGCCGGGCGGTTCAGACCGTAGAGCGCCGGGGTCCGCGCACAAAATGCAGAATCAGCGAGATCACCGCCACCACCAGCAGCAGGTGGATGAGCCCCGAAGTAACGTGCACCGCCAGCCAGAAAATCAGCCACAGCACCACCAGCACAAAAAACAACCACAGGAAAAGTCCCACCTCAAGCCTCCTTCAGCTCCCCTTGGGAAGCCGTATGGGGGCTTAGAGGGGTGCTGTTCAAGCGCAGGTTGCACCCTCTGCACCGGCTACATTCTTACTCCGAGCGGCCTGCGACCTTTTGGCATAAGCCTTTTAGCTGATTTGTGTTACAACCCCTGTTGTGCAGAGCGCGAAGGCGGCGCGCGGGGGCTTGGTCCGCAGTATTGGGCGCTGGAGCCTGGCCGCGCTCATGGTCAACTCCATTATCGGCAGCGGCATCTTTGGCCTGCCGTCTTTGATTACCCGCCAATTGGGCAGCGCCGGACCCGTGGCGTGGATCGCCGCCGCGGTTTTCAGCGGCATTATCATGCTATGTTTCGCGGAAGTAGCCTCGCGCTTTACCGCCACCGGAGGCCCCTACCTGTATGCCCGCGTGGCCTTTGGGCGCTTCACCGGCATTCTGATGGGTTGGCTGACATGGCTGGTGCGACTGGCTTCGGCGGCGGCTAATGCCAACCTGTTCGTCATTTACCTGGCTGAATTCTGGGTGCACGCCCAGGCGCCGCTGTCGCGGGTAATCGTGCTGACTGCGCTCATTGGCATGGTGACCGTCATCAACTACGTGGGGGTGAATGCGGGCACGCAACTCAGCAACGTATTCACAGTGGCCAAGCTGTTGCCGCTGCTGGTGTTCATAGTCATTGGCGGCATTTACCTTGTGGGCCGCCACCAGCCAGTCCATCTCGGAATTGCAAACACGGGAAGCGGCTCGTGGCTGGATGCCATGTTGCTGATGGTCTTCGCCTATGGCGGATTCGAAGGCGCGTTGCTGCCGATGGGGGAAGCCAAAGACCCGCGCCGCGATGCCCCTTTTGCGCTGGTCGCCGCTCTGGCGACTTGCACTGTAATCTACACCCTGGTGCAGGTGGTGGTGATGGGAGTACTGGCCAACTCTGCTGCCGGCGACAGGCCCCTGGCCACGGCGGCACGCGTTTTCATGGGCGGCGTGGGCACTTCGTTCATAACTCTTGGCGCCTTGCTCTCGGTTTACGGCTATCTCGCTTCGATGATATTGAACACGCCCCGGCTCACCTTCGCCCTGGCCGAGCAGGGGGACTTCCCGCAGGTGTTCGCCGCCATTCATCGGCGCTTTCGTACTCCCTACGTTTCCATCGTTGTTTTTGCGGTGCTGCTGTGGGTGCTGGCCTTCACGGGCAGCTTCCAGTGGAATGTAGTGCTGTCGGCTGTTGCCCGACTGTTTTATTACGGAATCGTATGCGCGGCCCTGATTGTTCTACGTCGCCGCGCGCCAAGCGAGGCGCGCTTCCGCCTGCCTGGCGGCCCGGTGCTGGCCGTGATTGGGATTGGCATGTGTATGGTGTTCCTGAGCGCCATGCAACGCGGCTCCTTCTATGTCCTGACGGTGGTTACGTTGATCGCCTTCCTGAACTGGCTGTGGGCTAGTCGCCACGCACGCGGGATGAGCTCCGCATCAGCTCGGTAGAAGTGTTGTGCGCTTGTGTGCGCAAGTGTTACGCTACGCGCTTCCCATGAAACAGCTCTCCGGGACCCTGCTCCTGCTTTCATTGGCGACGGCACTCGCCGTTGCCGCCCCCGCCGAATCCGTGCTGCAAAAGAATGTAGCCGTACCCATGCGGGACGGGGTGGTGCTGCGCGCCGATGTCCTGCGTCCGCGGCGGAATGGCCGCTTCCCTACGCTGGTCTACCGCACTCCCTACGATAAAGAAGAGGCGCTGAAAACTTACACCACGTTTCGCCACGCGGTGGAGCGCGGGTACACGGTGGTGGTGGAAGACGTGCGCGGCCGTTATGCCTCAGAGGGCGAGTTTGCCGCCTATCAAAATGAAGGCCGCGACGGTTATGACACCATCGAGTGGGCGGCGCGACAGCCCTGGTCAAATGGCAACGTAGGCACCTTCGGGCTGTCCTATCCTGGCGCGGTGCAGTGGCTGGCGGCGGTGGAGAGCCCGCCGCACCTGAAGGCTATGGTGCCGGCCATGACGTTCTCCACTCCGCGCAATTTCTTCTACTCCAGCGGCGCTTTCGATATGTCGTGGCTGGAGTGGATCTGGGATGACATTGCTCCCAACCTGCGCGTGAAGAAACATCTGCCCGGCCCTACAACGTACCAGGATGCGCAAGCGGCATGGCTCAAAGTGAACAACCGGATGCGCCGGACGGTTCCCCTGGATTCACTGCCCGAGTTTCGCGGGCTGGCGCCCTTCTACTATGAGTGGCTGCACCATCCACCTTATGATCCGTGGTGGAACTGGGCGGAACTGCGCGATAAATACGCACGCGTGCACGCCGCCGTGCTCAACCTCTCCGGCTGGTACGACGAGGACTACGGCCCGGAGGGAGCGACCACTAACTATCTCGGCTTGCTCGCCAGCCGCAAAAATGAGGGGGATCCGCGCACTCAGCTCTTGATTGGTCCCTGGATCCACGGGGTCCAGGAAACCACCAAGACAAAATCCGGGGAGCGTGAGTTCGGTCCCGCGGCACGCATTGATTATGACCAGGTGGTGCTGCGCTGGATGGATCACTATCTGCGCGGAATCAACAACGGCGTGGAGCGGGAGAAACCGGTGCGCCTGTTCGTCATGGGCGAGGACCGCTGGCAAAATGAGGAGACTTGGCCGCCGGCCGAAATCAAGGCAACTTCCTTTTATCTGGCCGGCGCGGGTCCGCAAGAGAAAGGTGGCGCGCTGGCCGCGTCGGCGCCCACCGAAGAAGAGTTCAGCGTGTTTACCTCCGACCCGGAGCATCCGGTGGTTGATCCCTATGCCGGCAAACTGGGGGCGCACGATTTCAGGGAATTGGCCAAGCGGCCGGACGTTCTAATATTCGACTCCAAGCCGCTCGCCGAGAATGTTACCGCCCTGGGGCCGATCACCGCGGAAATCTACGTTTCCTGCGGCTGCCCCGACTTCGACCTTTGGGCGCGCCTGCTGGACGTCGCTCCCGACGGCACCGCCTTCAATCTCATGAGCCCTGGGAATGATGTGCTCCGCGCCAGCTATCGCGAGCCGAACCGAGGTAGACAATTGCTCACCCCTGGCCAGGTTTACAAATTAACCTTGCCTAACCTGCGTACCGGCAACGTCTTTGCGCCGGGGCACCGCATCCGGGTGCAGATTTCGGGTTCGTTCTTTCCGGATTTTTCGCGCAACCCGCAGAATGGCGAACTGGAAACCACGTCTTCCCAGATGCGCAAGGCTGAAATTCGGATTTATCACGATCGCGAGCACCCATCCCGCATCGTGCTTCCGGTTGTGGCGCGATGAAATGTGAGCGAACACTGGCATCCTGAGTGAGGATGCGCCATGCAAACGCGCGTCCGAGTCGAAGGACCCAGCGTTTTCTTGCAGTGCAGATGCCGTTCAGGAGCTATCTTGAAAATCCAAAGTTTAGCTTTGTTGACCTTGGCGCTGGCCAGCGCCGCCGCTTTCGCCGCCCGGGAACCAGTACTGAAGCAGATCGCCCTGCCCCATCCTTACTACTACCGGGAGATGTACCTGCCGCAACTGACTAGCGGTCCAAGTTCGGTGGCCTGGTCGCCGGATTCGAAAGAGGTCGTCTATTCGATGGCAGGCACGCTGTGGCGGCAGCGCCTGGACTCGGGCGCGGCCGAGCAATTGACCGCCGGGCCCGGTTACGATTACCAGCCAGACTGGTCGCACGACGGACGCTGGATTGTGTACGCGACCTACTACAAAGATGCGCTCGAACTGCACGCCCTCGACCTGGAGACCAGGAAATCCAGGCAATTGACCTCGGGCGGCAACGTCAACGTGGAGCCGCGCTTCTCGCCTGA
>DATJEH010000086.1:0-11459 GCA_035496875.1 Terriglobales bacterium | reverse complement strand
GGATCAGAAAGGTGTAAGGCGAGCCGTAGCGGTCCTTGGCCATCACCGCCGAAGCGCTGAACACCATCACCAGGCCGATAAACACCAGCAGCACGGTGACCGTGAAGAGCGTTCTGTCGACACTAACCCGTCTGGCCATTTTCGCTTGTAACGAATTTCTCACCACAGAGACACAGAGGCACAGAGGATTCTAAAAAAAGCTGTGGAGTGGGGCCTCGAGAGTAAACCCCAGGGGAGAGGTTTTTGGGTGCCGATGTGACAGGGAAAGAAAGCCCCGTAAGGGCGGCACTGGAAACCTTGAAACCTGCGAAACTTTGAAACCTGCTTCTCTGTGCCTCGGTGACTAGTGGCGAGTTCTACCCCTGCTCCGCCAACGCCTGCACGGTCTGCTTGAAGACCCGTCCGCGGTGCTCGTAATTGTCGAACTGGTCGAAGCTGGCGCAGGCGGGGGCCAAAAGAACCACATCGCCGCTCTCGGCTGAAGCCGCCGCCCGCTTCACCGCCGACTGCAGCGTGCCCGCGCGTACCACTTCCACGACCCCGCCCAGGTGCGACTCGATCTTCTCCGCCGCCGCCCCGATGGTATATACCCGCCGCGCCCGTTCCTTGAGTAGCGGCTTGAGCACAGTGTAATCGCTGCCCTTGTCCTTGCCGCCCAGGATCAGGTGGATATTGGCGGGAAATGATTCCAGCGCCTTGATGGTGGCATCCACGTTGGTGGCCTTGGAATCGTTATAGAACTCCACCCCGCGCACCGTGGCCACGTATTCCAGGCGGTGCTCCACCGCCTTAAATTCCTGCACCGCGCGCCGGATGCGCGAGGGCTCGGTCTGGGTCAGCATACCCACGCATACCGCCGCCAGCACGTTCTCCAGATTGTGCGCGCCTTTGAGCTTGATTTCACTCAGCGGCATGATGTCGCGTTCTTCGCCGCCGTCGCGGTAAATAATCTGGCCATTCCTGACCCAAGCGCCGGTCTCCACTTCGTTCTTGCGGCTGAACCAGATCTTGCGCGCCTTGGTGCGGCCCGCCAGGCTCACGCAGGTGGGATCGTCAGCATTGAGCACGGCGAAGTCCTCGCCTGTCTGGTTCTCGAAGATCCGCGCCTTGGCGTCCACGTAGGCCTGGAAGGTGCTGTGCCGGTCGAGGTGGTCGGGGGTGATGTTCAGCACTACCGCAACAAAAGGATGAAAACTCTCGATGGTCTCGAGCTGGAAGCTGGAAACCTCCAGCACAACGTAGCTGTCGTCGGTGCTCTCTTCCACCAGGGAGATGGCGGCGGTTCCGATATTGCCGCCCACCAGCGATTCCCAGCCGCCCATGGAGATGACTTCGCCGGTCAGCGTCGTGGTGGTGGTCTTGCCATTGGAGCCGGTGATGGCCACGATGCGGCCTTTGAGAAAGCGCGCCGCCAATTCGATTTCGCCGATCACCGGAACGCCCTGCTCGCGCGCCTGCTCCAGCAACGGCACATCCACCGGCACCCCCGGGCTGACCACGATCAGGTCCTGGCCGCGGAAGGTGCGCTCCCCGTGCCCCCCGGTTTCAACTGTGACGCCGGCATCGAGCAGCTTGGGAATCTCGCCGCGCAGTTCGTCCTGGCTCTTGGTGTCGGAGACAGTGACCCGCGCCCCCTGGGCCTTGAGGAAGAGTGACGAGGCCACTCCCGATTTGCCCAGGCCCACCACCAGCACGCGTTGGTTCTTCAAGTTCAAGCTGTAAAGTTGTCTAGCTGACTAGCTGTCTAGCTGACTGGCTCTTGGCCGTTAGCCCGTTGTCACCGAAATCCAACCACCAATTACCAGCTCTACCTGCCGCCCTTCACGCATTCTGTCACGCATCCGGCTCCCTACCTCAATTTCAGCGTGGTCAGGGCAAAAAGCGCAAACACCAGCGACGCGATCCAGAAGCGCACGATGATCTTCGACTCCGACCAGCCCAGCAGCTCGAAGTGATGGTGCAGGGGCGCCATCTTGAAAATGCGCTTGTGGCGCAGCTTGTACGAGGCTACCTGCAGAATCACCGAAACCGCCTCAATCACGAAAATCCCGCCAATAAAGGGCAGCAGCAGTTCCTGCTTGATAATGACGGCTATCGTCCCTATGGCGCCGCCCAGCGACAGCGAACCCACGTCGCCCATGAACACTTCCGCGGGGTGCGCGTTGTACCAGAGAAAGCCGATGGCTCCGCCCACCATGGCGCCGCAGAAAATGGTCAACTCGCCCACCTGCGGCATGCGCTGCAGTTCGAGATAGTTGGCGAAGGTGGCATGGCCGCTGATGTAGGTGAGCACGGCCAGGGCGCCGGCGGCAATAATGGTGCAGCCGATGGCCAGCCCGTCGAGGCCATCGGTGAGGTTCACCGCGTTGCTCGATCCCACAATCACCAGCACCACAAAGCCAATGAAGGGCAGGAAGGCGAACAGCCACATGTGAGGAATCACCAGCCAGCGGTCCACCACCAGGTCCGGCCGGAAAGTCTTCACGAAGGGCATGATCAGCCTGGTGGAGTACAGACCCTGCGTCTGCAGCCCGATCAGGGCGATGGCGATCATTACGCTGGTGGTGATCTGCAGCAGCAGCTTGGTGCGCCCGGTCAGCCCCAGGTTGCGGCGGTGCACCGTCTTCAGATAGTCGTCGGCAAAGCCGATACCGGCAAAGGCCGTGGTGGAGAGCACCGCCACCCAGATGAATTTATTGCTCAGGTCAGCCCACAAAAGCGTGGGCACCACAATGGAAATGGCGATCAGCACTCCGCCCATGGTGGGGGTGCCGGCCTTCTTTTGGTGCGCCTGCGGGCCCTCTTCGCGGATGAACTGCCCGATCTGAAACTCACGCAGACGCTTGATGACCAGCGGCCCGATAATCAATCCCGTGAACAGCGCCGTCAGGCTGGCGAAGGCGGTGCGAAAGGTTAAGAAACGGAAGATGCGGAAGGGCGAAAAATAATGAAATAGTTTCAGGTACAGCAACCAGTAGAGCAATCGTCCTCCCGTTAAGGATCAAATCCTAGGGGCCCGGGGCCACAACTTTGCTCTGGTGCGGAGCCGTCCGCTCCCGCCAGCGTTCCAGAGCTCTTTCCAGACGCACACCCCGTGAAGCCTTGAGCAGCACCGCATCCCCCGGACGCGCTTCCCGGGCCAGCCATTCGCCCGCGTCTTCGGGCGCGACTATGAACTCCGCCCGCATGCCCGCTTTGCGCGCCGCTTCCACCATGTGCGCGGCCGCGCCTCGCACTCCTACCAGCACATTCACGCCGCCTTTGGCCATACGCCGGCCGCACTCGGCGTGCAGTTCAGGGCCGGTCGGACCCAACTCCAGCATCTCTCCCGCGACTACAATGTGGCGCTGCGCCGGCAGGGCCAGCAGGGCATCCACCATGGCATCGAGTGCTTTGGGATTCGAATTGTAACAATCATTGATGACGGTCACTCCGCCTACTTCGATCACCTGGCCGCGTTTGTCGGCTGGGGCCAGGCCGGCCAGAGCGGCTGCCGCCTCCACCAGGGGAATACCCCGTTCCAGCGCCACCGCTACCGCCGCCAAGGCATTGGGAATGTTATGCGCGCCTACCAGGGGCAGAATCGCGGGCTCGCGGGCGGCGCCGGCAACAATCTCGAAGGCCGAACCCCGAGCGCCGCGCAGCTCGATGCCCTCCGCCCGCACGCTGGCCGGAGTCCGCACTCCGAAAGTCACTACCTTGCCGGGAAAATCGCGCCCAAATTGCGAGACATATTCGTCATCGGCGTTGAGCACCGCCGTTCCATCCGGCGGCAGCGCTTCCACCAGTTCGTATTTGGCCCGCGCAATCTCCGCCACCGACTTGAAAAATTCCAGGTGTACAGGAGCCACGCAGGTCACCACTCCGGTCTCAGGCTGGGCAATGCTGGCCAGTTCGCGGATTTCGCCCAGGTGCGACATGCCCATCTCGATCACGGCCACGTCGTGCTCCGGCTCCAGCCGCAGCAGCATGAGCGGCAGCCCGAAGTGGTTGTTCAAATTACCTTCCGACTTGTGCACGCGAAAGCGAGTGGCCAGAAGGTGGGCGATGGCTTCCTTGGTGGTGGTCTTGCCCGCCGAGCCGGTAATGCCCACCACTGGCTTGCCCCAGGCGCGGCGTACGGCGGCCGCCAGCTTCTGCAGGGCGGCCAGCGGATCTTCCACGGCGATCAGGCGAGAGCGAGGGGGGAAATTTGCCAGGCGGTCGGCGCGCACCACCGCAGCGGCCGCGCCCCGCTCCAGCGCCTGGGCCACAAATTCGTGCCCGTCCAGGCGCTCGCCTTTCACCGCAAAGAAGAGTTCGCCTTGCTGCAGAGTGCGGGAATCAATGGAGTAGCCCTGGGCGATCACAGCTTCGCGAAACCTGCCGCCGCCGGAAATGAATTCAGCAATGCGACCAAGCGGCAGTTTCAAGATTCGCTCCCCGCGGCCCGGGAAACCGGGTTGGCGTCTTCGCAATAGCCCAGCGTGACCAGGGCGGCGCGCGCCACCTCCACATCGTCAAAGGGCGCTGAGCCGGCGCGCGTAACCTGCACCTTCTCGTGGCCTTTGCCCGCCAGCAGCACGAGGTCGCCGGCGCGCGCCTCGCCCAGGGCCAGCAGGATGGCTTTGCGGCGGTCAGGCTCGGTGACGTAGCGGGTTTCTGTGCGCTGCAGTCCAGTCAGCGCGTCATTGATGATGGTGAGCGGGTCCTCGCTGCGCGGATTGTCGGAAGTGAGCACCACGAAGTCGCTGCCCTCCCCGGCCGCCTCGCCCATCAACGGGCGCTTGGCGCGGTCGCGGTCGCCGCCGCAGCCGAACAGGGTGATAACCCGCGCCTTAGGCTGGCCCCGGCTGACGAACTCGCGCGCCAGTGCAGTCAGGTTGCGCAGGGCGTCGTCAGTGTGCGCGTAGTCCACCACCACGGTGAAAGGCTGGCCGCAGTCCACCAGCTCAAACCTTCCCGGCACCCGCGCCAGCCCGCCCACTCCCTGGGCGACGGCATCGAGGTTGCAGCCGCGTGCCCAGCCGGCGGCAGCCGCGGCCAAGACGTTATAAACGTTTACCTTGCCAATGAGCGGGGAAAAAATGGGCAAGTCACCCAAGGGAGTAATCATCCGGAAGCGCGTGCCCCGCGGCGTTATCTCCAGGTCGCGGGCGCAGAACTCGCCCCGCGCCAACCCGTAGCCCACCACCTGAGATTTTTTCTTTCTGCTCAGCGTTACCAGGCGAGCCCCGTATTCGTCATCCAGGTTAAATACCGCGACCCGTGGCGGCTCCGTGCCGCAGCCCTCAAATAATTTCTGCTTGGCCGCGAAATACTCTTCGAAGGTGTGATGGTAATCCAGGTGATCGCGAGTCAGGTTGGTGAATACGGCCACGTCGAAGGGAATACCGAAGGCGCGCTCCTGAGCCAGCGCGTGGGAGGAGACCTCCATCACTACTTCGCCGGCGCCGGCTTGCCGCGCTTCGGCGAAAATGCGGTTCAGCTCCAGCGATTCCGGCGTGGTGTGGGGGGCGGGCAGAATCTTGCCCGCTACGTGGTACTCGATGGTGCCCACCAGCGCCGTGCTTCGTCCCGCTGCTCGCAAAATGGATTCGATAAGGAACGCGGTGGTGCTCTTGCCGTTAGTACCCGTTATGCCGGTAGGAGCCAGCTTCTCCGCCGGGCGATGATAAAAATTGGCGCTCAACCGGCCCAGGGCGCGCCGCCCGTGTGCCGCCCGGGCCCAGGCGGCAATGCCTGTGGGCGGAACGAAACTGGGCGCGTCGCTGACCACCGCCACTGCCCCCGCGGCTACAGCCGCGGCAATAAATTTGTTGCCGTCGCTGCTCTCCCCCTGCATGGCCACGAAGAGACACCCCGGCTGCACGCGGCGGGAATCGTATTCCACACCGCTGACCTCGGCGTCTCCGGCCTGCGCCAGGACTTCCACCCCGTCCAGAAGTTGTTGGAAGGTCATCCCTTTAGCACATTATAAAGCGCCGGCACCCGGCGGCTGACGCTCTCCGGCCACCCGCCCTTTTAGTCGCCTGGCCGCAGCACCTTCTGCTGGCCGCTGCCGGTCAGCTTCAGCTGCGAGCCAGAAGGATCCGCGCGCAACACAGTGGAGCCCGAGCCCAGCCCGCTAAACAGCAGCAACTCCACGCCATGCATGTCGCCCTGCAGATGGGCAATTTCATGCGCCCGTTCGTCCGACATGTAGAGCAAGTCGCTCATCAGCGTGGTGCGCATGCGGCCGGTCTCGTCGTAAAAACTGATGCCGTGCGGTCCCAGGGAAGAACGCAGCCTGCCCTCCTGGTCGAGAATATTGATGGCGGGATTGCCATCGCGCGCCACCTCAATGCTCAGCCGCGCCCGCCCCTGAGCGTCGCGCAGGACGATATGCGAGGCTTCCAGCGCCGGCGGCGAAGGCCGCGCCTGGGCCATGCACAGCAGCGCCACAAGCACCACCAACCCGGCCGCTACTCCGCGCTTCAGACGATGGTTCTGGGCCTCGAGCCTGGCCAGGCGTTCTTCGATGGTCATGGCACACTCCTTGTGGAGGAAGTAAGAGAAGGAATGAGCATACTCTCTGGATCCGTCGTTAAAGCTCGGAACTGGCGGTTAACGGAGTTGCACCCAGCGTAACTTTGCCAACCACCCAAGACGAATGACCGATGACTCTTTCGTCTCCTACTGCTCGAACCTGACCTCGACGCGCGCTCCCGCGGGCACGCGGGAACCTGCCGGCGGCGATTGGTCCCGAGCCACTCCGTCTCCGATGGCGTCAATTTCGACCCCGCTGTTTTGTGCCGTTTCGATGGCGGCGCGCAGCGGCTTACCTAGAAATGAGGGCACCACGATGCCGCCCTGCTCCACGTCTAGGACCACGGTTCCAGAACTGGGCAGGGGAGCCGGTTCCTCTGGCGGTTTGCTCTCGCTCTTGCCGGGAGGCGCGGCCACAGCTTCGGCGGTTACAGCGGCAGCCGGGTGAACGGCAAAATCGCTCTGCCGGCCTTCGCCCGAGGCGGCAGTTGCAGTCGCGGATGGCGGAACCGGCGCCGCATCCTCAGAAGGGATGTCCAGAGGCGCTCCCAGCCGGTCGGGCGAGCCTTCCTCCAGATCATTTACCGAAACCGACTTGCTGGCCAGCAGCAGTTGCCGCTCCGAGGGGATATCCACGTCGTGTGGCACGTGCAGGTATTCCAGCACCTGCTGCGCGATTCTCTGGAAAAGGGGCGCACCCACCATGCCCCCCTCGTGCCCGTGGGTGATGGGTGAATCCAGAATGACCACCACGACCACCGCCGGATTATTGACCGGCGCGAATCCGGCGAACGAGGTCACATACTTGGAATGGGAGTAAGCGTGCGTAATCGGGTCCACCTTCTGCGCCGTTCCCGTCTTGCCAGCGGTGGTATAGCCTTCGAGCAGCGCTTTGCGGCCCGTGCCGCGCAGTACCACACCTTCCATCATCTGCTTCATCTCCGCCGCGGTGAGGCGGGAAATTACCCGATGCTCCGCCCCAGAATGGAACACCACCGTTTGCGGTGTGCTGCGCGGCTCGATGGTACCAGCCACGATTCGCGGCGCGATCCACACACCATCATTGGCGATGCTGGAGACCATGGCGGCCAGTTGGATGGGCGAAACCCCGATCTCCTGGCCCATGGAGATGGCGCCGATTGAAACTTTCGACCAGCGACTTACCGGCTTGGTCAGACCGCGGGTTTCACCCGGCAGGTCAATTCCGGTCTGGGAGCCGAAGCCGTAGCTCCGGATGTAGTGGTAGAGCCGGTCATCGCCCAGTCGCAGGCCGATCTTGATGGTGCCCACGTCGCTGGAATGGGCCAGAATGTTGGCCACGCTCATCACGCCGTAGGGATGCCAGTCGTGAATACGCCGGCCGCCCACCACGATGGAGCCCATCTGGCAATCCACCAGCTCGTTGGGATGGGTGAGCCGCTGATCAAGCGCGGCTGAGAGCGTCACCAGCTTGAAGGTCGAGCCCGGTTCGTAGATATCGCTGATGGCGCGGTTATTAAGTTCCTGCGGGCGGATTTTCTTGCTCTGGTTGGGATTGAAGGTGGGGCGGTTGGCCAGCGCCAGAATTTCACCGGTGTGCGGATTCTCCACGATCACGGTGCCGGCGGCGGCGGCGTTCTCCCGCACTGCCTTGTCCAGTTCACGCTCAGCGATGTACTGGATGGCCTGGTCAATGGTAAGGACCACGTTCTCGCCCGGTTCAGGCTGGCGTTCCACCCGGCCAAACCAGCGCTTGCGCGCGTCCACGCTGATGAGCATGCGCCCGGGCTGGCCGCGCAGCTGGTCATCAAACTCGCGCTCAATTCCGCTCAGGCCTTCATCGTCCATGCCCACGTAGCCCAGCACTTGCGCTGCCAGTTCACGTTTGGGATAAAAACGCTTGGATTCCTTCTGGAAGTAAATGCCGCGCAGGTTGAGGGCGCGTACACGGTCGCTGGCGTCGGCGTCCACTTTGCGCGCCACCCAGCAGAAAGTGCGCGAGGCATGAAAGCGGGCGCGCAGCTCCGCCGCATCCAGTTTCAGGACGTGCGCCAGCAGAGTGGCCGCGGTGGCGGGATCGGGGATTTCGCTGGGCACAGCGAAAATCGAGTCCACCGCAATGGACATGGCCAGGTCATGGCCGCTGCGGTCGAAGATGATGCCCCGGCGCGGCGCCACCTCGATGGTGCGCTGCTGCTGGCGCAGGGCGTGCTGCTCCAGTTCGCCGTAATCAAAAACCTGCAGCTGAACCAGGCGGGCGCAGATGACCACCGCCCAGAACAAGAAAAATGCCGCCAGTATGTAGATGCGCTTCTGTGCGTCCTTGCCCGTATTCGCGGCCACGCTCGTACCCGCTCTCTGGATGAGACCCGTCTGTTGGCACGGTGCTGGCAAACCCACCCGAACTTCGGTAGAGACGTAACTTGTTACGTCTCCCGTCGTCCTTCAAAAAGCCCAGGGGAGGCGGATTGAATCGCAACACCACTTCCAAAAAGAATGGCGGCCCGGAATGCAGGCCGCCACGATTCGTTAGACGTTGCGAGCAACGTCTCTACCCGGAATCATCGCGCTGACACCACCGAAACTGGATTCGCCACGCTGGCCATCTGCGGCGCGCTGGGATCGGGCGACGCGGTGTCCAGCATGATGATTTGTCCTGCCGTCGGCGACTGCAGGCCCATTTGCCGCGCCAGCTGGTCAATGCGCCCAGGATCGCGCAGCGAGGCATCCTCCAGGTGCAGCGCCCGGTTCACTTCCACCAGCCCGGCCTTCTGCGACTGCAGCGCTTCAATGCGATAGCCATACTCGATGGCACTGAAGTGCTGCCAGGCGTAGGTCATGACCAGCACGAACAGGCAGCACACCGCCGCCAGAAACATGGCCATTTCGCGCGTGCGCTTGGGATCGGCCACCCGCACCACCCGCGAATTGTCTATGCTCTTGGCGAAGTACACTTCCGGCGTGCCCGTCCAGCAGGGTTTGCGCCGTCCTCGCACCGAAGCCGATGCCATCGCCGCGGCCGCCATTAGGCCACCCCGGCGAGGGCAGTTTCCCCGCAGTATTCCGGCAAGGGCATGGCAAAGACTGGGTCCGCCGTTCTTAATTCCGCTTCGGCCGTCTCTTCCGCCCTGGCCACCGCCGCCATCAGTTCGTCAATCATCGTTCCGTTGAACATCTCTTCCTCCTGCCCTACCCTCAGCCTGGAATCTGTTTTGTGCCGCGGACGCCCTCGCCCCGCGAACCTCAAATTCTCTCCGCGGCCCGCAGCTTGGCGCTGCGCGAACGCGGGTTCAAAGCGATCTCCTCTGCCGTTGCTCCCAGCGGCTTTTTTGTCAGCAGCCGGTAAATTTCGTTGCGGGCCCCCTCGCGCAGCGCATCCTTCACGATGCGGTCTTCCAGCGAGTGGAAGCTGATCACCACCAGCCTTCCGCCCGGTTTGAGCACGCGGGGCGCCGCGCCTTGACTCAGCAGCCCCCGCAAATCGTCCAATTCGCGGTTTACGAATATTCGGATGGCCTGGAAAGTGCGTGTCGCAGGATGAATGCGCTCGGGTTTCATTGGCCGGACCGCGGCCCATACAACGTCCGCCAATTGCTTGGTGGAATGTATCGGCCGCGACCGGACAATGGCTCTGGCGATTCTCCGCGACCTCCTTTCCTCACCGAATTCGTAAATCACGCCGGCGAGAGTTTTCTCGTCGAGGCGATTTACCACTTGATCGGCGGTCAGCTCGGCTTGCGGGTCCATCCGCATGTCGAGCGCTCCTTCCGCCTGAAAACTGAATCCCCGCGCCGCCTCGTCCAGCTGCAGACTGCTCACGCCCAGGTCGGCAAGCAGGCCGTTGGCCGAAGCCGCCTCCACCCGCTCCCCGATCTCTGCGAACGAGCCCTGCAGCAGGCTCACCTGCGGCCATTCCCCTTCCGGGGGCGGCTGCAGCCGGCGCCGGGCTATCTCCAGCGCGCTGGGATCCTTATCGAGGCCAATCAAATGTCCCCGTGCGCCCAGGCGTTTTGCGATTTCGTAGCTGTGCCCGCCAAGGCCCACGGTGGCATCTATATAGGTCCCGCCACGCTGAACGGCCAAAAAGTCGATCGCTTCTTTTAAAAGAACCGAAACATGGCCACCTTCTGTCCTCTCGACCATGCCGCCCCACTGAGGGGCCCCTCACTCCCCTAAATCCCCGCCTAGATCCCCAGGTCGTCGAGGTTCTTCTCATCCTCGGCGGTGAAGGCTTCTTCCGCTTCCTGGCGCACGCCTTCCATGCTCTTCACTTCCAACCGGCTCAGGTAGCCCATTACCGCTACCTCTCCCTTCAGTTGCGCCGAGTCCCGGAGCAACTGCGGCAGCAGTAGCCGCCCCTGGTTGTCCAATTCCGCCACCTGCCCCCAGTAGTTGGTACGGGTCAAAAACTTTTTCTTGGTGGGGTTGAAGGTGGAAAGTCCAGCCAGCTTCTGCTCGATGCGCTCCCATTCCTCGAAGGGATAAATCTGGGCACTTTTGCCATCCAGACTGGTTATGTAGAATTGCGAGCCGTACTTCTCGTCTATTACGCGCTTGAATTCCGCGGGCACCTTGAGCCGCCCTTTTTCGTCCACGCGAGTTGGGTGATTGCCGCGGAACATGATTCGAGCCCCGTTTGGGGGCTTTGCTTACGTGGGCTGCCACTGCGGCAGCCAGGGAGGAGGTTAAAAAGGTCGCTAATTCCTTGTTTTCACTTGCTTTAGGGCTGTTGTTTGGGCTGTCAGCCTGGAATTCCACTGGCGCTCCTGAAAGCAGCAACTTTGCCCACGGCGACCCCACTGCTTTACCACTTTCTACCACTTTCGACCACCATCCTACTGTAAAGTTCTTTACTGTCAACAGAAAATTTGAAGGTCTTACGCCGCCCGCACAGGCCAAAATGAAAAGCCCGACAGCTTGCGTTTCAGACTGATGGCACCCCTAGGAATTGCGGTTTACCATGTTGGTTCACC
>DATJEH010000085.1:0-14807 GCA_035496875.1 Terriglobales bacterium | reverse complement strand
CGCCGCACAGCGTAGCGGAACAGGAACGGCCGGGAGGCCACAGAATGACCAAAATCCTGATTGTGGAAGACGAGCCCGCGATGGTCTCCGGTCTTCGTGACAACTTTGAGTTTGAGGGCTACGAGGTCATCACCGCCGCAGACGGAGTGGAAGGCCTGGGACGGGCGCTCAACGATTCCCCCGACCTGGTGGTGCTCGACGTCATGATGCCGCGCATGAGTGGCCTGGACGTGTGCAAGCAGCTCAAGGTCAAAAAGCCGGCCCTGCCCATCATCATGCTCACGGCGCGCGGCCAGGAGGTGGACAAGGTGGTGGGGCTGGAACTGGGGGCCGACGACTACGTGACCAAGCCCTTCTCCATTCGCGAATTGCTGGCCCGGGTGAAGGCGGTGCTGCGCCGGGCGCACGGCGCTCCCAAGGACCAGGAACGTTACTCTTTCGGCGACGTGGAAGTGAATGTGCGCAGTTGCCGCGTGATTCGCGGCGGCAGGCCCCTCGAGTTTTCCGCCAAAGAATTTGAGCTGCTCAAGTATTTTCTTTCCCATCCTGGCGAGACGGTTACTCGAGACCGTTTGTTGGAGGATGTGTGGGGTTATGAGCGCTATCCCACTACACGCACCGTGGACGCGCACATTGTGCGCCTGCGCCAGAAACTCGAGCCCAAACCGGAAGAGCCGTGCTTCATTTTGACGGTGCACGGAATCGGCTACAAATTTGTGGGCTAGGCCAAAGTTGCGTTTCATTGTCCCAGCCGCCTGAGCGGGCGCGCCGGGAACTCGGGAGGCAGCGATGAACAGTCTGGCGGAAATGCGTGGCAGGCCAAATCGCGAAATGCGCTTCCCGCATGGGGCGCGGTCGCTGCGCGGCCAGGCCGAGGCGCGCTCCCCCGAAACGCCCGGTAATGCGCCAGCGGCGGTCGAGCTAAACCTGGCCCTGGAAGAGGAACTCGCCAGCCTGCGCCGCCAGCGGGACGCGCTGCAGAGCGCTCTCTCTGACGCCGCGCAGGTGCAGCGCAAGCTCAGCGGTCCCCGATATTTACGCCGGGGCGATTTTGAAATCGCGGGCGAGAATTTCGCCAGCCAGCACGTTTCCGGCGACCTGTTGACCGCCTTCGATGTGGGCCAGCACACGGTGATCGCCATTGGAGACATCTGCGGCAAAGGCCTGTTTGCGGGAATGTGGTTCACCCACCTGAGCGGGCTGATTCGCATTTTTGCCGGCTCCTGCCCCGACCCGGCGCAGATCGCGAGCGCCATTCACTCCCATTTTTTTAGCCTGCAGCCGGAACCTCCCCTGGCCACGCTTTTCCTCGGTTGTTTGAATTCCGCGACCGGAGAGCTCACCTATTGCAACGCCGGACATCCCGATCCTTTGCTGTTGCGGGCGGACGGGAAACTGGAACTGCTGAGCACGGGAGGGCCGCTGCTGGGCGCAGTCCCCGGAGTGATCTTCCGTAATGGTCACGCCTGGCTGGCTCCCGGGGAGACTCTGGTGGGTTATTCCGATGGAGTTGTGGAATGCCGCAACGGCATGGGCGAGGACTTTGCGGCGGAGAGACTGGCGGCGGCCGCGCGCAGCGCCGGTGGTAGTTCGGCGAGCGCCATATTGTTTTCCGTGTTGGGTGCCACCCAGGATTTTGCCGCCACTCAGCCTCGCGCTGACGACGTGGCTCTCCTGGTGGTGCATCGTCGGGCTGCGGCTAACACCCTGACGGTGAGCTGAAGATATGCTGGTCCCAAATGGCAATTCCGAGCGCGCCTTGCTGGCCTGCAGAAGCGGGCAGGCGGCCTTGCCTCAGCCCGCCCAGCCGGAACCCGCCGGCGGTCTTCCCGGCATGGACCACATCACGCTGGTGCGCGAGGCGCAGCGGGGGAATTCCGCCGCTTTCGAGGAACTGGTGCGCAACTACGACCAACCCGTGCTTCGCCTGGCCCTGCGCATTACCGGTTCGGAGAGCGATGCTCAGGATATTTACCAGGACTCGTTCCTGCGGGCCTACCAGAGCCTGCCCGGCTTTCGTTTCGAGTGCTCCTTTTATACCTGGATTCACCGCATCACCACCAACGTCTGCCTGGACTACCTGCGCAAACGCCAGAAGCAGCAGCGGCATGCCAGCGTGATGGTTTCTCCGGATGGCGAAGAAACTGAACTGGTGCAGTATGTTCCCGATAGCCATCCGGGCAGTGATCCGGAACGAAGCTTGCGCATGCGGGAGTTGCAAAGGCAGATTGCCCGTGCCTTACAGGAGCTTTCGCCACGGGAGCGCATAGTCTTTGAGTTGAAACACTTTCAGAACCTCAGGCTGCGCACGGTGGCCGGCATGCTCAACACCAGCGAGGGAACGGTGAAGAACACCCTTTTCCGCGCCACCCACAAACTGCGGCTCGCTCTAGCCGGCATTCGCTGAGTCCCTCCAACCGGCCAGATTCGAACTTCATCCCCGCCGTCCAGGAGCCGAAGTCGTCCGGTGAGCTAGAATAATGTGATTTCCCGACACATAGCTCGCACCCAAACCTCGGGGTCCCGTTTTGATGAAAAAGGCAATTTGCCTCACATTATTTCTGCTCAGCTTCCGCCTTTGGGCAGCTGAGAATCCAGCCGGCAATCCTTCTCCCAATGTCTTTCTGGTTACCATTGACACCCTGCGCGCCGATCATCTCGGCTGCTACGGCTATTCCGGGATTAAAACTCCGTCTATTGATGGCCTGGCCAAAGATGGCGTGCGTTTCGCCAGCGCCTTCACCCCTGTCCCCGTAACCAACAGTTCCCACGCCAGCATCTTGACCGGCTTGTACCCCAGTTCGCACGGAGTCACCGACTTCGGGGTGGCGCTTTCCGCCAGCCATGTCACTTGGGCAACGATGCTGCAGAGGAAAGGTTATGAGACCGCCGCCTTTGTCGGCGCGGTGGTGCTCGATTCCAAAGTTTTAGCGCCCGGCTTCGACCAGGGCTTCGACTACTACGATAATTTCCCGCCGCACGCCGGCAAAGGGCATTGGGACGTGGAGGAGCGCCGCGGCATGGAAGTGGTGCGGCACGCGGAGAAGTGGCTGGACCAGCCCCACTCCCAGCAATCGCTGACGGCGCTGCCCGCTGGGCCCGTCTTCGCCTGGGTTCATTTGTACGACCCCCACGACCCCTACGAGCCGCCTCCGCCATATTCTGAGATCTACCGCGACCATCTTTATGACGGTGAGATTGCTTACGCCGACCATGCCTTGGGCGACTTTCTGGCTTATCTCCGCCGCCGCGGCTGGTACGACAACTCTCTTATCGTGCTGGTGGGCGATCACGGCGAAGGTCTGGGCGAGCACCAGGAGCAGACGCACGGCATCTTCCTTTATGACGCCACTCTGCACGTCCCACTTATCATCAAGTTGCCGCAAGCGCGCGACAGAGGCAAGGTGGTCAGCGGCCAGGTCAGGACCATTGACATTCTCCCTACGGTGTTAGGGCTGCTCGGCATTTCGCCTGCCGAGCACATGGACGGAGCCTCGCTGCAGCCGCTGCTCGCCGGAGCGGGCGAGGCCAGCGGGCGCCCGCTCTTCGGCGAAACCGATTATCCCCTCCACTTTGGCTGGGCGCCGCTGCGATGTGTGCGCGCCCAAAGCGCCAAGCTGATCCAGGCGCCGCGGCCGGAATACTACGACCTGGGCTCTGACCCGCGCGAGTTATACAACCTTTATTCTTCCGCGCCGGTTACGGAGCAGAAACTGCAAGCCCTTCTTTCCCAGCATCAGGCGGAAAAGAATGGGGGCAAGCTGGCCGCCGCTCAGGCGCAGCTCCCCGATCCCAAGGACAGGATAGAGGAGGAAAACCTGCTGCATGAGGCGCTCCTGGAGAGCGACCGCGGCCACAGCGAGCAGGCGCGCCTTCTGCTTAAGAAGGTATTGCAAAGAGACAGCAGTTCCGCCCTGGCGTTTTCCCAGTTGGGCGAACTGGAGCTGAAGGCTCGCGATTATCGCCAGGCGGCCGCCGATTTGGGCAAAGCCCGCCAATTGCGGCCGAACGACTCCACCAGCGCCTTCTACCAGGGGCAGGCGCTCTTCGCCCTGGGCGATTTTGCCGCCGCCAGCGAAGCTTTGGAAGCCAGCTTGCGCCTGCTGCCCGAACAACTGCCGGCGCGCATCCTGCTGGCCAAAACCTACTTGAAACTTGGCAAGCCCAGCTCCGCCGAGGACCAGTTGGAGGCCGCCCTGCTGGTGGATTCCAATAATCCTGAAGCCCAGATCGAACTGGGGCGTGTCCTGCTGGCGGAGAAAAAGTACCCCGAAGCCGCCAGCCAGCTCAAAACTCTCACCGAGCAGCACCCCAGTTCCGAAGCTTTTGACCTGCTGCGGCAGGCCTATGCAGCCCAGGGCAAGAAGCAGCTGGCAGCCGGGGCGGCCAAGCGGGCCGCAGAACTGAAACGAACCAGCGGGTCGCAACCGATTTCTTCTCCCGCCGCTACCCCGCGTCAGTGAAAAAGCGCTTCGTGGGCCCTGGTTAAGGAAATAAAGTGCCCCCCTTAGCTGTGAAATAAACCCCGGCGATCCCGTTTGTTATCTGCGCCTTACCTGCACAATTTGTCGGCCATCGGTTCTTCCGCGGAAGAGTAGCGGGAACCGTCCCAAGGCCGGACGTACATGGCCGACGGTGTGGGCTTACATCCTTGTCGGTCTATGACGGGGGTAATCTGGCCAACTTCTCCTCAGCAGGCGAAACTACTCCCCATTGCAAGACCGGGGGGAGAAAATTTTTTTGTCAGGAGAACAATACAAAATGTTTAAGTTCAAAAGCATTCTGGTAATCGCGCTTGCAGTTTGCGCTTCCAGCGCTTGGGCGCAGTTGATGCCTAAGGCGGAGTTGACAGGTGGATACACCTACACCAGTTTGGATGAAGGTGTCGGCAGCCGGCTGGGCTCTAATGGCTGGAATACCGGCGGCACGTTCTTCATGAACAATTGGCTCGGACTGGAAGGCAACATCGCCGGCGCCAGCAACACGCAGAGCGCTTCCTTTACCACTGGAACGACCACTGTTTCCGCGTCCGCGTCGGACAAGCACTACACTTACGTGTTTGGTCCCCGCCTTCAGTTCGGTCATGGCCGCACCAATCCGTTCGTGCATGGTCTGTTCGGTATTGACCACGAGAGCATTTCTGCCTCGGCGCTGGGGTTTTCCACCAGCGTTAGCGACAACGCCTTCGCGTCGGCTCTGGGCGGCGGCGTGGAATTGGGCCTGAGCAAGCATCTGGGCGTGATCACTGGGGGCGACTACCTCATGACCCATCATGCTTCGGCCACCCAGAACAACCTTCGCATCTCCGCCGGCCTTAGCTTCCGCTTTGGCTCCGGTTGGGGAGGGTCGAAGTTCTAACTGGTATCCTGCTGTGTATCGAGGCCCAGCTCCGGCTGGGCCTTTTTCTTTCCATAGGCTGCCCCCGCGTTTGCGCTGCAGCGCTGAAAATAGTTACCATTTCAGCAGCGCTTCCATGCCTATCTTGGATTGGGATGTGTCTGTGGTTCGGTGCTTCGCGCCTGCCGGGCGCCAGCCTCTTCTGACCGCAACCTTCCTCCGTCTTGCTTTGCTCGCTATCGTTCTCACATCGGGCCCAGCAGCGTTGTCGGCGACCACTCTCGCCGCGCAACCCCTTCCGGCCGGCGGCGCCCCGCAATCGCAGAAGCAAACCGGTGAGCAACTGCTGGGCTTGCTGCAGGCCAGGCAACTGGAACAGGCCATCTCGTTGGGGCAAGAGGCGGTGGCGCGCTGGCCACAAAACGCCGATTTCCACCACTGGCTGGGGATTGCTTACTTTCAAAGGGGCAAGGACGACGAGGCCTTGCAGCAGTTGGCTCAAGCGGAGAGGCTGCGCCCGGACGACTACGATATTCATTACGACACGGCGCTGGTCCACCTGCAGGATCAGAAGTATCCGCTGGCCGCCGAACAACTGCAGAAGGCCTTGCGCCTGAAGCCCGACCGTCCCCTGGCCCGCTTGCTGCTGGGACGCGCCTACCAGAACAGCAACCGCTCGCTGCAGGCTATCGAAGAGTTTAAGACTGCACTGCGCCTCCAGCCGGATGTTCCGCTAGGCCATTATCACCTAGGCTATGCCTATGCCAGCCTGGGCAGAGACCAGCAAGCGGTGTCGGAATATAAGAAGGAAGTGGCGCGCGGCGACGCCAACGCCGAGGTTTACTACCAATTAGGGCATGTGCTGCTGCAGACCGGTCAGGCGCAAGCCGCGATCGAAAACCTGCGCCAGGCGACGGAGCAGGACGGCAGCCGCGCCGACGCCTTCTATGACCTGGGTAAGGCGCTGCTTGCCTTAAAGCAAACCCCTGCCGCCATGCAGGCTCTGCGGCGCTCCATCACCCTCAATCCGAGCGATCCCAGCCCTCACTACCAGATGTCCCGCGCCCTGCGTCTCACCGGCGACAGTGCGGGCGCTGGCTCCGAAATGCAACTTTTCGAGCAGCTGCGCAAGCAGCAGCCGCAGAGCGGAGGAATGGCCTCCGGCGTCCACTGATGCGCTTCTTTTCCAGGCTGGCGCTGGCAGTGGCGGTAATACTGGCGGTCTATGTATGTTGCAAAACCGCGAGGGCCACAGGCGAGGGAGCCCGCTCCACACAACTCAGGAAAGCCGCGGGCGAGCGTGCCCACGACACAGAAAACCGGGCGGGGGTGACCTTTGAAGACGTCACCCGCGCCGCCGGCATTAATTTCCACCTCACCTGCGGCGGTCCGCAAAAGCTCTACATTATGGAGTCCATGTGCGGCGGCGTGGCCGTGTTCGATTACGACAATGACGGCTGGATGGACATCCTGCTGGTGGATGGCTCTACCCTGGCGGACATGCGCGCCGGCCATTGCCATCATGTCGCGCTCTACCGCAACGACCACAATGGCACTTTTACCGACGTCACCGCCAAATCCGGCTTGAATCATTGCGGATGGGGATACGGCGTCGCCGTCGGTGACTACGACAACGATGGTTACGACGATGTGTACATCACCTATCTCGATGGTGGGGTTCTCTACCACAACAACGGGAACGGCACTTTCACCGATGTGACCGCCAAAGCGGGTGTGGGCAATGGCGGACGCTGGGGTACCAGCGCGGCCTTTGGCGATTACGATAACGACGGCCGCCTGGATTTATATGTCACCAATTATGTGGACCTCGACCTGAACCACCTGCCCGCGTTCGGCAGCAGTCCAATGTGCCAGTATCGCGGCATAAAAGTTTCCTGTGGACCGCGGGGCTTGAAGGGGTCGCGCGATCACCTCTATCACAATAACGGCGACGGCACGTTTACCGACGTGAGCGACAAGCTGGGCATTGATCCTGAAGCCGACTACGGCCTCGGTGTCATCTGGCTGGATTACGACAAGGATGGCTGCCTTGATCTTTATGTTTCTAATGACTCTTCCCCCAGCCGCCTTTATCACAACAACTGTAAAGGTGGGTTCACAGAGGTAGGCATGGAGGCCGGGGTGGCTTTCAGCGCGGATGGTTTGCCCCAGGCCGGCATGGGGGTGGATAGCGCCGATTACGACAACGACGGCTGGCCCGACCTGGTGAAAACCAACTTCTCCGATGATACCAACAACCTTTACCACAACGACCACAATGGCGGCTTTACCGACCAGGCCGGACCCACCGGATTTGGGCCCATCAGCATGCCTTTTCTTGGCTTTGGCGTGAAATTTTTCGATTACGATAATGATGGCTGGATGGACCTTTTTGTGGCTAACGGCCATGTAAATCCCCAAGTGGACGGCCACTCCTTCGGCGTTACCTACGCGGAGCGCAACTTCCTGTTTCACAACCTGGGCGGACATTTTGCGGAAGTAGGAATCGAGGCCGGGGAGGCTATGCGCCGCATCGGGGTATACCGTGGGTTAGCGGTGGGAGACTTTGAAAATAGAGGTTTTATGGATGTGGTGGTTACACAACTGGATGGGTCGCCGGTCTTGCTGCAAAACAAAACGGCGGAGGAGCCTCCTGAAACCCACTGGATTGCCATAAAAACCGAGGGCAAACGGTCCAACCGCGACGGCTTTGGCGCTCGCGTCGAGGTCAACGCCGCGGGACACACGCAAGTGCAGGAGGTGCGCGCCAACAGCAGTTTCCTGGCGGCCAGCGACCCCCGAACGCATTTTGGACTGGGCGCGGCCGCCCAAGTGGACGAAATCACCATCCACTGGCCATCCGGCACGGTGGATACCATTCCCAACCAACCGGCAAACCAATTTCTGGTGGTGGGGGAGGGAAAAGGGGTTACTAAGCGGATTCCGGCCACCGCCTCCAGCGCGAAACGTTAAATACACTCGGTTGGTCGGCAAGCCGGCCCCAGAACCATCGAAACGTCGCTTTCCGATAAGCCCAATTTCGCTGATTTGTCACGTTTTTTGGGCCTTGATCGCGTGGTTTTGCCGCCTTAGAGCTTTTTCCTGCCCACGAACTTGACAATGGTAAGCCCATCTACAACAATACGCGACCAACTCGCGGTGTGGGGGTGTTGTGTTTCATTTGTTATCGCGAGCGTGGGGTTCTACTCACATTGAACGCCTTTCGGGGGTGAAAGATGTCCAGGTTTTTGCTGCGCGCTACAGCGCTGTTTACCTTTGTATTTGTCTTCACCTTTAGCCTGCCCGCCCAGATACAGAACGGATCGTTCACGGGAACGGTTCTTGACCCGTCCGGAGCGGCGATTCCCAATGCCAAAGTAACGCTCAAGAACGCGGGCACGGGTCTGAGCGTAACCGCAACCTCGAATCAGACCGGACTGTACAACGCTCGCGAACTGCCTCCCGGGAATTATTCCATCACGGCACAAGCGCAAGGGTTTAAGACATCCACCCTGACCAATATGACGCTGAACGCCGGAAGCATTCAGCGCGCCGACTTCCATTTGGAAGTAGGGCAAGTGAGTCAGACGGTGGAAGTTTCCGGAGCAGCGCCGCCCGTGGATACCGAGGACTCCAAACTGAGTACCACGGTCAACTCCACCCAGATCAGCAACCTGCCGCTGAACGGGCGGAATGTGTATGACCTGATTCAGTTGGCCCCGGGCGCGGTCAACGTGATGGGCGTGGATTTCGAGAATGGCCACAACACCGTGGTCAATGGCCTGCGTGAAAACTTCAATGGCTTCCTGATCAATGGGGTCAACAACAAGGGGCTGAGCGGCGGCGTGGATGTGACCCCCATCGAGGACACGGTACAGGAGTTCCAGCAGTTGTCGCTGAATATGTCGGCGCAATACGGCAGCAGCGGCGGTTCGATCAACAACCTGGTCACCAAATCTGGCACCAACGCCTTCCACGGCAGCGTTTGGGACTATGTGCGCAATGACGTTTTCGATGCCAACGAATTTTTCCTCAATCAAAACGACGTGAAGAAGCCCCCGTTGCGCTTCAACCAGGCTGGCGGAACCCTGGGCGGTCCCATCATTAAGGGCAAACTCTTCTTCTTCGGCGCCTTTCAAAATGACCACTTCAACACCGTGGCGCCACCCACCAGTATCACCATTGAAGATCCTGCTTTCCGGCAGATTGTGGCCCAGACTTTCCCCACGTCAGTGGCCAACACACTGTATTCGAGGTTCACACCCACAGTGCCCGGCTCGGAGAGCCTGACCATGGCTGATTACGTGGCCGGCGGCAACTCGGGAACTGGGTTCACCAGCTTCGGACAATACCTCTGTCCCGATAACTACACGGGCAGCAGCAGTTCGGCATTCGGAGCGGACCCGCGCGGCGCAGCTTACATGCCGGGATTGTTTGCCAAGCTGTTCGGGTACAGTGCGGCGGACGATGCCGGTTGTACCGGCGCCACCGCTGCCTCGATGGGTGTTCCTTACAATTTGGCGGGACTCGCACGCCGCAACACGCCCTTCCAGGACACCAGCGTGGCCCTTTTCAACTCCCAGACCCAAACTCTGGGCAACCTGTTCAACGGCAGGGAATGGTCGGGGCGACTGGATTACACGCCCAACGGCTCTAACCGCTTCTACATCAACTACAACTGGTTCCGCGCCACCGACCAGTTTGGTTCCTGCGCCCCGCAATGCACTCGTGGTTTCAGCAACCCCGATCGCACGCTGGAGCCGAACGGGCAGGCCAGTTGGGTACACACCTTTTCGCCCACGGTGTTGAACGAAGCGCGTTTCGGCTACTCTCAGAACAACACCGGTATCTCACCCAATATACCGGGCGTGCCGGACGTCGGTTTTGATGACGGCAGCACCGGGTTTGGCTCCTACAGCGGCTATCCGCAGTTCTTCAAGGAGCACGTGTATTCCTACGGCGATATGGTTTCCATCAGCCATGGCAACCACAACATCAAGATAGGAGCGGACATCCGCCGCAATCTCGAAAACAGCGAATTCAACATTGCTCGCCCCTCTTACTACTTCTTCGACCCCCTGTTCTTCGCCGCTGATTCACCTTACTCTGAGGCGGCAGGCGTAGACCCGGGCATTCTGACCAATCACCCGCCCAGACTGAATACCAATATCCGGCACTGGCGCAACATTGAGTTCGGCGCTTACTTCCAGGATGACTGGAAGGTGAGCCGCAAGCTGACCTTGAATCTGGGCCTGCGTTACGACCTGTACACGCGGCACACGGAACTGAACAATCTGGTGACCACGTTTATCCAGGGACCGGGAACGAACGTCATTGACAACATCTCCACCGGACAGGGCTGGATGCAGCAAGCCAACGTTCCCGCGGGTACTACGGGAACGATTGGTGGTCAGACTTACAACTGCACCACACCTGCGGCTATGGCGACGGCCCAATTGGCTGGTGTTTGCGGACCGGGTGGCTTTGCGGCCGCAAAGTCGCTGGGGAAAGGTAATCACAAGAACTTCGGCCCGCGGGTCGGCTTCGCCTACGATGTCTTTGGCGACGGCAAGACCTCCCTGCGCGGCGGCTTCGGCGTATCGTATGAAGATACGCTGTATAACCCGCTTTCCAACTCGCGCTGGAACCTGCCGTACTACTCCTTTAACGATGCTATCAACTTCCTGGGTGGCGACGTACAGACCATTATCTACGGTCCCACCGGCTGCCCCAACTGCTCCGCGCCTGTAGCCTTTACCGGTCCGCCGACCAACATCGGACAGGGTTTTGGCGATCAGGCGATAGGCAACATAACTGGCTGGTTCCCTGGAAATTCGAACCTGGCCCAGTTGACGGGCATTGTTCTGCAATCCGGCGTACGTGATCCGCGCGTGCTCAACCAGTACCTGAGTATTCAGCACGAGATTGCTCCGCGCACAGTGGTGGAGCTGGACTACGTGGGCACGGAGGGCTACAACAACTACCGGTCGGAAAACATCAACCGCATCCCTGGCGGGCGTCTGCCGGAGGGCACTTGCGTCACCGACAACTTTGGCCGCCAGCTGTGCAGCCAGATCAACGCCAACAATCCTGTAGGCCGTCTGAACCCGAACTACGGCACCATGCGCCAGTGGCAGACGGTTACGCCCTCGCGTTATAACGGATTGCAGGTGCAACTGCGCAAACAGATGAGCCATGGTCTGATGGTGAATGCCAATTACACCTGGAGTCACTCTCTGGACGGGGACTCGGGCTGGCATAGCGCCGTAACCAGCGCCAACGGCGCTGCGGCCGGTGACGGCTATACCACTGACCAGACGCAACAGGGTCTGGACTATGGCAATTCCGTGTACGACATCCGCCATCGTCTAGTACTGAACTACCTCTACCAGCTCCCCGGCCAGAGCCTGCATGGGCCGCTGGGCGTGGTGGCTGGAGGGTGGCAGTTGAGCGGCATCTGGTCCTTCCAGAGCGGCGCCCACTGGGAGCCATACAAGTCCAGCTCCCGGAAATTCCAGGGCGATTGCTCGCAAGCCGGCATTAATGCCGGTCTCTGCCAGAACATCGGTGGCGACTATAACCTGGATGGTGGCAACAATGATCGCCCGGGCTCAACGATTCAGGCTTTCAGCGGTGAAAATCACAACCAATGGGCCAATGGTTTGGGTTCGGATTTTGTGAGCAACACCTTCTTCGCTCCTTGTCTGGGTTGTGTCAGCAACCTGGGCCGGAATACGTTTGTTGGCCCGGGACAGTGGTATGCGGACATGACTCTGGGCAAGAACTTCAAGCTGACCGAGCGGGTCAACCTCAAGTTTGAAGCCCAGGCGTTCAACATCTTCAACCGCGCCAACTTCCTGCTGGCAACCGCTGGGGGTGGAGCGCACAACAAGATCACCGATCCATCCTTCGGCCAGGCCGCAGGCACTCTGAACGCCCGCAACGTTCAGTTTGGCTTACACCTGAGCTTCTAGGCTGAATCCAACCGCAACCGGGGCCTGCTTCTGTAACCGGGCAGGCCTCGTGGCTTTTATGCGGCAGAATGTAGCTGCGCCTGGTGGAGGAGGAATGCGAACCAGCCGGCGAAAGCTTTTCGCGGCAGCCAGCTTGGCATTCGTTTTAAGTGGCTTCTCTGCCGCGCAGCAGAACTCATACGCCAACATCGTTGGACAAGTGACCGTTGCCCGCCTGGGCTTTCCGCCCAAAGCGATCCTGGTAAACCTGCAATCACGGGGCGCCACCATTAACAGCGTTTACACCGATAACCAGGGTATGTTTGGCTTTTACGCTCTTGTGGGCGGCATGTATTACGTGATCATTCAGGACCCCGATTACGAATCGGCCAACAGGCAAGTAGATGTAGATCCCACCATAACCCAGCAGAACAACATTCAAATTGTGCTTACCCCGGTTGAGAACAAGCAGCCGGAAAAAGGCGCGACAGCCGCTCCCGGCAGTAATCCAAACGTTATTGATCTGTCGCAATACACGAAACGATTTCCCAAAAGAGCGGCGAAGGAGTACCGCAAGGGAGTGGAAGCGGAGAGCAAGAGAGATTTCAAGAGCGCGGGCGAGCATCTGCAGAAGGCAATCCACGTGGCACCCGACTTCTACCCGGCGCGCAACGAATTGGGCCGGGTTTACATGGCGCAGGCGAATTTCGCGGGCGCCGAAGAGCAGTTCCGGCAGGTAATCAAGCTCAACCAGACCGATCCAGAGGCCTATCTCAACCTGGGAAATGTCTACCTGCTCACCCACCACTACGAGCAGGCGTTGCAGAGCGTGCAGGCGGGATTACAGCGCAACCCACAGTCGGCGCTGGGCAAGTTTCTCCTGGGTTCGGTCTACCAGAGAATGGGAAAACTGCGGGATGCAGAACAGGCCCTGGAGGAAACCTTACAAATCGATCCCAAGATGGCCAAGGCACACTTAGAACTGGTGAATGTATACCTGGCAGAAAAAAACCAGCCCCAGGCGATTGCGCAACTGAAGCAGTTCCTCAAAGCCGCCCCGAATGATCCTCTGGCTCCCAAGGTGAAAGACGTACTCAAACGGCTGGAGAAGTCGCAGGTCGACCTCAGCCGGTAAGCTTACTGCCCAGGGACCAATTTACAGAGCTTGCGGTCGAGACGGCAGGCGGAGGCGTATTGGAGGCGAGCCGCACTCTGCTGGTTCATGCGCTGGTAAACGAAGCCGAGATTAAGGTGGGCTTCGGCGTAGCCGGGGTTGAGCTTCAGGGCTTGCCGGTAGCTGCGTAATGCATCTGGGAGCCGGTTGGTCCGGCTGTAGCAAATACCCAAATAATTGAACAAGGTAGGCTCGTTGAGTTTGAGGTCAGCGGCCTTCTGCAGGCTGACCGCGGCGGCGGCGTAATCCTGACGAGCAAACTGCACCAAGCCCAAATCACGGTAAGCAGGGGCGAACCCCGGTTGAATTTCCAGTGCCTGGTGCAGCGAAGCCATGGCGGAAGCCTGGTCGCCACCGCGCTCCTGGATCCACCCCATCTCATACCAGGCGCGAAAATTCTGCGGGTTGCGCTCCAGCGCCCGCTGCAGCCACTGGATGGCCTCTGCAGGCTTGCCTTGTGTCTGTAAAGCCCCCGCCAGGCCGGTCATGGCCTGGTCGAAGTTGGGCGCCAGCTTGAGACAGTCCTGGAAATATTGCGCCGCTTCCGCCGCCCGCTGCTGGCGCAAGGCCAGTTCTCCCTGCATGAAGGGAAGTATGTACATGGCGGGGTCGTCACGGCGAAGGCGGGCCAGTAATTCGCTGGCCTGGCGAAAATGGCCGCCATCAATTGCGTCGGTGGCGCGCAGGATGGAGTTGAATTCCGCGAGCTTGTCCTTGGGGTCGGCAAGCGGGTGCCGCAGGCTCTCCTCCGACACCGGCGCGCGATAAGCCATATAGCCGAGGGCGCGCAATTTGGCGGTGGCGGACTCGTCCAGGCCGCTGGGAGCCGGTGCAGCGCCGGGTGCGTGCTCCTGGATCCGTTTATGCAATTCATTTTTGAGAACACTGGCGAGGGCGTCCTGGCCGGCGGCCACATTGTTTTCCTCGCCCGGGTCGTTCTCGATCTTGTAGAGTTCGGATCGGGGCGCATCAATGTAGTGGTATTTTTCCGTTTCCAGCCCGTGCAGCGGGCTCCAGCCGAAGGAGGAGAAGGGATAGAAAGTCTCGCTGTAGGCAGCGATGGGAAGCCCGGAGGTTCCTTCAGCAAATAAGCCGGGCGAATCGAACTGTTTCTGGATGCGATCACCAATATCAGCCATCTGCAAGATGGTCGGGGCGACGGCAATGCTTTCGACCGGGGCGGAGGTGGGGCGCAAGCGCAGCTTGAGGGTGGCTCCCGCGGCGGGCTTGATGATCAGCGGCACGTGCACGGTCGAGTTGTAGATAAAAAAACCATGCTCTTTCTCGCCGTGTTGGCCGAGAGACTCGCCGTGATCGCTGAGCAGCACAATGGAGGTGCGCTG
>DATJEH010000084.1:0-13744 GCA_035496875.1 Terriglobales bacterium | reverse complement strand
CCCTGCCCCCCGACTCCGCCTTCGCCAAACTTTCGGCATCGCCTGCAGTAACGGTCTTTTGGCAGCCGGGCACAGATGTTCACGAAATGACCAATGGTGTGCACAACGGCGACAGCATTCGCGTGCGCGGGCTAGCTTTCTTCAGTGGCTCGGGAGTGAATCTGATCGCGAGCCGCATCGGCCACGCCGATTGAGCCGACAGAGCAGTGGGTGAACTGTCCCACGAGAAGCCCAGCGTGCCAGTCCTGGCGCCGGGCTTTTCCTGCGTAGCGGCCAACCTGCGTTTCTGCCGCTATTTGTCATTCTGTTGCTGCTGGTAAAGCGGATCGTATGTGCCCGGATCGTAGTCATGGCCATACTTGTTCTTGTGGGGCATAAGCGAAGTGTTTTCGACAACCTGAATGGCGGCCAGGGAGACTCCCGTTTCCGGTATGGTGATGGTGCGGGTTAAGGTTTTCAGCACGTCGGCAGTGGACCCCTCGTACCACACTTGCAGTTCATAGCTGCCGGGCGGCACCTCGGGAATGTTGAAGTCCCCTGATTTTCGTGAAATTGCATAGTAGGGAGTGTCAAGCGCTATCACTACGGCGCTCATCTGCGCATGAATGTTGCAGAATATGTAACTGATTCCGGGCCTGTCGAAATGAACCCGGCGGCTCGTGCCCGCTTCATACAGACCAAGGTCGAACCGCTGTCCCTCAAATAGAGAAAATACATTGTGAAAGAAGGGATCGCGATTGGGGAAATTGACCACTGCTCCCGCCGGCACAACCAGGATATGCGGATGGAAAGCCTTGTTCCGCTGCACCAGTCGAAGCGCCCCCCCAGTTCTGAAATCTCGTAGCAGCGCTGAGTGCGGAACCGGCTGGGTTTTCGGCGTCAGCCACAGCACTACATTTGCGTTGTCGTTTCGAATGTGTTTCTTGGCGTGATCAATGAGCAACACCTGGCCCCGAACTGTACCTTGACCCCAGGCCGCCGGCCATGGTCCAAGCATTAGCGCTCCCAGAGCCCACCATCCAATTATCTGCTTGACTCGACTGAACATTTCAGAACAGTACTCCCATCACAAGATTGACCTGTCCGGCATGCTGTTTTCTCGCATTTATTTCGAACGTGCGGATCTGGCGGTACTCCAACGAGAACAGCAGATCTGAGCGTGGCCGATAAATAGTGTTAAACACGTAGCCGGAATTTCGGGCTAGACCAGCGTCCAAGTAGTATTGCCCGTAGGGCGAGCTTTGCCCATAGGCAAAATCGCGCAGTTCGTAGGCAAAAGGGTTGTCCAAACCAAAACCGCCGTTGAATTCAAGTTTAGATTCCGGCTTGAATTTGAGTTGGGACCAGCCGCCGATCACGTCCAACCCTCGAACCTGGCTTGTGCTGGCGCTAGGCGGGCCGCTAAAGACGACACTTCGGTCGCCCGCCGCGCCGAAACCGCCCAGTCCGCGTCCCCGATAAAATTCTCCCTGCACGCTGAACAGTGATCCTAGGGGGATGGTCCAGTCGGCTGTTCCTGCCCAGCTATCCACGTTGCGTCGAAAACCCCAGTCTTGCCGGCCGTAGTACCCGCCAGCGCCCAAAGTCATATCCTGCCCGAAAACTCTGGCCGTCCAGGCCATGCGCGTGCTATAGCCCGGTTGCCGCGACGACTCCCCCGCCTGGGGGCCCCGGTAAAAGGTCCCGCTGGGCGGTTCGCCAGTCACCGAGTCCAGAACTCCCGCTGAAAAAGCGAAATTCGAGGTTTCCGAAAGCGCTACCCGATGCTCGACTCGTAATTGTGGCACCCACGTCCACAGATTGCCCATGTACGCCAGCGAAGGAGTGGCCAGGGTCGCGACTGAGGTGGGAGAAAGCGGGGAAAATAGCGGAGCATCCTGTCCGCCTATCAATGACGTATTTGCCCAATCGAGCCTCACGGTTCCCGTACGCAAACGCGCTAAGCCAAATGTATCCCCATTGGGCGTGTTCGGAAATCCTCCGGCAAAATCGAACTGTAGGTCTCCTCGAGTGTGTGCTCCCGCCCAATCCGGCCCCATTACTGACAGCCCCAGCTGCGATTGACGAAACGTTGCTCCCGAGCTTCCATGCGTCTGGCCGGGCGGTGTTTCCTCAGCGATGCTGGGAATATCCACGCTATTTACCGTGCCAAAGTTGCTAAACAAGTTAAATACCGCGACGCCGGACAGTCGCACTCGATAACGGGAAGCGCTTTCCACCTTAGTCTGGTACTGCTCAGCCAGTTCGCCCGTTAGCAACCGGTATTCCTCTTCCAACTTCTGGGTTCTGTCAGGGTGAGGATTTTGAGCGGAGTGCTTTGGAGATGACGCGGCAGAAGGGGCAGTCTCCTGGGCCGGGGTGGCAGCATTGCCGTAAGGCTGAGGGGTAGAGTTCTGGGTTGGTTCCGGTTCCCGATGTTCCGCCGCGCGCGCCTCAAGTTCCCGCCTGAGGGCGAGCGTCTCCTGGCGGTACTGTTCTGCTTCTTCGTGCACCTCCGCCACCGCGGCGCGTAACTCAGCCACCTGTTGCTGAAGTTCTTTCACGGCCTCGGTCAACCCGGCACTGTCAGTAGCCTGGTGCGGCGGAGTGCTGGCTTGAGCCCAACCGCATCCGGTGAAGACGAGAACCACGACGAGGCCTGCCATCCACTTCACACCTGTTCTGAGCGGCATGCTTTATAACTCCCGGAAAGGAGATCAGTTCCTGCAGAGTCGTGTTGTGACTTGCCGGCAAGGGCTCGATCCTCCTCTGCACTGCCGAAGCCAATATTTACTGGGTCGCAACCCTGGCATCCTCTGCCGAGGTCTGGACTTTCCTGGCTCGCGGAAGAAAAACGACAAAGGTGCTCCCCTGCTGCGACGTATGTTCCACCTGCACATCTCCGCCATGGTCTTGCACGATCTTTTGCACGATCGTAAGTCCGAGCCCAGTTCCATTCTCCTTTCCCTGGCTGAAGAAAGGCTCGAAGATTCGTTTCCGGATGGATTCCGGAATGCCGTGCCCGTTATCAACTACGCGAATTTCCAGGCTGGAGGCGGCTTCATGAATCAAGATTTCGATGTTGCCTTCTTGCGAGGGCAGAGACTCGCAGGCATTCCGCACCAGGTTCTGGAAGGCGCGCTCCAGCTTCTTAGGCTCGAAGAATCCCTCGCTGTTGCCTTCGCACTTGATCGTGATGTCGGCATGATGGAACTGCGGATGCGCCTTCACAGACTGCACTGCCCGATGCATAATTTCTTCCAGCGACGCTTGCGACAGGCGAAGCGATTCGCGGCTGCGGGAAAACTCCAACAGTGAATCGAGCAAATCGGTCATCTGGTCCACCCCGGCGCGCACCTCGCTGTAAAGCTCGTCGCGCTCCGTGCTGCTGCGGTTGCTCGCGCTGAGAAACTCGGCATTGGCCATAATCGCGGCCAGCGAGTGCCGCAGGTCGTGTGAAATTGAGCTCGCCATCCGCCCGATCGTGGCTAGTCTCTCCGACTCCAGAAGCTGTTGCTGAATGGAATATAAGCTGCTGCGCATCCGGCCAAATGCCGCCCTTACTTCAGCAACTTCGTCGCTACCCCCGCTGGCCAAGGGATAAGAGAAATCGCCTTTTGCGAGAGCCCGCACACCTGCGACCAAATCGCTTAAAGGACGCGTGAAAGTGTAGGAGAGAACATAGACCACGCCTGCACCCGCTAAAACAGCCACCAGACCGATGCCCAGGAGGCTGGAATCCAGCCTGCCGAGAAATGCTGTTGCCTGGTCCAGAGATTTAAGCACGCTCAAGCGAACGGGGGGACCGGAGTCGCGCGCCAGTTCGACGGAGGCAACTAGAAACCGCTCCCCCCCCAGTTGCACCTCATCCAATCCCATCGTGCCTGCCGGTTGGGTTGCCTGCCGCAGCAGATCCGCCTCCTGAGGAGCGGAAAGCGTGCTACGAACAACCTCGTCCCCATAACGGAAAGCCACCTGGCTGCCCGCGATGTGGCTGATTTCCTGCAGTAACGCGTCGTCAATTTCGTAGCCGATCGCCAGAAAGCCGAGTAGTCGGTTATCGGCAGCTGTTCCGAAATAAATCGGCTGGACTGAGACCTCATAAAGGTGGTTGCCGCCATACCACCAGTGGTTGGAGTGCTCTTCGCCTTGGGACCGGCGGAGCGCCTGCTGTGCTTGCTCTCGCGTCAATCCTGGACCCGCGGCATGCAGGGCCATAATTTTGTTGGCGGGATCGCTCAGTACCAGAAGGTCCGTTCCCGCCAGGTTCCATACGTCGCGGGATGCGTCCTGGATAGTTACCGCATCGGGGGCGGTCATCAGCGCGCGTAACGTGGGCATGTCGGCCAAAAGCCGGGTAGTGCGGTCCAGGCCCAGTTCTCTCTGATGTTGCAGGTTCTGAAATGTGGAAAGTGAGTTGCGTAAATCTTCCGAGATTTCTCCCCGCACCTGCGTTCCCATGATGCGCCGCGCCACCAGCAAGCTAGCTGAGGTCAAGCCCACCGACACCAGCACGAGAGAGAGCAGCAACTTGGTGCGTAGGCGCAGCTTTATCATGAGAGCTGATCGCGTCTGCTCAGGGTACAAACCGGTAGCCGGTACCGTGCACCGTGCGGAAATGAACCGGGTTCGTCGGGTCTTTCTCCAGCTTCTGGCGTAGTTTTAGCAGATGATTGTCCACAGTCCGAGTTGTGGGGTAATGCTGATAGCCCCATACTTCATTGAGCAACTCCTCGCGCGAGATTACCCGTTCCGGGTTCTGCACCATGAATTTCAACATCTTGAATTCCTGGCCGGTCAGAGCAATCGACTGCCCTCCCCGAGTGACCTGCATGCGCGAAAAGTCCACTAATACGTCGGAAAACTGGAAAACTTCGGTGGGAATGGAGCGGGTGGAGCGCCGGATTCCCGCGCGCACCCGGGCCAGCAATTCTCTAGGGCTGAATGGTTTAGTGACATAGTCATCGGCGCCCAGTTCCAGCAACAGTACCTTGTCCGTTACATCAGCCGCGGCGCTCAGAATGATGACCGGAACCGAGGGGACCTGTTGTTTCATCTCCCGGCACACATCGCGTCCAGGCATGCCCGGAAGGCGGAGATCGAGAATCACCGCCGCGGTTGCGTTGGCATGCAAGGCAGCAACCCCGGAACGTCCATCGGAGGCTACCTCAACCGTAAATCCTTCCGCTTCAAACAGTCGTTTCAGGGCCCGCTGGACCCCCGGATCATCCTCAACTACCAGAATGCGGTCCATGTTTCCTGCAGGTATCCATCGAGTTTTATATGTCTGTTCCATCCCTTCCGGGGCACACACCCGCATTGAGGAAGCGCAGAGCGTGTCCCCAAGCCTGGTTGTTCGCGCTGCTTGAGGCGGTGGATGCAGTTCTCGACAATCCAAGGAGTGCTCCGGTGCCTTATCGTTACATAAAACGCATTTCTACCGCACTTTCATCCCCGCGCCTACGATTGTCCTCAAAAATTTGCAAAACTTTTACAAATTTTTGACAAGTGACCATCCAGCATTTCGGTACTGTGCCGCCGTAAATGGGGGATTGGCGCTTATGAGCTTTATGGATACGAAGCGCTACCGGGAGTACATGCAGGGGCGCACACGCCAGGCGCATTGCCGCAATGGTCACCCCCTCACGCCGCAAAACACGCGCCTCCAAACCCGTGTGCGCAACGGCAGAACTTATGTGCTTCGTAGTTGCCGCGCCTGCACGCGCAACCGGTGCAAGCGGTCGAAAGCAGTGAACGCCGCCGGTTCATAACAGCTTGGCACTCTCGAGCGCCGCGACCCGCACCTTACTCTTGCAATTGCATGGCTTTTGCTGTCTCCCGAGCTGCGTATCTGATTGACAATATGTATGTTATGGATCATTCGGCCCATTCCGCTGCCACCAAGCCCCCAATTCCTTACCGGTTATCGTCCCAAGCGAAGCTCGGATTAGGGTAACAACTCCTGGTAACAAACGTGCCAGCCCTGAGAACGCAACTCCTTGGCATCGAATGACTTGCGCAATTCCATGACCCAAGCACCGGCGTAGCAAGTGTCCGAATAGCCCGCGATTCCTTCGGACTTGGGCGACTGCCGAAACCTGATTGCCAAACCCAAACCGTTGCCCGCTCAGTCGGCAGGTCCTGGGCAGCGACCACAGACCTGTGCCCCAGCAGTTTTTCTTCTAGGGTTTGTCAGAAGCCGATGGGCCCTTGGGATATTGAGGAATGCTGATGCCGCGGTCGTTTCGGCCAAAGGGCTCGGTACCAGACCCTGACCCAGTTTGATAGGATTGCGACGCCATGGTGTCTATTTTTATCGGGACCAGCCTCGATGGCTTTATTGCGCGACGGAATGGCGCGCTCGACTTCCTGCCGCCGGACGACGGTGAACCGCACGGCTACGATGAATTCATGGCCAGCGTGGATGCCATCGTGATCGGCCGCAACACCTTCGAAACGGTTTTGGGATTTGGGCCGCCTTGGCCCTACGGCCTCAGGCGTGTGGTGGTGCTGAGTACCCGCTCCCTCGATTTGTCGGTGGTGAAGAACGGCAGAGTGGAGCAGATGTCCGGGGAACCGGCCCAGATCGTAGCCCAGTTGGCCGCGAGCGGCTCCCAGAATCTCTACATTGACGGCGGCGTCACCATTCAGGGATTCCTGCGCGCCGGGGCCATTCAACGGCTCATCATTACTCGCGTGCCGGTGCTGATTGGAGAAGGAATTCCTCTGTTCGGGCCGTTGCCCCGCGATATCCGGCTGCATCACGTAGCCACCCGCGACTATCCCAGCGGCCTGGTGACCAGCGAGTACCACGTCATCTAGAAGGGAGGCTTTTGCCCAGGCGGCCGGCTGCCTCTTCTTCCGCCTTGGCTTCCGCGCGCCGGCCGGTGAGAGTATAGATTTTGCCCATTTCACGGTGCGGCGCGGGCTCGGCGGGTCGCAATCCGGCGGCTTCCCCGTAATAGCGCAGCGCGTCTGAAAAGCGTCCCCCGGCCTGTGCTTTGCGTCCCAGAGACAAGCTGGCAGCATACAGCAGGTCAACCGTTCCGGAATCGCTGGGATTCAGTTCGTGCGCATGTCGCAGCGCCTGGTAGGCGGGCAGTTCCTCTCCCAGCTTCAAAAGAACCGCCCCGTAGAGCGCGTTGAGCTGGAACAGATCGGGCCAGCGCTGGAGGGCGGTCTGCAATGGCGCACGCGCCGCCTGGAAGCGGTTGAGTTGAAAATAGACCATCGCCAGGTTGAACTGCATTTGTGGCGATTGCGGCGACAGCTCCGCCGCCCGGAGCAGCGGCTTAAGCGCCGCCTCAGAATCTCCATGCTGACCGTAAAGGGTGCCCAGTTCGGTCAGTCGCTCCGCATCGTTATCGTCGTACAGTTGGTTGCAAACGGCGTGCGCCTGCTCCCGCAAGCCCTGGTCCAGTTTCTGCACGCACTCACTCTGGATGCGGGCCTCCTCGGCATCCCGCTGCCGCAACTGGGCTGACAGAGCGAAGGCCTTGGCCGATTCCTGCTGCCGGCCCTGCTGGCGGTATACAAAGCCGAGTTGGTAGGGAACGCGGGAATCGTGTGGGGTGGCGGCCTCCGCCTTGTTCAGCCATTCTTCCGCCGCCGCCAGGTCGCCATTCTTGAAATAAGCGAAGCCCAGGTAATAAGCCGTGTCGGGAAATGGCGGTTTAACCGCCGCCTGGCTTAAGTCGCGGATGGCCGCCTCGAATTTGTGCTCTTCCAGGTCCACCCTGCCCAGGTAATACATCACGTTAGGATGGTCGCCCACCGCTTGGCGCACCTGGTCCAGTTCCTGCCGGGCGTCTTCAAATTTGTGCAACTCGAAAAGCGCAACAGCAAGGGGGAATCGTGCCCGCAGGAGCAATTTGGGGTCAAGCGCCAGGGCGGCGCGGAACTCATCCACCGCCACGGTGTAGCGATCCTGCTTCAGGGCGTCGTAGCCCTTGGCGAGGTGGGCTTCCGCGGTCCCCGTGCTCGCCGCCGCGGCTGGTTGAGTCACGGTCTGCTGGCAGGCCGCGACCTCCGCCAGCAGCAGCGCGCACGCCATTAATAGTGCTCGTACCGGCCGTTTACTGCTGCTCATCCTCGTATCCGAAAACCTTATCTGCGAGTCACGTCTGCCCTGGCCAAAATCGCGCCGGCTATCTTTTTTATGTCCGCGACTTCCTCTGGCGTTGCCGTGTCCACGTAATCGCTAACCAGCTTGCCACATTGTTCCCGTATCCGGTCGTAAGCTGCGGGATCCTCACCGCGCACCGCCAGCAGTTCTTTGAGCCAGTGTTTGCCGTAGCCGGCATGAATGGTCTCATCCGCCCAGTCGAAGTCCATGTCGTGCTCGCTCAAGGTGTCGCCGTAGGTGTGAAACAGTTGCGCGCGCGCGGCTTTATGGCGGATGTTCTTGGTCTCGAAAAAGAAGAGCATGCCAAGAAGATAAATCGGGTCCTCCCCGGAAGCGCTCTCATATATATATGTCCCCAGTGGAATCTCGGCCGGCTGTAGCCCCCAGGCCATCAGGCGCTCGTACCCCATGCGGCAATGGCGCGATTCATCATAGGTCCAACGTGCCGCATCATGAATCCATTCCCAGGGTAGGACGTTGGCGAAGGCGCTCAGAATTACGCTTCCCGCCTCGATTGCCCAAACTTCATTCAGGTGGCTGATGGCGGAGCGCACCTGCAACTGCATGCCTTCACCGTAAGGATAAGACGGGTCCACCACGTCCGGCCAGTAAAAGCGGCACGGCCAGAAGCGCTCATCCCGAGCCGGCTGTCGCGGAGTGGTCCACTCTTTAGCGCCGGGAAGAGGGGCGGCTACCGCCTGTGCTGGCGCAGGGACGACTCCGACGCCGCCGATTTCCGCCAGCCGGCCAGCCATGGCATCTGTCCAAGCCAGCGCGTCTGAACGCAAGGCAGGAGCGCGCCGCAATTCCGCCTCAGCCCAATGTTCGAAGGTACTCATCTGTTCATTTTTTTCCTGCAGTGCCAGCCGCAAAAAGCGATGAGTCGGCCCGTCGGCGATCCCATCCGAGCCCCTGAGGTATGCTTCATAGGAATCGCGCAGCGCGGGAAGCAGGACGCGTCCTACGCACAGGATGAATGCGAGAACCGATGGCGACTTTTTGGCCGCGGCGAAAAGCTCGACCAACACGCGGTCGGCGCCTTCTTCCTCCAACAGGCGGCTAGGGAATCGGAGTTCGAACACTCGATTACGCAAGGAGTGGGCTGTTTCCGCGTTTTGCCATAAGAAATTGGCCAGCCCGGTCTTGATGTCCAGAGGGCCAGTCCTAGGAATCCAGTCGGCGTAGGCCAGCAGAAGCGAGCGTTCACAAAAGAAAAATCGTTTGAGCAGCTGTGCGGTATCCAGCCGCATCCAGCGCGCCCGCGCCTGGGGAGTGACCAGAACTGTGGGGAAGTCCGCCATCCGTTCTCCTCGAATCAGCCGGCGGCTGCCGAATGGGCGGCAAGCCAGGCAGGCGGACTAAGCCCGCGACTGCGGTAACTCTCCAGGACCTCATCGCAATCGGGCAGGGAAGGGATAACGCCCTCACGTGTAACCGCCAGGCCGCCGGTCACAATGCCCAGTTCCACGGCGGCTTCCAGGGTGGCGCCGAAAGCCAGAGCGGTTGCCACTCCGGCGCTGAAGGCATCGCCCGCACCTGTCGTATCCACTGCTGGCACCGCCAGGGCGGGAAAATGCCGGCAAGTTAAATTCGTCACCACCAGCGCGCCTTTTTCGCCTAGCGTCATCACGACCTGACGGACTCCGGCCTCAACCAGTTGGCGGCCAACCTCCTCGGGCGGCACTACAGCATCGGGAGGGCGGCCGGTGAGCGCCTTGGCCTCAACTTCGTTGGGCGTAAGCACGTCCACCAGGCGCAGCACACGGCCCGGCAGCGGCCGAACCGGCGCGGGATTCAGTATGGTCACTGCGCCGTAGGCGCGTCCCCGCTCCAGGGCTGCCGCCGCCGCTTCCACTGGAATCTCCAACTGGGTAAGGACCACGGCCGATGAACGTAATGCCGTTTCGCTTTTTGCGACATCCGCGGCGCTCAACTGCTCGTTGGCTCCGGGATCGAGGGTGATGCAGTTCCTCCCGCTTGCAGCTTCCACCAGGATAAAGCCCACGCCTGTGGGCGCGTCCGCGGTCTGCGACACGTGAGTGACATCAATCCCCTGGTCGCGGTAAAGCCGCATGGCCATCTGGCCGAAACTGTCGCTCCCGATCCTGGCCACGAAACTCACCTTGGCTCCCAGGCGCGCGCAGCCCACCGCCTGATTCGAGCCTTTGCCGCCATAGTCCATGCGATAGCCCGTTCCCAGCAGGGTTTCGCCACTACTGGGCAGGCGCTCAACTTTCATGGTCAGGCCGGTGGCATAACTGCCGACCACTGTTATACTCGGCTGGCTCAAGGGCATTATTCTCTTAGCTGGAGACAGCACTGGCACGCCGTAGCCTACCACAGGCGGTCAATCAGGGCCGCCGTAACTTTCTCACGCGCTGCTGCCAGGCAGCTTCGGTCATGTTGCTGCCCCCCAGCCTGCGGGCATACGCCTTTTCGTCGCCTCAAGCTTCCGAGTGCCGCAACCAGTTTGATTACGACGGCCAATTCCACTTGCATCCGCGGTACCGCACGCCAGATCCGCTGGCCGCCACCCTGGTCGAAACGCAGGCCGGTCACGACGAGTTCATCAGCGAAAAATATCATGACCAGATCGCGTCCATCCTCGCGCAGTGGAGTTCGGGCCTGCGGCAAAGCCCGCGCCAAATCCAGGCGATCGGCAAAACGCTGGCGGCAAATTTTGCCGGAGCTTCTTTCCACCCCGCAGAATCGCAAGTGCTGCGCTCCGGACCGGTGCTGGAAATCCAGCGGAACAGATTTGCCGCGCTAGCCACGCTCGGGCGCGACGACTTCCTGCAGGACCTGCAAGCGGCGCTTGGCGGCTTTTCCACAATCGTTACCGCTGACTTTCAGATAACCAGCATCAGCGGCTCGCCTCCCCTCACCGCAGCCAACCCTCCCGGACGACTGCAGACTCGTGTGCGCTACGAAATGGTGGGCTCGGGCCACGATTTTCATCGTGAGCAGCGTGTCGGCCATTGGGACCTGGAGTGGGAAGCGGTGTCTGGTGCCGGATTCCAGTTGCGCAACTGGAGGGCGCGGGAAGAGAGCCGCAGCCGCTCTAAGACTCCCATTTTCGCCGATATCACGGCCCAAGCCCTGGGTGGAAATGCGTGCTACCCCTCGCAACTGTCGCGCGGGGCCGATTACTGGCGCACCGTTCTCGATGGCGCTTGCGGTATTGATATCTACGGACACAACGGGGTTTCCGTCGGCGACATTGACAACGACGGATTTGACGACGTTTACATCTGCCAGCCTGCCGGTCTTCCTAATCGCTTGTTTCACAATCGCGGCGACGGTACCTTTGAGGACATCACCGAGTCTGCCGGGGTAGGCGTGCTGGAGAATACCGCCTGCGCCATTTTTGCCGACTTCGATAATGACGGCCGTCAGGATTTGATCGTGGTGCGGGCCGACGGTCCTCTCCTTTTTACCAACCTGGGAGGCGGCAAGTTCCGCCAGCGGCCGGATGCGTTTCAGTTCGCAACCGCGCCGCAAGGCACCTTCACCGGCGCCGCCGTCGCCGATTACGATCGCGATGGCTGGCTCGACATCTACTTCTGTCTCTACGTCTATTACCAGGGTGCCAGCCAGTACCGCTATCCCTGTCCCTACTACGACGCGGAAAACGGGCCGCCTAATTTCCTGATGCGCAATGCACGCGACGGCACGTTTCATGACGTTACTGCCCAGGCCGGCCTGGACCGCAATAACACCCGCTACAGTTTTTGCTGTGGCTGGGCCGATTTCAACGGCAACGGCTGGCCCGACCTTTACGTGGTGAACGACTTTGGCCGCAAGAACTTTTACCGCAATAACGGCGACGGAACCTTTAACGATGTTGCCCCCCATGCAGGAGTTGAAGATACAGGCGCGGGCATGGGGGTCTGCTGTTTCGATTACGATAATGACGGCCACCCCGATCTCTATGCGGCCGATATGTGGACGGCTGCCGGCCAGCGCATTTCAACTCAGGACATTTTTCAGAAGGACGCGCCGGCCCAGGTCCGCGCTCTCTATCGCAAGCACGCCATGGGCAATTCGCTGTTTCAGAACACCGGCGGCAGCTTTCGCGATGCCACCGCCTCCGCTGGAGTCGCCATGGGCCGCTGGTCGTGGTCGTGCGACGCTTGGGATTTCGATCACGACGGTTTTCTCGACCTCTACGTTGCCAATGGAATGGTCTCCGGCCCCTCACGCCAGGACTTGAACAGTTTTTTCTGGCGGCAGGTAGTGGGTAATTCTCCCCAGCAAGCCCGGCCTTCGCATGCTTACGAGCAGGGGTGGGATGCCATCAATGAGCTTATCCGTTCCGACGGCACCTGGAGCGGATTTGAACGCAACGTCTTCTACGTCAACAACGGCGATGGAACCTTTTCTGACATTTCTGCGGTTTCCGGCCTCGATTTTCCCGAGGATGGGCGCGCCTTCGCCCTGGCTGATATTGACCACGATGGGCGCCTCGAAGTGTTTCTAAAGAATCGCAATGCTCCTCAGGTGCGGGTGCTGCACAACGTGATGCAGTCTCTGCCGTCGTCCATTGCCTTCCACCTGCGTGGAACCAAGAGCAATCGTGACGCCATCGGCGCGGTGATTACGCTGCGCACTGGCCTGAGTCAGCAGGCACGAAACTTGCAAGCCGGCTCGGGATTTCTTTCCCAGCACAGCAAGGAACTGTTTTTCGGCCTGGGCTCTGCTAAAGGCCCGGTGCACGCCACCATCCGCTGGCCCAGCGGGTTGGTGCAGGAACTGCATGACCTTCCGCCTAACCACCGCATATGGGTGGAAGAGGGCGCGGAACCCGCCCGCATGGAGTCGTTCCGGGCGCCGCGAACTCCGCCCGAAGATCAAACTGTGCCGCAAAGAGCAGAAGCGCTTCCCACCACGGTTGAAACCTGGCTGCTGGCTCCGGTGGCAGCCCCGGACTTCTCGTTGCCCGACCTGCGTGGGAAATTTTGGAGCCTGGCTGCGCTGCGCGGCAAAACGGTGTTGTTGCACTTCTGGAGCGTCACCTGCGCAGACGACCTGGAGGTACTGAGCCGGAATCACGCGCGCTGGTCGGCTCAGGGCTTGCAGTTGCTGGCAGTCAACGTCGATCCTGGCGGCTCGCAGTCACTGGCACTCAGCCGCTACATTTCCTTTCCTGTACTTCGCGGCTCCGAAGATGTGGCTGCCATCTACAACATCCTCTATCGTTATCTCTTTGACCGCCACCGCGACCTGGCGCTGCCAACCGCATTCCTGATTGACGATCACGGCGAGATCGTTAAGGTTTACCAGAGCCCAGTCAATCCCGAGCGGATTGAAGAGGATTACCACCATATACCGGGGAGTGGTGCGGAGCGGCTGGCAAAGGCGCTGCCCTTTGCGGGCGTCACTTCTACATCCTATTTTCGTCGCAATTACCTCTCCTACGGGTCGGTGTATTTTCAGCGCGGCTACTATGACCAGGCCCAGGTTTCGTTCGAACTGGCGATCCGAGACGATCCCTCCAGCGCCGAGGCGCGCTATGGGCTCGGAAGCGTGTTTCTAAAAAAACACAAACGGGTGGAAGCGCGGCAAAGCTTCGAGAGCGCCGTGAAGCTGCTCTCCAGCTATCCCGATACTCTGCCCAATGCATGGAACAATCTTGGCCTG
>DATJEH010000083.1:0-11760 GCA_035496875.1 Terriglobales bacterium | reverse complement strand
GCCTTCTTCACTTCCGAAGAGAGCTTTACCCGCCGCCACTGGGAGATGGCCCGCCAGGCGGGCTGTGCCATCGTGGACCTCTCCTTCGGCCTGGAGAACGCGCCGGGCGCGGTGCTGCGTTCGCCCTGGGTGGAGCGGCAGCTGGGGCGCGCTCCTTCTCCCGACCTGGAACCCGCGCCGGTCGTGGTGGCTCACCCCGCCAGCGTGGTGCTGGCCCTGCTGCTGCTGCGGGCGCAGAAGGCAGGCCGCCTGAGTTCGGCCACCGCCACGCTCTACGAACCAGCCTCCGAGCAGGGCCGCCGGGGAATGGATGAGCTGCACGAGCAGACCGTGAACCTGCTCTCTTTCCATGACCTCCCCCGGCAGGTCTTCGATACCCAGGTGGCCTTCAACCTGGTGGCGCGCTATGGACAGAAGGCGCCATTGCCGCTGGAAGCGGCGGAGCGCAGGGTTCTGGATCATTACCAGCGCATTACCGCAGGGCAGGCGCTGCTGCCTGCCCTGATGCTGGTGCAGGCTCCCATCTTCCACGGACACGCGTTTTCCATTTATTTTGAAATGGAGGAGAAGGTGTCGCTGGGCGATATGACGCAGACATTGGCGGGTGAGCATGTGCTGGTGAGCCGGGCGGAGGAAGAATCGCCGAGCACGGTCAGCGCCGCCGGCCAGGGTGACATTTTGTTGACCTGCCGCAGCGACGCTAGCCATGAAAATGGCTTCTGGGTGTGGGCCGCAGCCGACAACCTGCGCATTACCGCCGGTACGGCGGTGGAGATTGCTGAGGAGATGGCCACCGCCCGTCCGCGAGGCAAGATCCAGTGAAGCGAAGGCTGGAAGCTCTACTGGCTCTGGGCCTTTCCCTGGCGCTGGCCGGCTGCGGCTACCACGTTGCCGGAAAGGACAATAAGCTTCCCACCGATCTGCGTACCCTTGCGATTCCCGCGTTTACCAACGGCACGCAAGTTTACCGCGTGGAACAGGATTTGACGTCAGCTGTGGTGCGCGAGTTCATCACCCGTACTCATTACCACGTCATCAACCGGCAAGATCATTTGGCCGACGCTACCCTGCAGGGAGCTGTGCTGGCAGTTTCCGTGGTGCCCCTCACCATCGACACCCGCACCAACCGGGTGGCTACGGTTCTGGTGCAAGTCAGCATGCACGTTAGCTTGACCGATAAAAAAGGCAAGGTGCTGTACGACAATCCCAGTTATCTCTTCCGCGAACAATATCAGGAGAGCAGTTCGCTCCCCACATTCTTCCAGGAAGAGTCGCCGGCTTTGCAGCGGTTGTCGCGCGACTTCGCGCGCGCCCTGGTCAGCGATATTGTGGAGAACTACTGATGCGTGCTTTCGCCCCCACGGAACGCTTTGTCGCGGAGGTCAACAGCCGCAAGCTGCGCCCGGCTTATGTTTTCGTGGGCGACGAGGGCTTTTTTCGCCGCCAATGCCGCGAAGCCGTTCTGCAGGCGCTGGTGCCGGCTGATCTGCGCGACTTGGCCCTTTACGAATTTGATCTGGGCGAGACCCAACTGGGCGAAATCCTGGACCGCGCCCGCACTCCCTCGCTCATGGCTCCCTTCCAGGTGTTTTTTATTCGCGGGGTGAAGAACCTGTACGGGCGGGGTTCACACGAAGCTGACTTTGACGCCGTCGAAGCCTACGTCAAGAATCCCAATCCCGACGCTCTGCTGGTGTTTGTTGCCGACCACATCAGTATTCCCGCCGACGTCCGCCGCATGGAGCTCACCGACAAGGAGCGCTACGAGAAAATCCGCGACACCCTGGGGGAATATTGCGGCATCGTGGAGCTGGCCCGGGTGGAGGAAAATGAAGCCGTGCGCTGGCTGACCGAACAGGCGGCGCAACAAGGCGCCAAGATCGAAGCTGACGCCGCCCGCGAGATGGTAGACGCTTTGGGCGGCGATATGATGATGCTCGCCGGCGAGTTGGAGAAGCTTCTGCTTTATGTGGGCGAAAAGAAGCGCATCACCTTGGGCGATGTGGAAACCATGGTGCTGGCCGCCAAGCAGCGCTCGCTTTACGAGCTGACCGACGCCATCTCCGCCAAAGACCGTGTACGCGCCCTGCAGGTGCTGGACGCCATCCTCTCCAGCGGCGAAGGCGAGGAGGCGGCCATTGGCCACCTCTACATGCTCTCCAAGACTTTTCGCCAGATGCTGGTCATCATGGAACGCAACGTGCGCGATACCCGCATGTTGTGGGCGGCCCTGTGGCAGGGCTTTCGCGTGCCCCCGTTTGCCGCCGAAGACATCATCAAGCAGGCGCGACGCTACAAGTCCAAGCGCGAATTGACCCGCGCCATCCGTCTAGTGGCTCGCGCCGATCTAGCCCTGCGCTCCAATCCCGCCAGCAAGCGCCTGCTGCTGGAAAAGCTGGTATTGGAGCTCACCGCCGAAGCCCAGCCGGTCACGCCTGCCTGGCAGCAGCACGAGCTGCCCGTGTGACCAACGGCTTTCATCCTGAGGAAGCGCGAGCCGCACTTGTGCGGTCAGCGCGACGAAGGACCTCTGCATTTCTACCCACACCCGAGCTTTGTGATAGGAAGAACTCTGCATTTGTGACGCGGGCGCCCTCCCCCGCGTCGGGTGAGCATCCCGTTGCTGTTCGAGACGTTGCGAGCAACGTCTCTACCCCTATGCATCTCAGCTCACGCCATATCACAACATGTGTAGAAACGTAACTTGTTACGTCCCGCTCACCGCGCAAACTTCAGCCCGCTGAGACCCTGCGCGCTCGCCGCATCCACTCCCTTGCTCATCAGCAGCACGTGAAAGCTCTCGCCCATGCCCGCGGGCGTGACCAGGTGCTTGAGCTGCAGCGCGACTTTGGCCTGCTCCTGCGGCAGCATGGTGTCCGCAAACGCATCGGCGAACTGGTTCGCTTCGCCAATCCCCATCAGAAATTGGGCCTGCGTGAGCAGGGCCAGTGGTTCCATTCCGCCCTCCCAGCCCGCCGCTTCCAAGGCGGTGAAGTTCACGTGGGCGGTAATGTCCTGCTCGCCCGGCGCTTGGTAAGGGGTGGGGCTTATGGTGTGGCGGCGGAAGGCGGTGACCGTACCACGATGCCGGCCGGCCAGTTGTTCTTCGCGCGTGTAGCCGTAATCAATAACGATCACGAACCCGCTGCCAATCCGGTTCGCAATGGCTCGCATGTGCTGCTGGGCCGTCAGGGCCGCCTCCACTCGTTCACCCCCCTCAGGATGGACGCCATAGCGGTCCAGGAACTCCAGCGTCGCCGCAGTCGCTGGCACAAAGCTTTCCGCGAAGCCTCCCCTGTCCCATCCAATGCGCAGTTCACCGCGATCGGAGACAACCTCAACCGGCAGGGCATCGAAAAGTTCGTTGGCGAAAACAATCGTGGGGGCGGGGAGCTGCTTGGGCAATTCCTCGATCGAGGAATAGATTGTTGTTTTGCCGGCTTGGGTGTGTTGGGCGAGAATTTCCGCCACCCGCTGGCGCAGCGCGGGCGAAGCCTCGACCAGCATGTAACGCAAAGCGCGAAAGAATTCGGGAAACTTCTTCTCTGACCAGTCCAGCACATCCTGGGCAAACAGGCCCCGTCCCGGGCCCAGTTCCACCACCTCGAGCGACGGCGGCGACCCCAGTGCTCGCCACATTTCTTCGAACTGCCGCGCCAGCAGCCGGCCGAAGACGGCGTGCACATCGCTGGAGGTGTAGAAGTCGCCGGCTTTGCCGAACTGCTGCGTGTGCGCCGCGTAGTAACCCCGTTCCGGATCGTAGAGGCACATCTCCATGTAGCGGGAAAAAGGAAGGGGGCCGCGTTGACGGATTTCCTCCTCGATTTTCTGGCGCAGGCTCACAGGCCTTCCCGCTGGTGCTGGGCCCGGTCCTGGGGCGTGCGGGTGAACATCTCGATAATGTAGTCGTGCAGGCAAGCATAGAGTTGGCGCTGAAAGCTCCACTCGAATTGCGGGTGGTCGAGGTCGCGCGGGTGCAGGTCGAAGTAGTAGGTGTGCACGGGGACGGGAGGATTGTTGAAGTTGATGATGACCTCAACCGCTTCCCCTTTGGCGCGGGCATCGAAACTTACCAGCGGATGCTCGTAAAGGCGCAGTTGCTGCAGCACGCGCTGCAGGCGTGAGTTGGCGGAATCGGGCACGGCAAGATTGTAGTGGATTTGAGTTTGCAAAGCTTCAAGGCTTCGCCGCCGGTCGTGCGCGCGTCACCATTGCTGTGCCAGGACGGCGACGATGCGCGCCAGGGAGTCCACATCGCGCGTGTCCACCACTTCGCCGGGAGAATGGGAGTAGCGCAGCGGCCAGCCCAAGGCTACATCGGTGGAACCGTAGCGCACGAAGGCAGCGCCATCGTTGCCGCCGCCGGTCACCCCGTATTGCGCGGGAATACCCTGGGCGCGTGCCAGGGCCAGGAGCTTGTCCACCAGTTTTCGAGGCACGATGTTGGAGTTATCCACCGCGCGCACCACGAAACCTTCGCCCACTTTGGCCTCGCCGAAGCGCGTGGACTCCAGCGGCGAGTCGGAGCTGACAAACGTATCCACAGCGAAGACGTAATCGGGAGTGCGGCCTTGCGCCGCCATGCTCTTCGCGACGGCGGCAGCGCCCACCAGGCCCAATTCTTCGCCGGTAGACCAGACAAAGGTGACATCACGGCCGTTGAGGCTCGGCCCCAGGGCCCAGGCTGCTGAAATCAACGCGGTGCAGCCTACGCGGTCGTCAAAGCTGCGGGCGTTGGCGCGGGCGCCCAGCAGGCGACGGTACTTTTTGGGTATGGTGACAAAATCCCCGGTCCTGATGCCGAGTTCGGCAACCTGCTGCGGGTTGGCGGCGCCAACATCCATGCGGTAGGTGGCAGTGCGCGATTCCGGCGGCCAATGAAAGTTGGGCTGCTCCCAGCCATCCGGAAGTTCCAGCACACCGGGACGAATGCCGGTGGCGGTGTGCACCAGTGCGGCGTGACCCAGGAAAAACGGCGGCAGGCCGCCCCCTTTGTCCTCCAGTTCGAGCCGACCGTCCGGCAGAATGGAGTGAACCTCGTAGCCGATTTCATCCTGATGAGCGACCACCACGATGCGCGGTCCCTGGCCGGCCCAATGCAGGATGAGATTGCCATGATCGTCGGTTTGCGGTTTCGCCCAGGCGGGCAGCAATCGGGCTACGGCCTCACGCACCGGCGTTTCGTGATCGCTCACGCCGTAGGCTTCAACCAGGTGGCTGAGAATCGTCTGGGGAGAAGGAGCGGCGGCAGGCCGTGGCGGCAGCGCCGGTTCGGGCAGCGCCGAAGCCCCAGGAATGTTGACCGGGTGTCCTTCGCCCTGCAGATAGGTTTCCAATAATGCGATCAGGTGCCCGAGGTCGTGAGCGTCAAGAAATTCCGCGGGCGTGGAAGGCCAGGCAGTGGCCACGCCCAGGTGCGCCCAGCGCGCAGGCAGAGGCGGTTGCGGCAGATAACCGCGCGGCAACAGCGGCGCCGAATAGTCGGTGGACAGCGGGATCTTGTTTTGCTGGGCGAGTTGCCTGAGTTCCGAAGCGAGCGGGGAGCCCGGCTGCTCCGCTTCGGCCAGGAGCACGCCGTTGCCCGGCTTTTGCGTGGGCTGCGGCATTTCCTTGCCCATGCCTGGCGGCATCGGGCCGGCGGTGAGGCGGCCGACGTAGATCAACTCTTCCGGCTTGACCTCATCCATCAGACGCTGCAGACCCCGCGCGCCGGTCCATTGCTGGGTAACAAAGGCCACGGTCAGGCGCCCGCTCAGTTTCTGCGCATCGAGATTACGCAGTACTTCGACCAGAGCGGCGGCGCCAAAGCGGTCGCCTACAGCGGGAGCCGTCCATTCGCCGTCGCCCATCTGGTAGAGCGTTCGGTCAATCGCCAGCGGGCTGAGCACGTCTGCTCCCGCGCCCCGCGCCTGAGCCGCGCTGGTGGCGCCGATATCCACGTACATGTTTTCAATATCGTTGAGCTCTGGAGGATTCTGCCGTCCTGGTTGCAGATGCACGGAGGGGCCGGCGATCACGCCATCTATCCACTTTCCCTGCGCGCTGTGAATCCGCACCGGTTGTGTGGAATAGAGTTCGTTGAACAAGGGCAGCGCGCCGAACTGCGGCAAGCGCTGCAAGCGCAGATAGCCCTCGGCATTGATGTTGCTGACTACGTAGCCGGGTTCATCTATGGGCGCCACTAGCAGGCGGTTGGGCGAGCCGCTGCCCAGCGTGACCACCAAGTCTCCGAGGCTGTCCGTCTTCGGCGAATACGCCGCCAGGCGCTGGGCAATGGCGCGCGACAGCACCTGCTCGTAACCGGGAACCGCCGGCGTCTCCACGAACTGCTGCATGTCAGACAGGAGATTACCGGGCACAGGCTTTCCCGCGGCAATGGCGGCGAGAGGTATGAGGCAGAGAATCGCGGTCAGCAAAATGCGCGCGCGGAGGACCATAGTCTTGTTCATGGCGGACACGCTGAAGTGAAGAAGTTAGTCGTTATAGCGCCGGGAAGCAAGCCAGCTCATGTGGGGCCGTAGAAACAAATATCGCGCCGCGATGCGTTTGGTATAATTTGCCGCCTTCTCGGGAGCCATCCGTGAAAAGCATGCGCTTCTTTACAATTCCAGTGCTGGGGTGCGTCTGCCTGTTAGCAGTCAGCGCGTTTTGCGCTCCTAATGCACCCGCTGCTGCAAGCCGTCCCATTGTGATCCAGGGCGCAACCATTCTGACCATGACCCACGGGACCATCGCCAACGGCACCGTGCTCATCGAGAACGGAAAGATTACCGCCGTGGGCGCTAAAGTTGCCGTGCCCGCCGGCGCCCAGGTTATCAATGCCGCCGGCGAATACGTGCTTCCCGGCCTGGTGGACCCTCACTCCCACCTGGGCGTCTACGCCCTGCCGGAAGTCAAGCCCAATTCCGACGGCAACGAGATGACCGGCGACATCGAGGCACAGGTGCGCTCGGAAGACTCCATCAACACCGACGACCCGGAGATAGCGCGCGCCGTTTCCGGCGGCGTGACCGTGGTGCAAGTGCTGCCCGGCAGCGGCAACAATATCGGCGGCTGGGCCACCATCGTGAAACTGAACGGTGGGCAGACGCTGGACGATATCAAGCTCCAGGGCGCGCCCGCCAGCATGAAATGGGCCTGGGGCGAGAATCCCAAACGTGTCTATGGCAGCAAGGACAAGGCGCCTTCCACCCTGATGGGAGAAACCGCCATCGTCCGCCAGCGGCTCTACGACGCGCAGAATTACGCGGCCAAGTGGAGAGCCTGGGAAGATGGCGGCAAGAAAGGCGCGCCACCGGAGCGCGACCTGCAGCTGGAGGCGCTGGCCGAGGTGCTGGCCGGCAAGGTTCGCCTCAACATTCACTCTTACCAGGTAAATCACTTTGAAGCTCTGTTCCGCATCGCCGACGAGTTCCATTTCCACATTGCCGCGCTGCACCACGCACTCGATGCCTACATGATTGCGCCTGAAATTGCGCGCCGCCACATCGCCGTGGTCACCTTCGCGGACTCCTGGGGCTTCAAGGTGGAAGGCTGGGATGCCATCCCGGAGAACGCTTACATCCTCTGGAAGGAGGGCGTTCTGGTCAGCTTACATACCGATAATCCGGTGATTGAGGAGCGCGACTACATCGAGCAGGCCTCCATCATTAACCACTACGGCATGCCCGACGAGGCGGCGCTGCAGGCAGTGACCATTAACCCGGCCAAAATTCTAGGCATTGATAACCGGGTGGGCTCGATTGAAGTGGGCAAGGATGCCGACCTGACCATCTGGACAGGGAATCCGCTGGAGCTGACCTCCAAGGCCGACGAGGTATTCATCGATGGCAAGCCGGTGTATACCCGCCAGGATGGATTCCTGCCCTGGAAAGGGCGGCCGGCCACGCTTGTGCCCTAGAGCAGGTTTCAAAAGTTTCAGAGTTTCAAAGTTTCGAGTTGCGGAGCGTGACATGCTCGAAAGACGAACTACGACGATAGCCACTGCAATCCTGGTACTAGCAGGGCTGCCGGCCCTGGCGCAGGACACTATCGCCATCACCGGCGGGCGGGTGCTCACTATCAGCCATGGGATGATTGAGAACGGCACCGTGCTGGTTGAGAACGGCAAAATCGCGGCGGTGGGCCGGGACATCAAGGTGCCGCGCGGGGCGCAGGTGATTGATGCCCGCGGCAAGGTGGTTATGCCCGGCTTGTTTGACGCGGGCGACAAGCTGGGCACCGTAGAAATTCCGGCGCTGCAGATTACGGTGGACGATACCGAGTATACCGCCCCCCTCCAGCCCCAACTGCGCGTTTTGGATGCGCTGAATCCGGAGAGCGAAAACATCCTGGTCAGCCGGGCCGCGGGCATCACGAATTCTCTTTCCACTCCAGCCGACGGCAACTTGATCGGCGGGCAGAGCGCGGTGATTCAGCTGGATGGCAGCACTGTGGACCAGATGGTGGTGAAGTCGCCGGCGGCCCTGCACATCAGCCTGGGCGAACAGAGCAAGATGACCTACGGAGCCAAGAACGGCGCTCCCGAGACGCGCATGGGGGAAATGGCCATGCTGCGGCAGGAGTTCCTCAAAGCGGAACACTACAAGGAAGTGCAGGACGCCTACGCTCAGAAAACCAGTGGCGCAAAAGAGCCCGCGGCGCCGCCGGCACGCGATTTGAAAATGGATGCCATGGTGGCGGCTCTGGAAGGCAAAATTCCGGTGGTGGCCCACGCCGACCGCGTCAGCGACATGGAGAACGCGCTGCGACTGGCCGACGAGTTCCACTTCCGACTCATCCTGGCCGACGCTGCCGCTGCCTGGCGCATTGCCGATCAACTGGCGGCGCGCAAGGTTCCGGTCATCCTCGGCCCCATCCTGGAAGAGCCCGGCCGGATGGAATCGGTGGACGTGCGCCTGGACAACGCCGCCCGGCTGTACAAGGCGGGCGTGCCCATCGCCATTCAAACTGCAGCCGACAATGAGGTGCGCAATCTGCCTTTCGAGGTGGAGTACGCCATCTCTTACGGGCTGCCGGAAGATGCCGCTCTGCAGGCACTCACGCTGAATCCGGCGCGCTTCTTCGGGGTGGACAATCGCTTGGGCAGCATAGACCAGGGCAAAGACGCCAACCTCATTGTGCTGGACGGAACCCCGTTCCGGGTGAAGACGCACGTGTTGACCGAGTTGATTGATGGCAAGGTGGTGGACCTCTCCAACCACCAGACCAGGCTCTACGAGTTTTATAAGAAGAAGTACGGCATTCAGTGATGGGCAGTCGGAATTCGGCCCGCAGCCAAGCACCTGCCATCGGCCCGTCCCCTGACCACATGCCAGGGATGTCCTTATGGCCACCGGCGTTATTGCACTTCAAGGTGCCACAACCTGAGCCAAACCAGCGCTGGGCGGGTAAAATGAGTCGAAGTGCGCATTTTGCTTGGCATCGTTCTGCTCGGGAGCCTGGCGGCCTACGCCGGTAATCGCCCTTCTTCGGTTCCCGGGGAAACACCGCACCGGGTCACGGGTGGGGACCGGAAAGCTGCTCATCGCGCCTTCTCCCAAGGTCTGAAGTTGCGCGCCGACGGCAAGAACCAGGAAGCGTACGATCTTTTTCAGCAGGCCGCCCGCCTGGATCCGGCCAACACCGAGTACCTGACCACCCGTGAAGTGGCGCGCCAGCAACTGGTCTTTGACCGTCTGCAGCAGGGCAATCAGGAGATGCTGGCGGGCAAACAGACCCAGGCCTTGGCCGCATTCCGCAGCGCGCTCAACCTGGACCCCGGCAACCAGTTTGCCCAGCAGAGGCTGCGTGACGTATTGAGCGAATGGGCGCCGCAAGCCGCCACCCAGGAGACGCGGGTGCTGGCGCAGGCGGGCACTATCCAGCTCGAACCCCAGACCGAGCGCCGCGATTTCCGTTTCCGCGGAGATTCCCGCGACCTCCTGCAGCAGGTGGCGGCGGCGTATGGCATCGGCGCTCTGCTCGACGATTCGGTGGTCTCGCGCCGTGTGCGTTTCGATATTGATAACGTGAATTTCGTTACCGCCATGCAGGCCGCGGGTGAAGTCACGCACACCTTCTGGGCGCCGCTTTCGGAAAAGCAGGTGGTAGTTGCCGCCGATACGCCGCAGAACCATCGCCAGTTTGACCGCATGGCCCTGCGCACCATTTACGTGCCTAACGCCGGCACGCCGCAGCAGCTCAATGATGTGGTCAACCTCCTGCGGGTGCTGTTTGAGATTCGCTTCATTACGCAGCAGCCGGCCACCGCCACCATTACTCTGCGCGCTCCCCAGGACGTGCTGGAAGCCGCCACCCGCCTGCTGGAAGGCATGGATGAACAACAGCCGCAGGTGCTGCTGGACATCAAGCTGTACCAGGTAAGCAGCACGCTCACCCGCGCCCTGGGCGTGAATATCCCGGCGCAGTTCAAGATGTTCAACATTCCAGTGGGGGCCCTGAGCCTGCTGGGCGGACAGAACATTCAGCAACTCATCAACCAGCTGATCTCCAGCGGCGGCATTAATGCGGCCAACAGCCAGGCGCTGCAGGGCTTGCTGGCCCAACTGCAAAATCAGGCGGGCTCCATCTTTTCCCAGCCTTTTGCCACCTTCGGAGGCGGCCTGACCCTGATGGGATTAACCTTTCCCCAGCTGAGCGCTGCTTTTTCCGACAACCAGTCCTCGGTGAGCATCCTGCAGCATGTGATGCTGCACGCCTCCCAGGCTGATCCCGCTACCCTGCGCATGGGCGAGCGTTACCCCATCCTCAACGCCAGCTTCGCGCCAATTTTCAACACTCCGGCGCTTTCCCAGGTCATCGCTAACGGCTCCTTCCAGACGCCCTTTCCCTCCTTTTCCTATGAGGACCTGGGATTGACTCTGAAGGCAAAGCCGGCCATTCACGGCACCTCCAGCGTGACTCTCGACATGGAGATGCAACTGCGCAGCCTGGTGGGGCAGAGCATCAACGGTGTGCCGGTGATCGCCCAACGCGAGTACAAGGGCATGATCACGCTGCAGAACGGCGAGCCTGGAGTGGTGGTGGGCTCGGTTTCCACCACCGACCAGAGAAGTTTAAGCGGCATTCCCGGCCTGGCCCAGTTGCCGGTGGTGAACCGGGTCACAGGTTCCAACAATAAGCAACTGGAGGATGACGAGCTCATGGTGGTCATCACCCCTCATGTCCTCAGTTCCCCCGTCTCCGGGGGCGTCGAGGTGTGGCTGCCTCCCGGCAGGTAGATTCCCGGTTTGAAGCTACATCACAGAATCGCCACCCACCCTGTATGCTAGGATTCACGACATATTTCTAGCGGAGGTTCAAGTGAAGCATTATCGTTGGCTGAGCCTGCTGTTGTTGACCGCAGTGGCCGTAGGGCAGGGGTCTCCAGCATCCTCCAGAGCGAAATCCGGGACCCAGTTGGCTGCCGCCGGGCAACAGCAACGGCAGCCGGACCTGGATGAGGTGCCCGCCCCCAAAGTGCCGTCGAGCCAGGTACCTCCGACAGCGGCCGTCATTACCGTTCAGGGCCTGTGCCCCTCCTCGACGGCCAGCGTCCGTAAGACGACACCCCACGCCCGGGCGGCAGCCAAACCGGCCAGTGCCGCCGGCTGCAAAACGGTGATAACCAGGGCGCAATTTGAGAAGCTTGCCGACGCTCTCAACCCGCAGATGCCGCTCCCTACCAAGAGGCAGCTGGCGGAGGCTTATCCGCGTCTGCTCCTGTTCGGGCAGAAGGCCCGCGAGATGGGGCTGGACAAGGAACCGCAGTTCCAGGAA
>DATJEH010000082.1:0-7239 GCA_035496875.1 Terriglobales bacterium | reverse complement strand
CCCCCCTGGCGCAGAATATCCACCCCCGCCTGCGAGGCCAGCTCCTGCACTGTGACCACCATGGCGTGGGGCGCGTGCACCGGCTGCATGGCGGCTGTGAGCCGGAGCGGCACAAGCCCGGCGGCCAGCGCCAGCAGCACTGCGGACAATAGGTTGCGATGGAATCTCATGGATGCGGGAGGCGGACCTTTGAGGCTAGCGTAGGGCGCGGGCGGCAGTCAAATGAGTAACGATTGACCAATGAAGAATGAAGAATGAAAAACCAAGACCAAGGGCCTACCGCCGAGACGCCGATTCGCCGAGGATTATGGGGTTGATTATTCTTGATACTGACAGAACTCGTAAGCTGTGCCGAATTCAATCAGTAATCCGATGTCCTAGATTTTGTCCGCGCTCTCTGCGTCTCGGCGCTGGGTTGGCTTTTCAATCGTCAATCGTAAGTCATCAATCGTCAATTGCCCTACGCCTCTTGCCGCGCTTCCCCCAGCGTGACCCGCACCTGCATGCGGCGCTGACCGCGGTAGATGGTGACGGTCACAGTGTCGCCGGCACGGTGCTTGTTCATCACGTCGGAGAGGTCCTGCTGGTCCTGAACCGGCTGGCCGTCAATGGCGACGATGAGATCACCGCCCAGCATAATAGGAGTATTGCCCAGGTAAGCTCGCTGATTGCCGCCGCGCAAGCCGGCGCGATCGGCGGCGCCGTCCGGGGTGACTTGCACAATCAGCACCCCGTAGTCCGCGGGTAATCCCATCTGCGCCGCCAGCTCGGGGCCAACGGGAATGGCGGCGCGAATACCCAGCCCCGGCCGGCGCACTCGCCCCAGGGTCACAAGGTCATTGAGCACCGCCTTGGCAGTGTTGATGGGAATGGCGAAGCCGATCCCCGCGCTCTGGCCCACACTGCTGGCGATCATGGTATTGATGCCGATCACGTTGCCATGGGAGTCCAGCAGCGGTCCGCCGGAGTTGCCGGGATTGATGGGCGCGTCGGTCTGGATGGCTTTATCAATGGTGGTGCCTTCGGGTTCGCGCACGGAACGGATGGAGCTGACTATGCCATCGGTCATGGTGCCATTGAGGCCGAAGGGATTGCCGATGGCGTACACGCGCTGACCCACCTGCAGGTTGGAGGAATCGCCGAGCACGGCCGGCACCAGGTCAGGAGCGGAAATCTGGACTACCGCCAGGTCGTGCGCCGGGTCCGTGCCCGCCACCTGAGCCTTGTAGCGCTTCCGGTTGTGCATGGTCACGTAAATCTCGCCGTTGCGCCCGCTCTGCACCGCCTCGGCAATCACGTGGTAGTTAGTCAGGATGTGGCCCTGGCGGTCAATGACGAATCCGGAGCCCTGGCCCCCGGAAGGCACAATTCCATAAAAGAAGTCCCAAGTGAGCGCCCGGGAAGTGATGTTGACCACGGCGGGGATATTGCGCCGGTAAACCATGATGTTGTTCTGCTCGATCGAATCCACGGTTTCCGGGCCGGCGGCTTCGGTGATATCCACGTGGCCGGGACGCGTTACCCAGCTCACTTCCTGCAAGGGGCCGCGGCGGGCGGTGGTGAAGTAATAAAACGCGGCGGCAAAGATGATTGCCAATAGGAAGGGTCGTAGCAGTCGCATGTGCGTTTCCTGAGAGAGCAGACTGGCTTTCCAGCTGTCTGGCTGACTAGCTTTCTAGCTGAGCTACCTGGCCGCGCGGCCGCAGACTGGAAAGCCAGGCGGCTAGTTAGCTGCCTTTCTGAGTTCCAGCATTATTGTATCCACCTGGCGCTCGGTGTCGGCAAGCGAGCCGGAATTGTCAATCACGTAGTCGGCGCGGCTGGCCTTTTCTTCATCGGGCATCTGGGCCGCCATGCGCCTCTCCATCTCCTGCCGGGCCGCTTCCAAATCCAGGCGCAGGCGCTGGGCGAAGCGCTGCAGGCGAACTTCGCGGGAACAGGTGACCACCACCAGCTTGTCAAAGCGGTGGCGCACTCCGGCTTCCAGAATCAGGGCTGCTTCCACCATGGCGATGGCGTGCGGGTCGCGGCGCTGAATGTCGGCCATCCATTCCTCCTGGCTGGCGATGACGGCGGGATGCACAATGCGGTTGAGTTCTTCGACGCGCGGCGCTGTGGAGGTTCCACCACCGGCGGGAGGAGCGCTGAAAGCGGCCTGGGCGAGCTTCTGGCGGTTGATGCGGCCGTCGGGCTGGAGAATTTGCCGCCCAAAATGAAGCACCACCTGGTTGTAAACCGGGCCGCCCGGCTGCATCAATTCATGAGCGATGCGGTCCGCCTGGATCACGTGGGCGCCGCGCGCGGCAAACATCTCGCCTACTACTGTCTTGCCGCAAGCGATACCGCCGGTGAGGCCGACGCGCAGCACCTCAAGCGCGCTCCAGCGAGAGAGCGGCTTCGCGCAGCCGCGAGCCCCGGCGCAGGCGCGCCGCCTTCACCGTGTTGGACATGAGCATAGCGATGGTCAACGGGCCCACCCCGCCGGGCACAGGGGTAAGCGCCCCCGCCACTTCCGCCACTTCGGGATGAACGTCGCCGAGCAGGGTGCTGCCGTTCTTGGCGAAGGCCTGCTCCCGTTTTTCGTTGCCCTTAAAAAAACGGTCGAACTCCGCCCGGTCGGTGATCTTGTTCATGCCCACGTCAATCACCGCCGCTCCCGGCTTCACGAACTTGCGTGTGATCATGCCGGCGCGTCCGATGGCCGCCACCAGGATGTCAGCCCGGCGGCACACGCCCGGCAGGTCGTGAGTTTTGGAATGGCAAACGGTCACGGTGGCGTTGTGGTTGATGAGCAGCATGGCCGTGGGCTTGCCCACTATGTCGCTGCGTCCCACCACCACCGCTTCCTGGCCGGCGATGGCGATCTGGCTGCGCTGCAGGATTTCAATGATTCCGGCCGGCGTGCAAGGCACCAGCCCTGGCCGCTGGGTGGAGAGGAAGCCGACGTTCATGGGATGAAAGCCGTCCACATCCTTGGCCGGATCCACCGCCATCAGAATGGCTTTGGCGTCCACTTGCGGCGGCAGGGGCAGTTGCACCAGGATGCCGTCAATTTCATCACGCTGGTTGAGTTCGCGCACCAGGTGCAGCAGTTCCGCCGTGGTCACCGATTGCGCTGGCGCATGCTTCTCGCTGTAGATGCCCAGCTCCTCGCAACTCTTTACTTTGCCGCGTACGTAAATTTCGGAAGCGGGATTGTTGCCGGCCAGGATGACGGCCAGGCCGGGACGCAAGCCCGCCGCGGTCAGCTCGCGCGCCTGTTGCGCCGCTTCCGCCTTGATCTCCGCCGCGATCTTATTGCCGTCCAGGATGGTGGCCGCCATGAACTCCTCTTTGCTCCAGGGGGAACTTTGAATTCTAAATCATCGCCTCCTCTGCTACAGAAGAAAGGCTGAGGTTCCGGGGCAAACGGAAGAGAAGCGCGGGCGTTCTCACGGGCCTCCAATTTGGGAAAGGCGCGCATCATGGCTCCACATTGGGAAGCACCGCTGGCGCCCAAGGAGTAAAATTAGTGCGCCATGATCTCCCCAGAGCTGCTGGAAATTTTGGTGTGCCCGGTATGCAAGAAACGCCTGGTCCTGAAGCACGAAGGCGAGAGCCTGCAATGCGGTGAATGCCGGCGGGTTTACCCCATCCGCGACGGGATTCCCATCCTGCTGGTGGATGAGGCGGTAATCGAGCCGGCGTAAACGCCAGGATTTGGCATTTCGCGGCAGGGAAGCGTGTTTTTTTGTGTCAGTTCGGGAGTGTCAGCCCACCAGGACAAGGTCCAGTCTCCTTCCAACTCCTTGCGGTGACGCAACTTGTCGTCCGCAACTCCTAGCTGTTTCAAGGGTTTAAGCCTGCTAGAAACGCTGGTGAAATAAACCCCGTAAATTGGCACCTGCGGCATCAAAATTGCTTGCAACATAGGTGCAGTCTGCGGAGTCTAATTCCCAGTAAGAAGCACGGGTCGGAGGTGAAGCCATGACGGACGAGAAGTTCAATGTGACCGAATTGGCGGCTTTGAGGAGCGACCTGTTGCAGGGAGGCATCGATTCCCGCGAAGCTGCGGAATTGCTGCAGGTGTTCCTGATGGGTCGTGGCTACGGAGTTTCCCAAGAGGCAGCCCGGGATGCTGCCAGCCGAGTCGAGGGCTCAGGCTGCTCCTTGGATGTTATTCAGAAGGAACTGGAAACCATAGCGCTGGTGAATTAGCGCGAGTGCATGCGGCGCATGGTCGCCACCCTGGCGCCGGAGTTGAGAGCGGAGGTGGCAGCAGTACTTCTGAACTGAATTCGCATTCTGATGGCCGGGCCAACCAGCCCGGCCGTTGCTTTTGTAGCTGGCTGGCTGACTGGCTGTCTAGCTGACTGGCTCTCTAGCTGCCTAGCTCCCTACCGGGGCAGTCCGGCTCTTGCCCGCCGCGGTTGTTGCTCCTTCAATACACCTTACGCTTAAGCTATTCAGCCAGATAGCCAGTCAGCTTGGTCACGGAATCCTGCACACCTGCAGGCTGTAGTTCGCGTACGGGCATTGCATGCCGGCGACCTGGTGTTCCAGCACTACCCAATTCACCCCGAACTGCCGCTTGAGTTTTTGGAAGTCATTCAGCTGAAAGGTGTTCCAGCCCTTCTCCGCTTCGACCTGGCGCTGCCACTCAGGGGCGAGTTGGGGGAACATGCTGGCCGCGCCGCTGTCCTTCAAAGCGTCAGCCAACATGCTGCGCTGAGCGATGGCGCGGAAGCCGTGCTGGTCTTCGCCGGGGAGCCCCATGTGCTGAGGGTCGAGGGCAAAGTAGGCGTCCACGGGGGTGTGGTCCCGGATCCATTCGAAAGTCTGCACCCACGGGTTGGGATTCCTGGTCCAGGGAAACTCCAGGTGGGGCGTATTAGGAAACAGCTGCCGCTGGGCGTACCACATGCCCAGGCAGAGCGGCAAAAACAGGGCCAGCCAGCGCCACACCTGGTTGCGCAGGAGCCCTTCGGCTAGCAGCCCGCCGCTGAACACAAACAGAAGAATGAAGACCAGGTGCAGGGCCCGCATAGGCTGCAGTTCGGCCAAGTTGGCCAGCTGGGGAGGAACGGTGATGACCAGGGCGGCGGCAAAGAAGAGCAGCTCGAAAAGGATGAGCGCCGAGCACATGCGGGCCAGCACGCGTTGACCATGCCGGAGGGCGATGCTCCGGTACCAGCAGAACAGAGCCAGTGGACCGAAGATTCCCAGCCACTCGTACCACTCCCAGCGCAGCAGGAAGAAGTAGGAGCGGGTGTTGAGAATCTGCCGGTAGGCCTCGGTGACCGGCGGGAAGAGGCCCAGGGGCAGCAGCGCCAGGGCGGCCGCCGATGCGAGCTTCCGGGGCGCGGGCTCGCGGCGCTCGATCCAGATGACGAAAAACATGTAGGCGGCGCCGAAGACCACCATCAAGGGGTGAATCAGACCGGTCAAGACAATCCACAGCAGTCCGCGAAGCCACTTGTGCTCCGCCACGTTGACGATGGCCAGCAGAATCATGGGGGTGGAAAGGGAGCGGGTGTTGAGGTACTGATCCATGATGTATAGCGAAGTGCCGGCGACGGGGATGGTGAGCAGAGCAGCGACCAGGGCCACTCCTCCCCAGACCGCGCGCGGGTTGGGAAAGCACAGCCGGGAAATGCGCCAGCAGGCAAACAGCAGCAGAAAGACCGCCAGCAAATGCCAGAGCAGCATGGCGTAATCGAGCGTCAGATGGGAGAGGCGCACGGAGTCAGCGATGAGGTTGGGATACAGGGTAAGGTGCGCGTGGGAAGCAAAGAAGCCCTGGTTGTAAGGGAACAACCGGGGATTGAGGAGTTTGAGAACTCCGGGCAGGTAAATTTCCGCGTCCTCTACGCCGGGATGATATCCGGCAATCGTGACCGCGCCCAGGGTAAGCAGCAGGAGAGCGGCAAATGTCTTAAAGCCGAAAGGAGAGTTGCGCAAGAATTCCGCCTTAGGTGGCCGAAAGGCTGTGGCCGGCGCTGCGGGCATAGTACTTGTCGCCGCCGGTTTCCAGCTTCCGGCCCGCGGGATTGAAAACGCGAAAGCGGCCCAGGCCGACTTTCTGCAGACCGAATTGCAGCGAGGTGGCCAGCACTCCCAGCCCGTACTTCACACTGCGGCGGAAGTTGATGGAGGAGGCTTCCGGAAAATACTTGGTGGGGCAGGAGACTTCGCCGATGTGGAAGCCGAAATATACGCACTGGGCCAGCATCTGGTTGTCGAAAACAAAGTCATCGGAGTTTTCCAGCAGCGGCAGTTCCGACAAAACACGGCGGCTGAAAGCCCGGTAGCCGGTGTGGTACTCGGAAAGCTTGGCCTTCAAGAACCAGTTTTGCACCAGAGTGAGAAAGCGGTTGGAAATGTACTTGTAACGCGGCATTCCGCCGCGCAAGGCGCTTCCGCCCAGAATGCGCGAGCCCAGCACCACATCGTAAACGCCATAAGCCACCATGCTGGCCATGGCCGTCACCAGCAGGGGCGTGTATTGATAGTCGGGGTGAACCATGATGATGACGTCGGCGCCGGCGCTGAGGGCCTCGCGGTAGCAGGTCTGCTGGTTGCGGCCATAACCGTAGTTGCGGTCGTGAGCGAAGGTGTGCAGTCCCAGCCGTTGCGCCACCTGTAGAGTGCGGTCGGAGCTGCAATCATCCACCAGGATGCGGATGTCAACCAGGTCGGGCAGTTCGCGGACGGTCTGCTCCAGGGTTTGCTCCGCGTTGTAGGCGGGCAACACCACACAGATGCGCTTGCCGTTGATCATGGGCTCAGATTGCTGCGTTCAGCCTTCTCTGTCCAGCCGCAAAAGGGTGAGGCCAGTATAGTCCCTGGTAACAGGTCCGGTTAAAGGCGGATGTCTTAGAAGTTTAAGACATAAGGCGGCAGGATGCAAACGGGTGGTTGGCAGGCCACCCTTTGCGAGTTTTGCAAAGGGTGGGAGAGAGAATGGCGCCCCTGCGGGGCCGGCCTCACCTTCGACTTCAATCCATGACCACTGAGCAGGTCTTAAGTCTGTGACCGATTCTTTCCCACCCTTGGCGAGAACCCGCCAAAGGTGGGGCACCCCGTTTCGTTTTTTGTGGGGAAAAGACTTTAAGGCTCATTCGTGGCGGAGGCTCTCGACCGGGTCGAGCTGGGCGGCGCGGGCGGCGGGCACGGTGCCGAAGAGCACACCGACAAAGGTGGAGACTGCCAGGGCTATAACCGCGGACCAGCCGGAGATGGGCAGCCGGTAATCGGTGA
>DATJEH010000081.1:0-5416 GCA_035496875.1 Terriglobales bacterium | reverse complement strand
CCGCACAGCCCCCGCAACGAAACGGTTGTCTCGACTTCCGAAAGCACCACGCGCGTCTCCCCAGCCAGCGTCAGCACATCGTCCAACTTCACCGGATCGGCAATTTCCGGCGGCGCCACTCGCCTCGCCTGTTCGGAAGCTTCCCGCGCAATTCGCCGCCAGCGTTCCACACGCTTGGCTGCCGCGGCGGCAAGGTAGGCATCGCTTCGCCGGGCGGCGAGGGGCACAATGCGGGCCACGCCCAGTTCGGTGCACTTTTCAATCGCCCACTCCATGCGGTCGAACTTAAAAATCGCCAGCGCCAGCGTGACTTGCGGAGCGGGAGCGGTTTCCACCGCTTCGCCCAGTTCGAATTCCACCCGGTTTTCGCTCACCGAGAGTATCCGGCCGCGGCGCACCGCGCCGTCGGCGGCAATATCGAATTCCTGTCCCGGCTGTGCTCGCAGGACCCGCGCCAGGTGCGCGGCATGTTCACCCACCAGTGCGGCGCGGTTGCCGCTCGCCTGGTCGGCAATCCAGCGGCGTCGCGTCATCGCAGCAGCACCAGCCAGGTAGCCACGGCTGCCGCCGCATACAGCAGGCCAAACACAAGGTTTTGGGATTTCAAGCTCGGAGTTTCAAACCACCGGGTGTTGCCCACCATCTCCACGCCGCTGAGCAGGCCGATGGCGGCGGCCAGTACCAGCCAGGCCTGGTCCCGCCACAGGATGACATACAGAATCGCAGCCACAATAGAAGCCACAGCCGAGACCAACCCGATTTTGAAGTAGCGGGAGCGGGCCCGGGCGCTGGCCATGCGCTCGCTGGTAAGCACCGCCACCCGTTCCGGCATGCCCAACCTCATCAGCGCGGGAAGTACGGTCACGAACAACAGGAAGTAGGCGTAATAGTGCTCGAACCTAGCCAAAGATGTCTTTCACTTTGCTGAGCAGGGTTTTGCGCTGAGGCTTGTTCTCTACCCGGCCCAGGCCGTCGAGCTCCTGCAGCAGTTCCCGTTGCCGCTTGTTCAGCTTGCCGGGGGTTTGCACTCTCACTTCCACGAACAGGTCGCCTTTGCCGTGGCTGTTGACCACGGGCACGCCTTTGTGGCGCACCCGGAAGGTGGTGCCGGATTGCGTGCCCTCGGGAATTTTGAGCTGGTGGTCGTCTTCCATGGTCGGAACCATGATTTCCGCGCCCAGCGCCGCCTGCGAGAAGGAAATGGGAATCACGCAGTGCAGGTCGTTGCCCTCGCGGTCAAAGAACGCGTGCTCCTTAACGTGCAAAACGATATACAGGTCGCCCGCAGGACCGCCGTGCGCTCCCGCCTCGCCCTGCCCGGCATAGCGGATGCGCGTGCCGTCTTCCACCCCGGCCGGCACTTTCACTTCCACCATGCGCTCCTGCAGCATCCGTCCCTGCCCCTTGCATTGGGGGCAGGGGTCGGTAATTACGCTGCCCGCGCCCTGGCACGTGGGGCAGGTGCGCGCGATGCTGAAGAATCCCTGCTGGTAGCGCACTTGTCCACGGCCGCCGCAGGTCCGGCAGCTCACCGGCGCTTTGCCCGGCGCCGCGCCTGAGCCTGTGCAGTCTTCGCAGGCTTCATGCCGGCGCACACGCACCTGCGACATGGTGCCGAACACGGCTTCATCGAATTGCAAGGTCAGATCTTCGCGCAGGTCGGGGCCCCGTTGCGCCCGGCTGCGGCCGCGCCGGCTGCCGGTGCCGAACAGGTCGCCGAAGCCGAAGAAGTCTCCAAATATGTCGCTGAAATCCTGAAAGACGCTGGCGTCGAAGCCGCCAAACCCGCCGGCGCCGGCGCCCCCGCCCACACCGGCATGCCCGAAGCGGTCGTACATGGCGCGTTTCTGCGAGTCTGCCAGCACGCTGTAGGCTTCCGTCGCTTCCTTAAATTTTTCTTCCGCGTCCGGATTGCCCGGATTGCGGTCGGGATGGTATTGCAGCGCCAGCTTGCGGTAGGCGCTCTTGATTTCCTGCTCGCTGCAGGTGCGGGCTACTCCCAACACCTCGTAAAAGTCGCGTTTTCCGTTGCTGGTTGGAATAATGAATCCTCGCCTTGCCGATGGAATTTACTTTTTCGAGTTGCGCGCCACCCGCACCATGGAGGGGCGCAGCAGGCGGTCCTTCAGCTTGTACCCGCGCTGCAGCTCGTCGAGCACATGATGGTCTTTGACCTCGTTGCTGTCCACCATTTCGATGGCTTCATGCAGGCGCGGATCAAAAGGCTCGCCCTTGGCCGGAATCGGGCGCAGGCCCAGCTTCTCCAGGGCGTCCTGGAACTGCTTGCGGATCAGCTCCACCCCGGAGCGTAAGTCCTCCGCCCTCTGCACCTTGGTCTGCAGCGCGCGGTCGAAGCTGTCCAGAATAGGCAGCAGGTTCTTGAGGGCATCCGCCAGCGCGAAGTCCTTGTACTCCTGCTGCTCGCGCGCGGCGCGTTTGCGCGCGTTGTCGAACTCCGCCTGCAGCCTGGCCATGCGGTCCAGCAGCAGGTTGCGCTCTGCCTGCAGCTTCTCCAGTTCCGCTCCCAGCGCGGCCGCGTCTTCAGCCGCCGGAGTGGTTGCCGACTGCTCCGAGGCTGTTTCCTCCGCCGCAGGCAGTTCGTGTTCCAGGTCCAGATCCTGCGGTTCCATTTCTGATTTGCCGTTGCCCCTTGCCATGATTCACTCTGCGTCATTCAGGATTCGATCGAAAAGGCGCGCGATGTAGGACACCGCCGTGATGGTGTGTTCGTAGTCAATGCGAGTTGGCCCAATCACGGCCAGCGACCCCATAACCTCCCCGCCCACCCGGGCGGGCGCGCCGATCAGCACCAGGTTGCGCATGTGCGGAAGATTCTCATCCAACCCAATGATGACCCGTACCGCTTCTTCCCGGGTATTGAGATAAGCGCTGAGCAGCTCGGCCAGCCGTTCCTTCTCTTCCAGGGTCTTGAGCAGCTCCCGCAGGCGTTGCCGGTCCTCTTCGCTGACTACCAGGTTGGAGGTGCCCTCCACCCATACGGTTTGCTTGCCCTGCTCGCTTTCCAGGGCGCCTTCGCGGTAGAGCGCTTCCACGGACTGCATCAGGCGGTCGTATTCGCTGCGTTCCTGCTCGATACGCCGGGCCAGTTCCGTGCGCAGCGCTTCCAGCGTCCAGCCGCGGAAACTCTCGTTGATGTAGCGGGAGGCCGAATCCAGGTCCGCCTGCCCCAGGTCCCGGCTCATGCGCAGCACCCGGTCGCGCACCACTCCGGCGCGCGTCACCACCACCGCCAGCACCTTGTGTTCCGCCAGGCGGGAGAAATACACGTGGTCCAGCGCGTTGCGCGATCCCCCCGTGCTCATGGTCACGCCCACCCCGTGCGAGATCAGCGAGAGCACGTGCGAGGTGCGCTCCATGAACTCATCCGGGTTGCTGATCCCCTGCAGCACTCCCTGGATCATGTTGGCGTCCGCCGGCGCTATCTGCGCCTTGCCCGTGAGTTGCTCCACGTAGTAGCGGTAGGCCGCGCTGGTGGGCACGCGCCCGGCGGAAGTGTGCGGCTGTTCCAGGTATCCGGCATCGGACAGGTCCGCCATTACGTTGCGAACGGTGGCCGCGCTCAGCCCTTCCCGGCTGACCCGCGCCAGCACCCGCGATCCCACCGGCTCGCCCGTGGAAATGAACGTCTCCACGATGGCGGTCAGTATCTCGGTTTCCCGTTCTCCCATGGGCCCTGGCTGTGCCATCACGAATGTTTCGCGCGAACTCCTCAGGTCCCTGCCAAAGGCCGCTCGCACTTCTCCTAAGTACTTTAGATGCTGCCGCTTACACGAGGATTCACGCTCCGCAAGACTTTCCCCCTGCCGGATCTTCCTGGCCCGGCCAGCTTGACCTCGCTCTGCAACAAGGATAGCTTAATTCCCTTCGTGTCAAAACTCCTAAAAGTCTCTCGCAGGTGGTTTTTGCAGGCTTCTGCGGTTCTGGGGAGTTGGAGTGCCCTCGCGGCCGCGCCGCTTTTTTTCAAGAACATGCCCAGCAAAGTTGGAAACAAATCCGCTAAGTCTGACAGGCGCCAGGGGATTGTGGTGGTCGGCGCCGGCGCCTTCGGGGGTTGGACCGCCCTCCACCTGCTCCGCCGGGGAGCGCAAGTAACCCTGGTAGATGCCTGGGGCCCGGGTAACTCCCGTGCCAGTTCCGGAGGCGAAACCCGCATTATTCGCGGCACCTACGGTCCCAACCAGCCCTACACCAAAATGGTGGCCCGTGCCCTTCAGCTTTGGCAGGAGAACCAGAAGCGCTGGAATCGGGTCCTGTTCCGCCCCATGGGCGTGCTGTGGATGGTGGCCCGGGAAGACGATTCCTACGAGAAGAGCTCGCTCCCGATGTTGAAGGAAGCCGGCATTCCCTATGCGGAAATGGATTATAACCAGCTCTCCGCCACCTACCCCCAGGTCAACTTCGAGGGCGTACGCTGGGCCATTTTCGAGCCCGAGAGCGGCGGCCTGATGGCCCGGGAAGCCTGCGCCGCCGTGCGCGACGCCTTCGTGGCTGAAGGCGGAAAGTATCTGCAGGGCTCGGTCTTGCCGCCTCAGATTAGCGGTAGTGAGTTGGGCGAGATCGTCCTGCAATCCGGGGTGCACATTCACGCGAGCCGCTACGTCTTTGCCTGCGGCCCGTGGCTAGGGAACACCTTCCCCGACGTGATCGGCGAAAAAATTCGTCCCACCCGCCAGGAGGTCTTCTTCTTCGGAACCGCGGCCGGAGATGTTCGCTTCAATCCTGAAAAAATGCCCATCTGGGTGGACCACGGTGAACGCTTCTTCTATGGTTTCCCCGTGGTGGAGCGGCGCGGCTTCAAAATCGCTGATGATACCCGCGGGCCGATGTTCGATCCCACCAACGGCCAGCGAGAAGCCAGCGCCGAAGGTCTGGCTAGTGCCCGCCAGCACCTTGGCCTGCGCTTCCCGGCATTGAAAGATGCTCCGCTGCTGGAATCCCGCGTCTGCCAATATGAGAATTCGCCGGATCAGAACTTCATCATGGACCGCCACCCGCAAGCCGCCAACGTCTGGCTGCTAGGCGGCGGCTCCGGCCACGGCTTCAAGCACGGCCCCGCCGTCGGCGAAATGGCCGCCGACATGGTGATGACGGAAAAAATCCCCAACCCGCTGTTCGCCCTCGCGCGCTTTAAGTAGCGGCAGAATTCCTCCCCCTGTCGTCTTGAGCGGAGCAGGGCGATTCGCTTGCGACTCGCCCGGCAAAATAACTGTCATCTGAGCGAGCGCGAACCGAGCTTGCGAGAGCTTGTCCTGAGCTTGCCGAAGGGGAGGCGCGGGTCGAAGGATCTTGCGTTTGCCCGTGCTCTTCTTGCAGTTGGGTGCTGTTCTCTCGCGGTGGTTTACGCGTTCCCAAAGCTCGCCGCCGCCGCTTCCGCGCTGGCATGAACCGCGATCAT
>DATJEH010000080.1:0-6874 GCA_035496875.1 Terriglobales bacterium | reverse complement strand
GCCCGGCGTAGGAGGGGTCGGTGAAGATTTCCTGGTAGCCGGTAATGGATGTATTAAAAACGACTTCGCCGTAGCACTCGGCTTTCGCACCGTAACCTTTGCCCCGGAAGATGCGCCCATCTTCCAGCGCCAGGATTGTTTCCATTCTGTCTCCGGCGGGTGGATTTTATCTATTTTATCAGCCGCAGCGGCGGTGCAAAAGAGAGCTGCCTGTGGATTTCCGCGATTTTTCGCGTTAGCGCACGCTGCCCATCTTGTCTATGGGCCAGTATCCGAACACAGCCTTGCCGTAGATATAGCGTTCATCAACCGGGCCAAAATCCCGGCTATCGTCCGACATGGTGCGGTGGTCTCCCAGCAGGTAATAGTGGTGCGGCGGCACGACGATTTCAGGGTAGGAACGCTGGTCGGCGTACATGCTGGGAACGTAGGCCTCGCGCAACCGTCTGCCGTTTACGTAGACCCGGCCGTCATCAATGCTCACGTGGTCCCCGGCCAGCCCGATCACCCGTTTGATGTAGCTCTTGGAGGGATCGCGGGGGTAACGAAAAACCACAATGTCCCCGCGCTCGATGGGTTCCAGGTGGTAGACAAATTTGTTGATGAAAATGCGTTCCTGATCATCCAGGCCGGGCATCATGCTGGTGCCCTCCACCTTCACCGGCTGGTAGAGGAAAATGATGATAAAGGCGGAAATAGCGAGCGAAATCACCAGATCCCGCACCCAGGCCGAGAGCACCGGCAGTCCCCGGGGACGCTCCGGGCCTGGACCCGCCGGCCCCAGGTCGGCGGTGGCGGACGCGTTATGCAGATTCTGGGACTCAGCTGGCATGAACAAATTTCTATTCTATTACGGATCGCCGGCGGAGATGGCACGGTTGCTTTTTCGTTTCGGCAGCGATGGGGTTTGCACCAAGGTGTGTTTTCCTCAGCTGAAAAACACGGTAGAATGTGCCTCTTAAGGCGGTTGGCATGCGCAAACAAGTTCTGCTGACGCTCTTCCTGGTGCTGGTGGCCCTCAGCCTCTCTGCACAATGGAATTTTCAGGAGTCAGAGGATCAACCGGGCCGCGTTCCCGCTTACCATTTGACGGCACCCAAAAAGGGCCAGAAACTCCCTCCTCTGCTGCCGAAAGAGGCTTTGCTGGGACCGGAATATCAATATCCATTTCAGTCTCATGCCTATGAGTTGGCGGCTAAGATTCCCAACATCATTTACCAGCAGCCCTGCTACTGTTATTGCGACCGTATGGGTCACCAGAGCCTGCACAGCTGCTACCAAGGCACCCATGCCGCGGAGTGCGGGGCATGCTTGAAAGAGCTTTATTACAGCTACGTTATGCACAAGAAAGGCAAAACCGCCAGGCAGATCCGCAAAGGCATAATCGCTGGAGAATGGAAACAAATTAACCTGCAAACTGCGGACTCGATCAACTGAAATGACAGTCAGGGATGCCATTGGCCAAGTTGACGAGCCTTGCGGTTGTGGGTAACCTGCTGCCATCGCTGGTATTGTTCTCCGTACCGGGAGGCGCCCCCCATCACACCTGGGCGCGCGATGGTGGCCCCGATGAAGCGAAAAGCCGTGGAAGCAGCCAAGGGAAACCATAACTCGCAGAAAACAAAACCGGTTACTAGAGGTTCAGGACGAGTCTTGCATATGAATCATGCTGCTCAGCCCAAGCGCCCACTCAGCGATGATCCGCACTTTGCCCAGGCAGTACAGAATTACGAGGCGGGCTTGCGTGCTCTGCAGGAGCGTAAGTTCGAGAAAGCAAAAGGTTTATTCCAAAAAGTGGTGGCCGGTGGCATCCGCGAACTAACCGACCGGGCGAGCGTGCACTTGAATACCTGCAATCAGCACCTGGACCGCGCCGCCAACACCAGCTTTAAAACTGTCGAAGAGCATTACGATTACGCTATCTCGTTAATGAACCTGGGCGATTTCATCGCCGCCCGCGAACATCTCGATAAGCTGGTAAAGCAGTCGCCCCAGGCAGATTACGTCCATTACGGGCTGGCAGCCCTGGCCTGCCTGACGGCGCGCCACGAGGACTCGCTGCGCCATTTAGGTGATGCTATCCGTCTGAACCCAAGCTTGCGCTACCAGGCTCGCAACGACTCTGATTTCCACAACCTCACCGAAGACCCCCGCTTCACTGAGTTGCTCTACCCCGAAACCGGCACCGAGCCCTCCCCCACTGCGTCAGAAAGGGACTAGGAGTTGATGGAGTCAAAATCTTCACAGTCTGCAGGTGGTTACCCACCGGCGGGGAGCGCTTCGCGCCTCTTGCGGGTGGTCGCCATGGGCGGAGGCACCGGCCTCTCCACCCTGCTGAAGGGTTTGAAGCACCATGTCGCGGGAGCGGAGACTCAGAGAACGGACGGCCCCTGCCGGATAAGCGAATTGTGCGCTGTGGTGACAGTCACTGACGACGGCGGCTCCAGCGGCCGGTTGCGGAAGGAATTCAATGTCCAGCCCCCCGGCGATATACGTAACTGCATTGCCGCCCTCTCCGAGGACGAGGCGCTGCTCTCGCGCCTGTTTCAGCACCGCTTTCATGCCGGCGCCGGCTTGAACGGGCACAGCTTCGGCAACTTGTTTCTAACCGCGCTTACCGCTATTACCGGCGATTTTGCCGAGGCAGTGAAGCAATCGTCCGAAATTCTGGCCACCCGCGGGCACATTTATCCATCCACCACTACCGATGTGCAATTGGAAGCGGTAATGGCCAATGGCACGCATGTGGCGGGGGAAACCAACATCACCGCCAGCGTAGAACGGATCGTGGAAATCCACCTTCATCCGCCGGATGCGCAACCCCTGCCGCAAACCCTTAAGGCCATTGCTGAAGCCGACCTGATCACCATCGGCCCGGGATCGCTTTTCACCAGCCTTGTGCCTAACCTGCTGGTGCGCGGCATTCCTGAGGCGGTAGCCGCCTCGCGAGCGGTGAAAGTGTTTGTATGCAATCTGATGACGGAGGCCAATGAGAGCCTGGGATTGAGCGCCGCCGACCACATCCGGGTGCTGCACGAGCACGCGCGCACCCGCATTGTGGACTACGCCATGGTGAACCGCACCCCTGTACCTACCGCCCTGAAAGCGAAGTACGCCGCCGAAGGCGGCAACCAGATTGAGGTGGATGTGGCGATCATCGAGCAACTGGGCGTAAAGGTGATCCTCGGCGACTACCTGGAAACCGCGGAGGGAGTAGCTCGTCACGCCACCGACCGGGTGGCGTGGGATCTTCTGCGGTTGGCCTCACAGGCCGACGCCGCCGGCCGTTAATTTCAGCACTCTCAGCCCCGGGACGCCGAGGACACAGAGAGTTCCTGTTGGTCCCGTCGAGCTCTTGCCGCCGTGTACTCCGTGCAGAAGAAACAGGTATATTGAGGCGAAATGCCGAAATTACAGAAAGCAAAGGTCCAGGCCACCTCCAGCTCTGTGCCCAGGGCAAATAACAAGTTTGCGGTAGCCATTCTGGCGGCGGGCAAGGGGACGCGCCTGAGGTCGCGCTATCCCAAAGTGCTGCACCATGTCGGCGGCAAATCGCTGCTGGCGCACGTGGTGGCTGCCGCCACGCGGCTCTGCCCGGCTAAGGACGTGTACGCCATTATCGGGCACGACGCGGAGCGGGTGAAAGAAGCCATGGCGGGTAGCGGCATCGGCTTCATCCTGCAGAAGGAACAGCGCGGCACCGGCCACGCCCTGATGGTGAGCGAAGAGTTCCTTACGCGCTATGACCACGTGCTGGTGCTTTCCGGCGACGCTCCCCTCATCTCCCCCTCAACCATCGAGAAGCTGCGCGACTCTCACCAGCAGCAGGGTGCAGCCATGACCTTGCTGAGCGCGGTTATGGAGCGGCCCTATGGCTATGGCCGGATCATCTTCCGCAATGGCAGCCGCGAAGTGGAAGCGATCATTGAAGAAAAAGCGCTGAGCGCAACACAGCGCGCGCTGCGCGAAATCAATGCCGGCTTCTACGCTTTCGCCACCAAGCCACTGTTTGAACACATTCGCGAACTGGGCACCGACAACAAACACCACGAGTATTACCTGACCGACATGGCCGCCATTCTGGCCCAGGCCGGGGAAAAGGTTGTGGCCGTGCAGGCACCTGATGCGCACGAAGTGCTGGGCTGCAACACGCGGCAGGAACTGGCCGAGGTGGACGCCGAGCTGCGCCTGAAGAAGTGCCGGCAATTAATGGATGAAGGCGTCACCATCTACCGGCCCGAAACCTGCGTGGTTGATTGCGACGTCAGCGTTGGGCCGGACACGGTCATTGAACCGTTTGTTCAACTGCTCGGCGCCACACGGATTGGGGGCGAATGCCGCATCCGCTCTTTTAGCGTGATCATCAATTGCGAACTGGCCGATGGAGTGCTCATCCGCAACGGCTGTGTCATGGATGAATCGCACATCGGAGCGCATGCTGTGCTCGGTCCCTATACCCATCTGCGGCCTGGCTGCCACATTGCCGAAGGCGCGCACATGGGCAATTTTGTGGAAGGCAAAAAGTTGAAGCTGGGCAGGGGCTCCAAGGCGCAGCACCTCAGCTACCTGGGCGACACCGAAGTGGGCGAAGGCGTGAACGTTGGCGCCGGCACTATTACCTGCAATTACGACGGCTTTGGGAAATATCCCACAGTGATTGGGGATGGCGCCTTTATCGGCAGCGATGCAACGCTGGTCGCGCCCGTCAAGGTGGGAAAGGGTGCGTACATCGGCGCCGCCTCCTGCATTACCGAGAACGTGCCGGAGGACGCGCTGGCCATCGGCCGCGGGCGCCAGGTCAACAAAGAAGGCTGGGCGCGGCAGAAGCGGGAAAAAGCAGGAGTCCGGAGCCGGGAGTCAGGAGTCAAAACTTGAGTTTCAAGTTTCGAGTTTCAAGTTTCCCCCAGAATCTGCGTGTTCCCGAAACTTGAAACTGGAAACGCGAAAATGCTCGCGGGCGCGGGACCTGCCTTGAGCTTTCCGAAGGGTGCCTGCGCCACAAAGTCCTTGCGGGATTGGGCACCGGCCGGCACGAGCTTTTCTGACCCACAACTACTGACTCCCTGTTTCTTCAGGCATCGCTCCCTGCCCTGCTTTCCATCTAAGTAAAGTTAGTCATTCCAAACTGGAGGGAAGCACATGGCAGAGGAGAACAAAGGGCAGAAGTCTTTCAAGTGCGCAGACATGGGCCATAAGGATTGCAGCTGGGAAGTAAGCGGCCGTTCGGAAGAGGAGCTGATGCCGCAGATCGAACGCCACGGCCGGGAGCGCCATGGCATAAGCAATATGGACGAGGACAGCAAGCGCCGGGTGCGCAGCAACATCCGCGACCGGGCGGCGTAAACAGCAAGCGGGGACAACCGTGGGCGGCCTTCAGGCCGCCTTTTTTTGTCGAATGCTAGAATCGCCGTTCTGAGGAGCGCTGGTGAGCGAGAACAATGGGCAGAGCGCCGCGGAGAGGCATTTTCTTGCCGGCCTGGAGCTGTTCGCCGCGGGCGAGCAGCAGCGCGCCATCGCCGAATATCGCAGCGCGCTGGCCGCCGATCCCGGCCACACCGACGCCATGCACGGCCTGGTGCGCATCTACCAGGACCGGGAGCAGATCGAGGAAGCCGTGGCGCTGGCCCGGCGGATATCAGAAACTGACCCCGAAGACGTGCTCGCCCATACCACACTGTCCATCCTGTACCAGAAAAAAGGCATGGTCGCGGAAGCGGAAGCCGAAGCCAATAAAGCGCGCATCATGGGATGGAAACAACAGCTGAGAGCGCAGAAAAACAAGCTGACTGGCTGACTGGCTTGCTAGCTGATTGGCTTCGATTCACATGTAGCTAGGCAGCTAGGCAGCAGCCAGCCAGCTACTCAGCTAGATGTCGTACTTCTTCATCAGGTGCCGGAAGGAGCGATAGGAGAGCTTGAGCATTTCGGCGGCGCGGGTCTGCACGCCGTTCGACTGGCGCAAGGCCGACTGCAGCAGCGTGCGCTCGATATCGGCCACATAGTTTTCCATGTCCAGGCCATCCGCAGGCAAGGATTCGGCGAAGCCGTTGCCTCCGGCAACGGCGACAGTGGGGCCTGCTCCAGCGCCTGCGGCGGCCGCCATCGCCTTCGCTTTAGGACGCTCCAGCGGCAGCTCTACACGCAGTTCGTTGCTGGTTTCGAGAGCCACGGCGCGCTCGATTGTGTTTTCCAGTTGGCGCACGTTGCCCGGCCACTCGTAATCCGCGAGCCCTTCCAGGGACTGGGAATTGATGCGCAGAATGCTCTTCCCTGCCGCCGGCGAATACTTTTTGAGGAAATGGTTGGCCAGCAGAGGAATGTCTTCGTGACGCTCGCGCAGAGGCGGCACCTGCACCGGAATCACGCTCAGGCGGTAGTACAGGTCTTCGCGAAAGGCATTTCCGCCCACCAGCTTGTCCAGGTCGCGGTTGGTGGCGGAGATAATGCGCACATCAATGGGAATCTCGTTGGTGCCGCCCACCGGACGGATGGTGCGCTCCTGCAGAACACGCAGCAGCTTGACCTGCATGGCCACGGTCATCTCGCTGATTTCGTCGAGGAAAATGGTGCCCCCGTCGGCCACTTCGAAGAGCCCGCGCTTGTTCTGCGCCGCCCCGGTGAAAGCTCCCTTCACGTATCCGAACAGTTCGCTCTCCAGCAAGGTCTCGGGAAAGGCGCCACAGTTCACGGAAACAAAGGGCTCGGCGGCGCGGGGAGAGCACACATGGGCGGCCCGCGCCACCAGTTCCTTGCCAGTGCCGCTCTCACCATAGATGAGGATGCTGCTGCTGGTGGAAGCCACCGTCCGGATGGTCTGTTTGAGCGTGGCCATGGACGGGCTGGCGCCGACGATGTTGTCCAGGGAATTGCGGGC
>DATJEH010000079.1:0-2704 GCA_035496875.1 Terriglobales bacterium | reverse complement strand
ATGCCCTTTTGCACCATCATCTTGAGGTCGTCGGGCGCAATGTACATGCCATGCTCGATGGAATTCACCCCCGCTGTCACCCCGTTGTGCACGCCGTTAATGCCGATGGCGTGCGATGCCACGGGATGGTTCTCGCGGTGGGCTTCATCCACAATGGCGTTGAGTTCTTCCATGGTGAAGGTGGGCCGGTCCTCAACCACTCCATTGGCGGTGACCCGATAGCCGCCGTCGAGGTAGGTCTTGATCCAGTCCGCACCCTTGGAAATCTGCTCTCGCACGGCGATGCGGCAGCCTACCGGCCCATCGCACACCTGCACGCCATGCGGCCAGTCCGGCCAATCCCAGCGGAAACCCAGCACCGGATAGGCGCCGGTCACGTCCAGCGCCCTGGTAGCCACGCGCATGCGTGGCCCTTCGGTGATGCCGCGCTCGATGGCGTGCTTCAGGTCCACGTCGGCATAGCCCGCACCCTCGGTTTCCAGGTCCCTGATGGTGGTGAAACCATAGCTCAGGGCCAGCCGCGCTGCCTGGGTGGCCACGATGGCCCGGTAGGCATCCGATTCCTGCAGAATCTGCTTGTTGTAGTCCTCTTCGGTGACGTCGCCCGTCAGCAGCGTATGCGTGTGGGTATCAATCAGGCCCGGCAGGCAGGTCTCGTGAGAAAGGTCAATGAGGACGGCGTCCTTGGGCATCATCTGGTCGTAACTGGCGGCCTGAACCTGCTTGATGTTTTCACCTTCGATCACCAAATCGACGTTGCGCCGCGGCTGCTCGGTCTTTTCGTCAATCAGCATCCCACAGCGCAAGTAGATACTCGCCGGCGCCTTTTGGGCCGCCGAGGCCTGTGCGGGGACGGCCGCCCTCGGCTGTCCGGCCGGGCGCCGCTCGGCTGTCATCATCCCGCTTAGTACGACCACCGCCGCCACTGCCAGCCACATCGTCCGCCAGCTACTCATGCTCTTCCTCCTCGCCTTTTCCCGGGCCGCCGAGTTTAACACCCAGGAGTCGGTAGTCAGGAGTCAGTAGTCAGCGGGCGGTGCATCCAGGGTGCTGACTCCCGACTCCTGATAACTGACTCCCGTTTTCTTGAAATCCTGTGCTCCGGCTGTGCAAAAGATTTCTGCCGCTTCCCCGCTGCGAAAGCTCTGTCTTGCGGCGCCCATCCCATCCATCCATCTTTAGCCTGTACTGGCGCGTCTTATCAAGGAATCTCAATCCATGAGTATCGGTGTGAATCAGCGGCGGAAAAAATTCTTTCTGCACCACTCTTCGGGATTGACGCTGCCAGCGTTCGCGCGTAGATTTTTTCCACCGTTTCTCGCCAGCTGATTACCAGTTGCAGCGTTGCCTGCACCCAGGCATGAATTCAGGAGAAGTGCCGTGAAGGATGCCGAGGAATGGAAGGTCTACCGCACACGCTACCTGGTGCGCGCCCGCCGGCTCGCCGCCCCCATCAGCCTGGTGGACAGCTCCGGCAAAGAACAGAGCGGAAACCAGGGCGACTACCTGGTGGAGTGTTCGGACGGCTCGCATCGTATCGCCCCACGACAGATTTTTGAGGACATCTACGTGGAGATGAGCGTTCCCCTCGAGCTCCGCATGTTTCCCCTGATCCGCAGCCTGCGTAAGCACCACGTTGTGGCGGAAGACGACCCCAGCCAGCCTGTCCTCTTCAGCCTCACCGGATAGCAGCTTGTACGGGACTTAGCAGAGGCCCAGCGCTCCTCCCCCGGAGTCGTTTCCGAGCTGGCTTCAGCCCCGAAGGCCCGCGTGCAGTGGCACCGGAAGTTGGACTTGTGCAAGATGAGGTCAAGCCAATTGAGCCGCTGCCACCAGCCCTCGCCAGATCAATGATTTAGCAGTAAAATACCATATGTAGCGGTTTGGTCTTGACAGGCCCTATACGTAGCAGTACTGTGACGGTCCTAGGCGATGTTTTAAGGCAAGTCAAACGGACCGGGCCTGACCTGAGGGAGGGGGCCCGGTGCCGCTCAGGGTGACCGTTTCTGGGCTGATGGTCGCGGATAGGCAGCTCATTTCAAGGCTTGTGCTCAACCCCAGCGCTTCTGCTTTTGAGCGCATTTTTCTGGAGGAAAAATAGGGATGGCATTTGAACCTACGGCCCGGCCCCCAGTGGAGACTTCAGCGTCGCAACTCAGTGCGGAACGCCTCGCCTTAAACTGGTCAAAATGGTTTTGCTGCGAAACCAGCTTCAGCCTGCTGCTGGTGCCCGATCAGCCCGGCATCTATGCGGTTGCCGAAGAGGTCATGGCCCCGGGTGAATCCGCCCGCACCGGCGGCAAGCGCCTGCTGGCTGTGGTGCATTTTGCCGAGACTGATAATTTGGCGCGCGCGTTGAGCCGTTTATTCACGCCCGCCAGCCCTCTGCGGGAGCGCATTGCCGGCGGACACTGCCTGCTGCGCTACGCGGTGGTGGAAGATGAGGCCGCGCGTCAGGTCGCTTGCGCCGCGCTGCAGACCTGGCTGGCCGCCTCAGCGGAAACAGTAGCGCCCGAGACGGATCCGCGCCGGGGCAAGATGGAACTGGAGCTGCCCGCTCTGCCTGCTGGATTTTAGAGCCGTCGGCGGCTGGTAGTGTTGGCATCGCATGTTGGTTGCTGGTTGTTGGTGGTTCGTCGTTTGGCCGTAGGCTCTCGGTGGTCGGTCTTAGGTTAAGAATTGTTAGGCCAAAGCAATTTAGGCT
>DATJEH010000078.1:0-14649 GCA_035496875.1 Terriglobales bacterium | reverse complement strand
TTCGGGTCCTCGCCCGTGAGCCGTTTCACCTCCTCAACCAGCAGAGCCGTTTGGCCTCCTTTTTCAATAAAGCTGTCCACCATCGAAAATAGCGTCTGAGGTATGGACTCGCGCCAGGCGGAGAGAAGGAGAATGGGAATGTGCGGCCGTTGAGCTCGCAGATGGATGGCAACTTGTTCGCCGTTCATGCCGGGCATGTTGTAGTCCAGGATGACCAGGTGGACAGACTCTCGTCTGGTGATTTCCAGGCCGGTTGGGCCGTCGGCGGCGACAAGCACCTCAAAGCCCTGCAACTCCAGAAGTTGCTTGCGCAATTTCAGTCCCGTCACCTCGTCATCAATGCATAAGATTTTCGATCTTATTTCTCGAGGCTCTGTCCTACTGTCGCGCCCAGCATGGGGAAACTCATTCGGGACGTTCACTGCGTTCCGCATGACCCTCATGCCGTCCACGTCGTCAGCGCGTTTGAGAACTTCTTGAAGAGGTACCACTTCGAATTGTCGCTGCGGCCGGTTCATCTCGTACCCCACTCCCCTTACCCTATGCCTGAAAAGCTAATACGGGCAGATTTTGTTAGCCCTGCACATTGCGTAAGCAGATGGAAATAAAGCTGTTACTAACTGCTCTGTTCTGCCAGTTCTTAAGCCGCTCAGGTTGTTAGCGCAAAAATTGGATTTGTGTAGCGTTGGCGGAGAATTGTATTGCGTTTAGGTAGCGTTAGTGATATGTTTAGGTTTCTAGTGCGCCGCCAAGTAGGAGCAGGGAGGTTGGAGCGATGCGAGCCAGGAAAGCAACTGCGGAGGCGACATTTAAGACCACAGAGATAGCCAGTGTTCCGAGAGGACGCAAAGGGAAGCATCATGCTATTGTGGCTGCGATTCTGAAGGATCTGGAAGGCCTGGAACCGGGCCACGCACTGAAAATTCCTCTCGTCGAATTGACCGACACGACAGTGAATATTCGCTCCGCCTTGAATCGGGCGACGCGAAAGCTGCCCAGGGATGTGGCCACCGCCACAGACGACAATTTTCTTTACATTTGGAACTCTGCAGCTGCTCAATAGCTGGCGCTTCGCAAACACGCGAAGCAGTGTGGCGCCCGCGCGGAAAGTGGGTGTCGGCTACGTCGTGGCTGAAGTCGCGCTCTTCCGAAACGCCACCACGGTTTCGGTTTCCAGCGCGTTGGCCAAAAGCAGAAGGGCTCCGCAGAAAAGCAGCGTGTCGAAGAAATAGTTAAGCGACTCCACGCTTTTGGGCGCCGCCAGTAGAATGGGCAGGTAAATCCACAACACCGCCAGCAGAATCGTGAGCCCTGAAAAGGTAGCGGCCCGGCGCGATTTCTTATTCAGGAGCAAGCAGAGACCGGCGAGAATCAGAACCACGCCCACAAAATAACTCAAGAAAATTCGCCCCGGAATCCACCCGGGCGTGAGCATTTCCAGCGGAACTCCTGGCACGTGTTCCGGATGCAGCAGATGCTCCACTCCATAGAACAGCGAAGCCATGCCCAGAAAGAATCGCGGAAGGGCGGCGGCCCGTGACCTGATCGGCGGTGCGGTTGACGGTTGTCTCCGCCCAGTGCTCCACGGCATCATGGCGAAAGCCAGGGCGCCGCTGCCAAAGGAAAGTTCTCTCAGCGCGAAAATCCAAACAAATCTGCTATGCGGGTGGGCAACGGCGTTCGGGATATCCATTACGCATACGAAGATCAGAAACGTTATTCCCACCACAGCCGCCGCCAGCCGCGCCTGGACGAGAACGGCCATACTGAGCCCGGCACAAATAAAACCCAGGCCCACCGCATAGACCCAGAACGTATGCGCGGGAATCCAGCGTGGAACCAGGGCCGCAATTTCCCTGGTCGCGGTGAAATGCTCGGAGCCAAAAACGGTCATGGGAATGGCAAAAAACAGCCGGCCAAAGGGCATGACCTTATCTACCCCACGTTGCTGCGGCAGTTCCTGGCGAATCCGGATGAGGCCGGCGATAAAAATCAGCAACGCGCACACATACATCCAGAATGCCGTGGCTGTAAGGCCGAACGGCGCCGCCAAAGCCAGTGCAACCACAGCGGACGGTTGGGAACAGCACAGGAAGATTGACAACGCTGGGCGCTCCCCGGCGCCACCGCGAGCGCTGACATTCTAAAGCTGCCGACCAAGGGGAAGCAACCAGACCGTGACCGGCGCAGAAGATTCGGCGGAAGCACTTTCCCCTCGGAGATAAAAAAGCCGCGCCGAAAAAGAACGCGGCTTTACCCAGGCAGGGGTCTGGTTGCTAGGCGGCCTTGCTGGCTGCCAGTTCGTAACGGCCTTCCCAGGTCATTTCGAGATCGGTCGGTGAAGTAATCCGGCCTCGGTACGTGCCTCCTGCCTTGACTCCCGTGAATTTCCCGGTTCCCGTTACTGTCTGCCAGGTGCCTTCCAGCGTGGTCTGTCCCTGTGCGGTTGTGATCCTTCCTTCGAATGTGCCGCAGTCGCGGTCGCCGTCGGCACGTTCATTGACGTAATAGCCTTTCTGCGTACCGGTGCCGTTGACCAGGTCGGCCACACCCCAGTACTTGAGTTCGGCGTGGTCCCAGTTTTGGTCCGTCGAGCGCTGCGAGCCGGTGATTTCAGCAATTTGTATTTGGTGGCCAGCGATGTCGGAAAGCGATACGGCAGTCTGCACCCTGGCTGTCCCTGAGAACGATCCGGACAACTCCGTCATATGTTCCTCCTTTGGTACAGCGTTTCACATTTTTACCAACGAGGCGTGGCTTGCAACGCACTGCCATTTGCCGTTTGGCATCTTCACCCAGGTGTCTGTCCACCTCTCCGGCGACTCTATGGCCTTTCCCGTCTCGTCTGTCCCTTTGCCTTTGAACTCTCCCGTCGCGATGGCCGTGTTTCCAAAAACTGATACCTTCACGTCGGCGTACTCGGCCGAGTCGTACTTCGAGGCTTTGGTTCCGGCCAGCGCTTCGGCTTTGCCCATCAATTTGCCGTTGCTTGAGGTTTCGATGAATCCGTCGGCCAGCAGAGGAGCGAGCAGGTCGGGATTGCTCGTCTGCTGCGCTTTGAGCCATTGCTGCTCCAGGGCGGCAACCGCCTGTCCGCTGTCGCCAGTCATGCCCTGATTCTGCGGCCACGCGGGAATGGTTGTGCTCAGAAATACCAGTCCCACAATCCACCATGCGAGTGTTTTCATTGGTTGCTCCCTTTTGTGCGGGAAAATCAGAGGGCCGATTGGTGCAAGGAACTCAGAGGGCCGATTCGCGGGGGTTGTAAACGGAGGCCATTAAATACTCGGTTGGGATGATTGTCAAATGTGCCGGTTCAGCGGCGGAAAGCCTGAAGAGCGCTGTGCTCAGCGTAGTGAATTTCGAAAAGATTGACCAGTCGGGTCAGTTCCAGCAGGGCTTGCACCCGCTGGTGGACGTGGACAAGCTTCATCTCGCCACCCGCCTGCCGGACGATGCTGTAGCAGCGGGTCAGTTCGCCCAAGCCATCGCTGTCCACGAAATCCACGCCGGCCAGGTTGATGAGGAACTTTTTGCGGCCGTTGCCGGTAAATACGTGCACAAGGTCGCGCAACTGGGTGCGGCCGTCACCCAACGTCAGCCTGCCCACACAATCCACCACCACAATGCGATCGAGTTCTCTAGCCTCGACTTGGAAAGGCATAGTTGGGTTGCAGCCGGTTATTCCGCCGGAATCATAAGCTCCGTGGAGCTGGCTTTCAAGTCAAGCAGGAGGGCGCGGCGGCGGTCTTCCCGCTCGCTTTGGGCAGCGGTTCCCGGTGGCCGGTCAGGCGGCTTTAGTGACGCACTGGGCCCTGCCCGGATAGCGCCCCATCACCTTCAGGATGAACCCGTGCACGCGATGGAAAAACTGCGTAGTGGGAAGGAACATGAACGGGCAATAACCTTCCACCAGATGCATGCCCTGCTGGCGGCAAAATTCGGCCGCCGCCTTGCTGACCGCGCCTTGTCCCCCGCCGCGATGCATCCAAACCCGGCGCACCCCGGCTTCCGCGCAATCACGCACTACGCGTTCGGTTTCCCGGGGCGTGGTCATGATGAGAGCGGCCTCAGGACGGGGTTCGATCTCCTGCACCCGGGCGAAACAACGCCGGCCCTCCAGGTCACCCGTGGCGGGATTCACCGGCACTATGTCGTAGCCTCTCTTGCACAGCTCGCGGAAGAGCAGGCGGCTGAAATCCTTGGAGTCGCGCGACAGGCCGACGAGTGCGATTCGCCGCTGCCCCAGGAACTCATGAACCTCCTCCAGGGTGGTGGGCATGGGAGTGGACCTCCTCCGAAATGAATTGCTCAAGAACATTCAAACTCCCGGCGCACTTGCCGGCAGTGACCAGGCTCACATGAGGGCGTTCGGAATGCCGCCGGGGCCGGTGGGCTACGACCGAGTGCTGGCCCCCGGGGGATGAACCGAAGCTGTCTTCATGAATTACAATCTCTTTCGGAAGGGGAGATCATGCTGAATCTGAAGGCCAGAGTAGTGCTGTTGGGAACCTTGCTGCTGATGCCTGCAGCGCAATTGTATGCCGCGAACAGGACTTCTGCGCCTGCCCCCTCAGTGCAGCCGCTTTTGGGACGCTGGGACTTGACCTTGACGACACCGCAGCGCGAGTATCCCTCGTGGCTGCAGCTCAGCGAAAAAGATGGACAGTTGCAAGCTCTGTTTGTGAGCCGCTGGGGCAACGCCCGGCCCCTGCCCAAAGTTGAGTTCGCGAATGGCCGGCTCACCTTCGTCTCTCCCAAGCAGGAGGAAGACCGCAAAGACGACATGGTCTTCGTGGGCAGGCTTTCCGGCGGCAAGCTGGTGGGGACCACCACCGGGCCTGACGGCGCTCCCTGGCAGTGGACCGGCGTGCGTGCGCCGTCCCTGAAGCGGAACAGTCCGCCCAAGTGGGGCGAGCCCGTCAAATTGTTCGATGGCAAGGACCTGAGCGGCTGGCACATGAGCGACCCCAAGCTGAAATCCTGGACGGTGGAAAACGGAATTCTGGTCAGCCCCGGGCGTGGCGCCGAAATTATCAGCGACCGCAAGTTTGAGGACTTCAAGCTGCACGTGGAATTCAACTGCGCCAAGGGCTCCAACAGCGGTGTCTACCTGCGCGGCCGCTACGAACTGCAGATCGAAAACGATCCCGTGCCGGAAGGACCGAGCATGCGTACCGGAGGCGTGTATGGCTTTCTGGCGCCCTCGCCGGAACAGCCGCGCCAGCCGGGAGTATGGCAGACCTATGACATAACGCTGGTGGGGCGGACGGTGACGGTGGCGCAGAATGGTCACACCATTATTGACCACAAAGAGATTCCCGGCATCACCGGCGGAGCGCTGGACAGCCACGAAGCGCTGCCCGGGCCCATTTACCTGCAGGGCAGCGAGGCCGGTCACGTCTCTTTTCGCAATATCGTGATTACGCCGGCGAGGTGAGCGGGCGGCCGCCGCTTATTTCTTTCCGCAGATGTCGTTGTCCGGCTCGCGGGAAGTGAATGTTGTCTTCTTAATGTCGAAATGCGGGGACTCGGCGCTTATCAGTCCGATCTGGGCGTCCGCTCCCGCCTGGGCGAAGAAATTCAGATGTGTGACCTTGCAGGGAACCAGGCTCAGGGGCCCGGAGCCGGAATAATCGAATTCTGTGACTAGCTGCACGTAGGCCGCGCCTTCCAGCTTGAAAAATTCTTCCTTGGCTTTATTGAGCAAGCCACCGAGGCCGAAAGGACCTTTTTCCAGAAGCTCCGCCGCCTCATCCAGCATTTTGGCCGGCATGGCTTCCTTAATGGCTTCCACCACGCTCTCGGTGCCGAAGGAGATGGAAATCTTGGGCGCATCCACGGCCAGGACCACTCCGTGGGCGGCCAAAGACTCGGCCGTCGTGGCTTCAGCCTTGGGTTCGGCGTCCATTGTTCCTTTGGGCGTGCTCTGGCCGCCATGAATTTCCAGCCCGCCCGTGCCATCGTAGGCCAGGTCGAAACCTCCGGAGGCAGCGTCCTTTTTGCCGCCGAAGCCGGGCTTGAAAATCAGGTTTTCGTCAATGCGAAACAGCAAGGGAACGCCGTAAATATCAAAAACGTCTTTGGCAAACGGTGGGAGCTTCAGCCGCGCTTCGCCGATGCCTTCATTTTCGCCTTCCGTAAGGGCCGCCCAGCCAACGTGCAGCTTGCCTTCCAGGGGAGTGTCGTAAGCGAACTCCTCCATTTTCTGGCCGTGGATTACCGCCTTGAAAGCCGTGGCGATGTGGCTTACATCGCCTTTTGCTTTTATGCTGGCCCCGAATCCATGGAGCTTCTTGATGGCGGTTAGGCTCAGAGAGAAGCCGTCGCCTTCCGGTTCCCCCTCCACTTCGAATTGCCAACTATTGACCTCGCCTTTGGTGTGCAGGCCAATCGAGGTCTTGTTCTCCTCTTCCCCGGCATGCACCACCGCTAGCGGGCCAAACCATCCCTGCAAGCCGCCGACAAAGCCGCCATTCTCCGGCGAGGCCGCATTTTGCGCGCGCACCCGGCGAAAATTGATGGGAGCCTTGAACTCAATGCGGCCGTCCTCAATGAAGTCGTTGAGGGCGGCCGGTTCGGTCAAAAGGGCAATCTGGGAACCTTGCTTCTGCGTGTTAACAATGCGGCGAGCGCCCAGGTGCTCCAGGAACATGACTTTGCCTTTGGTCAACTGCTCAATACGCGGATCGGAATCGTCAAACAGAAATACGCGCGCATCCTGGCTGACGCTGCGCAGCGTCTTCTGCACCGTGGGCAAATCGAGCCGGACTGTGTTTTTCGTGTATGTCGCCTGGAACACGGCGCCCGGAGGCGTGTAGAAACCGGCGGGTGCGGCGGTGCTGGCCGCTCCACTCCCGGCTCCACCGGCGGACGGTTTTCTCGAGCAGGAATAGCACGCGTTCAGAAGCAGGCATAATCCAGCCGACAACACCACCGCGCCCGTCCTCAGTTGCCCCCCCATTCATGCCTCTCCTTGATATTTTTGTAGTTAGTAGGACGTGATCTTCTTGCTTGCCACATCTGGGCCCGGGATCCGTTGAAAAAATCCGATTGTTTGCGGTGATGGTACCACTGGCAGGGGCTTTGAGCTGGGTTCTTCGGCCGGTCAGAACCAGAAGTGCAATGGCACTGCGGGTGTGGATGAGCTTCCGACCTACTTCTCTTCCGGTGTTCCCAATTCGCGCTTGATTTCGGCGATTAATTTGGGCTTAAGACGCTCCAGCACCTGACCGACCAGTTCTTCGATGGCCGAAAGCCCGGTACTGATGTTTTCCGCAGGCTGGGAGTGCAACTGCGAAGCCACAGCCGAGACGGTGGCCCGTGTGGCAATGGCCATGGCCGCCGACTGCATCACGCCTGCCACCTGGTCGGGAGCGGGCTGCGAGGGCTTGGTCTCGGGAGCAGGTTGCCCACCGTTGAATTCGGCTTCACTGCGGTTCACAGCGGGTGCGCTTTCCTTGAACTGCGCCGGAACGCCGGCTTCGGGCGCGGCTGCCGGCATCTGCTGGTTTTCTTCCCCGCCTTCTGGGGGCGCAGGGCTTAATCCTTCTGGGGCTACTGAAGTTGCCCCCGCGGCAAAGTTGGGCTGAGCACGCTCTTCGAAGCTGGCCGATGCCTTCTCCATCTCCTCCGCTAAGGAAACTGAGCTGTCCCGGTCTTCCACTGGGACCTCTTCCGCCTTCAGATCTTCCTTCTCCGGCGCGCCAACTTCCATTGGCCACGGCCGCTGCCCGAATTGCGCGCTTCCCTCATCCGGCCGGGGCGGTTGTGGACTAGCCATGCCCCCAGGAAGATTGCTCAAAATCGCGGCAATGTCATCGGAGGGAGCGGCGGCAGGCTCTACTTCCACCTCGCTGGCGTCAGACTCGGCTGCTTTGGCTGGCTCCTCTTCCGCAACTCCAAAATGGGTGGCAAACTGGCTTGCCCACTGGGTGCGGTCGGGGTCAAAAGCGGGATCAGTTGCGGGGAGGACCACATTCTCCTCGCCTGGGGCGGAGAAATCCGGGGCCGATCCCGGCAATTCGGGCACGCCCGGCAAGCTGACGGGCTCGGGCTCAATTTGAGCGGTGAATACGCTAGCTTCCGCGGATGGAGAGTCAGAAGGCGCAGTCACGGCAAAACTGGTTGCGAAGGACTCCTCGGCGGAAAACTCAGGTCTCGCGCTTCCCGCGTCGAAATCGGCACCAGCAGCGGCCGCCGCTGCCTTGGCAACCGAGGGCGGTTCACCCGCCGAAACTGCTGCTTCCGCCTGCACGCTGAACTCAGACGGCCCTGCCTGCCACGAGCTTTCGGCGGCGCCGGTTTCCGCTTCAGGGGCGGTTGCCGCGTTAATCTGCTGAAAAGCAACCGCGGGAACTGCCGTTCTCTCGGGTTCTGTTGCTACTTCAAGCTCGTTGCCTGCGCTCCGCGACGGAGGCTCAGCCGCCGCTTCCGCCACGTCCGCCGTGCCCGATAACGTTTCTACGGAGGAGCTGGGCGCCAGTCTCTTCTCTTCTTCCTCTTCCAGTCTCTTGCTGGTGGTGACAAACTCGTCCTCGGGAGCTTCTTCCCATCGTGGCTTGGCTTTGGGCTGTGGTCCCAGCTTGCCTTTGCTTTTGGGTTTGGGAGGATTCGTGGCAGCCATTTCGGCGAAGCGGGCGACTGCCGCCGCCAGCTCAGTGGCTTCGAACGGCTTTATAATCAGGGCTTCGGCGCGCACCCGCTGCGCATCTTCTTTGCGGAAGGGTTCCAGCTTGCCCACTGTCAAAACCACCGGCAGCGCGGCCGTTCCTGGACCTTCTTTCAGGCGCTGGCACACTTCCAAGCCGCTGTATCCTGGCATATAGATATCCAGGATCACCAGGTCGGGCTCCTGCTCCGCAATTTTCTTGAGGGCGGCTGCTCCGTTGCTGACGCAGAGCACCTCGTGCCCAGCCTCGCTGAGGATCTTTTTGCCCATGTTCTGGGCAGTCACACTATCGTCGGCAAGCAGGATTTTCACTGCTAAGTTTCCCTCTTTTTGGGGAGTTACGACGAAACGTTACTGTTTCAAAGCCCCCAAGTCAACGAGAACGGGAACACGAAAGTAACACGGAAGGACGAAGCCCTGCGGGCCTCATCGGCAATCACCCGAACCGCTTGAAACAGCGGCGATTCCGCAGGCTAAAACGGATTCAGCTTATGTTTCTTCTTCTTTTTCTTGCTGGAAGAAGAGGCCTGGTTGCTGCTGTCTTGAGCGTTTGGCGTATTTGCCGGTTGAGCTGTGTTTCCTGAAGCGGCCGCGTCATTGACCTGGGAAGGCGCGGTCGCCGGCGCGGTCAGGTCGTTGTTCGAGGTTGCGGGCTGGCCATTGGGGGCCGGTGAAGCTGTCCCGGCAGGTGGCGCAGGAGTTGCTGCGCCTTGCGTACTGCCGCTGGTCGCCGAAGTCAGATCCTCGATGCCGCTGCTATTGGAATCCGTGCTCGGAGCCGAAGTGCCGGCACTGCTCCCCGCCGGGATGGTCGTGGTACTGGCAGCCCCTCCGCCATTGGTTCCGGGCGAAGATACATTACCCCCTTCCGCCGGAGCGGCGGAGGTCTCGTTGGGACTGTCGCTGCGCGGAATGGCCTGACTGGGCGGAGGCGTCGCCCCCGGTTTAACTTGCTCTACGCTGACCGCTCCACTTCCCGTGCCGCCGACACTGCCCCCGGCCAGCACTCGTCCTGCTTCTTGCACCACTTGCGTAGCGCTGGTCGGCTTGGGATCAACCAGTGTCGGCTCGCCTACCCGAGCCGCTTCCGCCATCTCCGGATGGCGGGTGAAGTTGTTCATTACGCGGCTCATCATTCCTGGCTCATGCCGGCTGGCTACCTCCGCTTTATTCTGGGCGATCGCCTGCGGGGTCGCTTTGGGAATGGGCTGACGCAGGGCTTCCAGGCGTCTCCTGGCATCTTCGGCCCGGTCCATCACCGGATAGCGGGTGAGGATCTCGGAATATGCGTTCGCGGCGTCGCGTGTGAAGTCCGCAATCAGCTTTCCTTTTGCCGTCTCATTGAGGCGGCCCAGACGGATGGCATTGACCTCGCCTTCGTAGCACTGGCCCAGCAGAAACAGAGTTTCGTCGGCCTTGCTGTAAAGCGGATACGACTGGGCGACATCCTGCAAGCGGGCAATCGCGGCCGGGTAGGACTGCCGCAGGAAGTAGAAACGCCCAATGCGATACTCGCGCTCCGCCAGCACCTCCTGCACCTCGCGCAGCCGCTCTTTCGCTACCGGCACCAGTTTGCTGTCTGGATACTGAAGAATCACTTGCCGGTATTCATCCTCGGCCCGCAGGGCGTGGGTAAAGTCGCGATCCGGTTTTTCCATCTGCTGGAAGTGGATGTTGGCGATCTTCATCTGCGCTTCCGCCGCTTCCGGCATGTTGGGAAAGAAGGTGATGAAGTCCTTGTACTCGATCTCCGCCTGCTGCAGGGATGCCGTCCCGCCTTCCGCGTACCAGGAATCGCCCACCGCCAGCTTGGCGCGTGCCACGTATTCCGAGTCCGGGTAGGTATTGATCAGGGTTTGCAGGCTGAGCCGCGCCACGTCGAATTTGTTGTGCTTCATGGCGTCCATGGCCCGGTCGAACAGGACCTTGTCGGGCTGCTTGGAACCCAGGTGGGCGAGCGGATTTTGCACCTTTTTATTAGTGCACGCGACGGCGAGAGCAAGCACAACTACTATCCCGGAGACGGTCAGCAGACGACGAAACATTACCTACCTCATTCGCTTAGTAGCCGCAGCTTCCGCCACGGGTGCATTCCCAGCCGAACCTGAATACAGCAACTTTACACCTTCTGCAAGGTCGCTTCCATGGCCGCTTTAAGCAAGGTTTGGGCGTTAATTTTGGGATTACCTGTCCCAAACACCGCGTTGCCCGCCACCAGAATTTCGGCCCCGGCACGCACCACATTTGCTACCGTATCCAGAGCGACTCCGCCATCCACTTCCACTCGGAAGTTCAGGCTGCGGGCGGTGCGCAACTGCACCAGCTTGCGGATCTTATTGAGTGAATTGGGGATGAACCGCTGCCCGCCAAAACCCGGGTTTACCGACATGACCAGGACATAGTCCACCATGTCGAGCACTTCACTCAGGCTCTCGACCGGAGTAGCGGGATTGATCACTACCCCGGGTTGCGCCCCATGGCTGCGAATCAGTTGCAGAGTACGGTACAGGTGAACGCAAGCTTCCTGGTGCACAGAAATCCAATCCGCCCCGGCGGAAATGAACTCAGGAATGTACTGGTCGGGGTTTTCGATCATCAAGTGGCAATCGAGGGGAATTTCCGTAGCCTTGCGCAGGGAAGCCACCACGGGCGGTCCGATGGTGATATTGGGCACGAAGTGGCCGTCCATCACGTCCACGTGCAGCACACTTCCGCCCCCCTCAACCGCCGCGTGCACTTGATCGGCAAGATGAGCAAAATCAGCCGAGAGAATCGAGGGCGCCAGTTCAATCAAACCGGAGAGGTCCTGGGCACTGGGTCTGAGCAGATTCTACCATGCAAGTTGAAAGTAACCGCCCCTTGGCCTTTACTTTCAATGGCCTGAGTCCGTCTCCTTCCCTGGTCCAGGACCCAGGAGAAGCAGTGCGGGCATTGAGTTCGTTTGCTGACAGCGTCAATAGCTTACGAGGCATGGAGCTCTGGAATAGCTGCTTCCAGGCAGGGTTTGCCACCTGGTTTGCATCGAAAGTGTGGATGGCCAGGAGGAGCATGGTGCCCGAAACGGAGCAGCACAACGTCGCAGCGAAGCAGCCCTCGCCCTGGAACCTGGGCGGGCTGACAATACGCCAGTTGAGCCTGCGGGTGTGGCACGGCATCAATGACGATGATGTGTTCGGCCGCGCCGGTCAGATCGCCTACGGCTTCCTGTTTGCCGTTTTCCCCCTCTTCATGTTCCTGTTGGCCATTCTTGGAATCGTGGCCGGGCCCCACTCTTCCATCCAACAGCACCTGGTTATGGAGTCTACGGACGCCATGCCTCCGGCCGCCGCACACGTGGTGCAGCGTGTAGTGCAAGAAACAACGCGTGCCAGCGGCAGCGGCAAGCTCTCCTTCGGGCTGATTCTTACGCTCATTGCCGCTACCGCCGCCATGACCAACATCATGGATACCTTGAACGCCGCCTACAACGTGCGCGAAGGCCGCTCCTTTCTGCGATTTCGTGCTATTGCGGTGTGGCTGACAGTGGCCATTGGCATTCTCATGGTCATTGCGCTCACTATTGTTCTTTATGGCAATGGCATCGCCAACAGCGTCGGCAACCTTGTAGGTTTGAGCGACGTGACCACTTGGACATGGAAGATAGCCCAATGGCCGGTCGCCGTGTTCTTCCTCTTGTTCTCCTTTGCTCTGATCTATTACTTCGGGCCCGACGTGGAATTCCCCGTGTGGCATTGGATCAGCCCGGGTTCGGTAGCGGGCGTCTTTCTCTGGGCCGTGGTTTCCTTCGGGTTGCGCGTTTATCTGCACTTCTTCGACAGCTACAGCAAGACATACGGCTCCCTGGGAGCGGTGATGATCCTGCTGCTGTGGTTCTACGTGACTGGAGTGGCGATTCTCATCGGCGGCGAGGTCAACGCTGAAATCGAAAATGCTGCCGCCAAGCGCGGTGTGCCTGAAGCCAAGGAAAAGGGAGAGAAGAGGCCCGGCGCCAAGGAGCGGAGGGCAGCCTGATCTAGCTGTCTGGCAGAACCGAGCTAGCCAGCTAGTCAGCCGGACAGCCAGTCGGCTGCCAACTACCGGTCCAGTGGTACTATCCGACTAAATGCCCCTCCTCGAAGCCCGCGGCTTGGTTAAAGTCTTCCCTCTGGGAGAATCCATTTTTGGCGGCGGAGCCCAGGGCGAGGTGCGCGCGGTGGATGGGGTGTCGCTGGACATTACGGCGGGTGAAACCTTGGGCGTGGTGGGCGAATCGGGCTCCGGTAAAAGCACCCTCGGTCGCCTCATCCTGCGCCTGATTGAGCCCACTTCCGGCAGCGTACGCTTTGCCGGGCAGGACGTGGTGCGGGCCGGCGGCGCGGAATTGCGCCGGCTGCGCCGCGACATGCAGATCATTTTCCAGGACCCCTTCGGCTCGCTCGACCCCCGCATGCGGGTGGGTGAAATCGTGGCCGAGCCACTGGTAGTGCACAACAGCACCGGGCGCCGAGAGCGCCGCCAGCGGGTCAACGAGCTGCTGCGGGCCGTGGGACTGGAGGAATCCGCGGCGGAGCGTCATCCTCACGAGTTCAGCGGTGGGCAGCGCCAGCGTATTGGCATCGCCCGTGCCCTGGCGCTCCGGCCGAAGTTCATCGTGGCTGACGAACCGGTTTCCGCGCTGGACGTCAGCGTAGGCGCGCAGATCGTCAACCTGCTGGCTCGGTTGCAGCGCGAATTCGGCCTCACCTATCTCTTTATTTCCCATTCCATGCCGGTGGTGCGCTACCTGGCCACGCGCATAGCGGTCATGTACCGGGGCAAAATCGTCGAAAGCGGCCCCACCGAGCAAATCGTCACTAGCCCGGCCCACCCCTACACCCGCAGCCTGCTGGAAGCTACGCCGGAAATGAAGGGGGGAGCAGCAATCAGCACTCAGCATTCAGCACTCAGCCGCTCGACGTTTTCCAGGGAGTCATCCTACTGACAGGATGACAGTGATAGTGATGTTCAGAGGCTGAATGCTGCCTGCTGAATGCTCTCCGTTGCCCTTGACGCCGCCAATGGCTAGAATCCGAGCTTCTCGCGGAAGAGAGCATTGCTCATGAGTTCCATGCCTGCCGCGGCCGCCCAACCTGCGCCGCCCCCATTATCGGAGGCGCAACGCCTCCTTAACACCTTCATCGCGCCCAGCAAGACCTTCAGCGACCTGGGGCGCAACTCCCGCTGGTGGGTGCCCTGGGTGGTGATCGCCATCGCTTCGGTAATTTTCATGGTCGTAATTGACCAGAAGGTGGGCTTCGACCAGGTCGCGCATAACGTGATTGCCAGCTCTTCGCGGGTGGAGCAGATCGAGCAACTGCCGCCCGACCAGCGCGCTCAGCGCTATGAAAGTGTCGCCAGGTTCACCCGCGTCATGGCCTATGCCAGCCCGCTGACTGGCCTCCTGATTTATCTGATTATTGCCGCCGTGCTGATGGGAACCTTCCGCTTTGGCGCCGGCGTGGAAATAGGATTCAAAACCTCGCTGGCTATCGTGATGTATGGCGTCCTTCCCTTTGTGATCGCCGCCCTGCTGGGCATCCTTTCCCTCAGCGCCGGAGCCAATCCCGAAGCCTTCAACATTAATAATCCCGTGGCCAGCAATCCCGCTTACTTCATGGACATGGCCAGCAACAAATTCTTCTATACCCTGGCTAGCGCGCTGGACGTGTTCACCCTTTGGAGCATCGTGCTGATGGCCATCGGCTTTGCCCGCAACAGCAAGCTGCGCGTGGCTACCACCTTCACTGTCATCGCCAGCTGGTACCTGCTGTGGAAGCTGCTGGCCGCCGGCCTCGCGCTCCTCTCCTGACCGGAGTTGGTGTGACCACAATCACAGACTCGCCTCCGTCGCGGCTCCGATAATCCGCCGCAGCTTGGGGGTGCGCCTATGGTGTGTCGTTTTGCTGCTCTGCTGCTTCTGGTTGCCTTCCCGTGTTTGCTGATTGCGGCCCAAACCCAAC
>DATJEH010000077.1:0-9385 GCA_035496875.1 Terriglobales bacterium | reverse complement strand
CCGTACCTTCAAGACAAAAAAACAGGCGCCGGCTGGTTGGCCAGGCGCCTCGACGGGCCTTGCGTTAGAACGAAAACTCCATGTTGAGGAAAATGGCCTGCACGTCCGGTGGTACCGCATTGGCAATGCCGTTCGGGTTAGCCTTCGCCAGTTTCGAACTGAACTGCGCCAGATCGCTGGCCGGGTAAGTGAATTGGCTGTGCCGGTAGAACACATTCTGGCTGTCCACCGCAAAGCGCAGGTGCTTGTTGTAGGTGTAGTTGATACCGGCGATCAGGCGGTCAAAGTCAATGGGATCGCTCGGGATATTGGTATTAGGCTGGAAATACTCCCACATCCCAAACAGCGTGAATTTTGAGTTTGGGATGTCGGCGTGACCGAAAACGTCAAACCCCTTCTGCCGGGTGTGCGTTCCCGACAGGATGGCGGTGGCCAAGTCGGTCAGCCCGGCATACTGAGTCGTCCCCAAGCCAAAAGCGTCCTGCGGGCCGGCGCCGGAGAACAGATTCCCCAGGCTGAAGGCGTTGCGCCCGAAATCGTACTCCGCAGCCAGTTGGTAGCCATTGTGGGGGCTGGTGTAGTGAACCAACCCCGCCATGCGCTCCACCACGTGATTGGAGGTGTCAGAAGGAACGTTGCCGTAGCCGTAGTCCACGAAGCCGGTTATGCCAAGTCCGTCGTACTTGGAAGTGGCGCCGAAGGGATAGAAGGAAACCCGGGCCATTCCCGTCTTGGTTTCTGACTGGTTGAACTGGTGGAAGTTGGCGTCATTGAAGACCCCGATCTGGTAATCAATGTACTGCTTGCCGTTCATTTTGATGGGCCCGTTGATGGACGCCCCGGTGTAGGTGGAACTTAAGCTGAGGTAGTTCCAGGGTACCAAGTTGACATAACGGTAGCCGTAGAGGCCTTCTTCCCAGTCCACCAGCGGGTTCATCTGCTGGCCGAAGCGGATGTTGTCATCCTTGAAAGCCTGGGTATTTCGGAAAGTGTTCAACTCCGCGTAGCCGTACTTGAGGCGCAAGGTCAGATTCCCATCCGCCGAAGCCGGAACCGCGCTTACTTTGCCGACTTTGTCGTTGCTGGCGGTCGCGAACTGGCGATAGATGTTGGGAACTATCCGAAAGCTGATGAAATCATTCGGACTATAAACAAAGTTGAGATAGGTGCGGTTGACTTCAAACGCGCTGTAATTGTCGTTGCCCGCGCCGGCGAAGTTGGTCTGGGTCAGGAACTGCGGCCCGAAGCCGGTTTTATAGTAATAGGCATAATCGGCATAAGCGAGGGCGCCGATCTTTACTTTACCGCCGGCCAACTCAATCGAGTCACTGGCCTGCTGCTTCGGACCGCTACCTCCTGGTTGTCCTTCTGATACCTCGGCAATTTTCGAGGCCGAGGATGTGGAGGTCGCTGCGCCCGCTGGAATCATGGGCGTGGTGCTGGCCACCTGACCCAGATTGGGAGCTGGCCGCGGAGCCTGGCTGGCTGCCTGCGGGGAAGCCTGGCTGCTGCCCGGACGCTCCTGCAGCTTTTGACTGAGCCGCTCCAGCATTTCCTGCTGCTGCTTGATTTGCTGCTGTTGCGCCGCAATCTGTTGCTGTTGTGCGGCCAGCGCCTGACGCAACTCCTTCACGTCCTTCTCTGTAATGGGAGCCGGCGTTTTGCTGTTGTCGGGTGCCGCTCCAGCCGAACTGTTGCTTTGCGCGAACATCAGCACGCACAACAGAGGTACTACTGCGCACCACCTCAGAACGGGCTTCATACGATATTTTTTTGCTCCTGTCGCTGATGATTTCCTGGAATTAACTGCGCCAGAGTCGAATCGGTTGTAGTCCTCTCCTCGGCTGTAGTTCTAATTTCACAGAGTTACAGCGGTATTACGGGCAGATGAATTTTCGGTTACAGCCTGTGCATGAGAAAACCGGCGCCCCTATTTGAGCGGAGCGCCGGCGGCAGTCATCTGCGAGAGCAGGTTCTGGTCCAGCGACGAAATCGAAGAAGGCAGTGGAGCGTAATCCAATCCCTGCGAGAGTTGCTGGCCATCGGTCAGGATGTACTGCACGAAGTCCTTCAACTCCTGCCGCTTGGCGCGGTCGCTGCCGTCTTTGGGGATGATGAGAAAGGTGAATCCGCTGATGGGGTAGGCGTCGGGCGCGGAAGCCGGCGGATCCACTATGGGCTTGCGCACGTCCTGGGACAACTCCGCTTTGAAGGCGTCAATGGACGCGGTGGTGCCAGCCGCGCTAGGCGCAACGAATTTGCCCGCCTTATTTTCCATTTCCACCACCGGCAGGTGATTCTGCGTGGCATAGCTCAATTCCACATAGCCTATCGCTCCCGGCGTTTGCTTCACCACGCCGGTAACCCCTTCACTTCCCTTTCCGCCCAATCCTACCGGCCAATTCACGGAAATGCTGGCGCCCACCTTCTTTGACCAATCGGGGTTTACTGCCGCCAAGTAGGTCGTGAAAATGCCGGTGGTGCCGCTGCCATCGGAACGGTGCACTACCGCAATCGCCGTGGAGGGTAGCTTGACTCCCGGGTTTGCCCTGACGATGGCAGGATCGTGCCAATTCTTGATCGTCCCCAAATAAATGCCGGAGAGCGTCGCAGCCGTAAGCTTCAGGGGCTCCTTCACGTCCGGCAGGTTGTAGGTGATGCACACCGGGCCGGCGCTTTCCGGAATCTGTATGACGGGTGGCATGTCTTTCAGCTTTTCGTCATTCAAGGCAACGTCGCTGGCCCCGAAATCCACCGTGCCCGCCTTCACCTGCTGAATGCCGGCGCCGCTGCCGATGGATTGGTAGTTGATTTGCACGTTGGGATGGGTCTGCTGAAAATTGGCTGTCCACCGAGTCATGATGGGATTAATAAAGGTGCTGCCTGCTCCCACCAGGCTGACAGTCTCATTGGCGCCGCCCTGCCCAGACTTCGATGTGCAACCGCCAGCAAATACGGCGAACGCAGCGAACACAACCCAAAACAGACGCGATCGCAATTTCATTCTTCAGCTCTCCTCGAAATTTCTCACCGGCTTCCACCCGGACCAGTCCCGAAGCCGCGGATGTGAATGCGTTTGCGGGTGTACGCATGCAATCTAGAAGAGGCAGGTTACGGGGCTGTAAACATCAGGTTAAAAAACGGTTACAGTTGCCACCCCCATGGGCGATTCCCGAACTTGGAATTAATGTGCAAATCATGAACACCGGGCTGCGGCAATGGTTTGCGATTGCTTGCGGCAGGCTCTTATAAGTTATAGGAACGGCGTAACTTGCAGGGATTCGCGAGGAACCATCATCTTGGCTACCCTCCTGCATGGGGGCAGGCGTGGCACGGGCCATCCAATTCCGTTGTCTGCGGTTGCTGGCAGTCAGCCTGGCCCTCGTCACCTGTTGCCCGGTGGCGGCATTGGCGGCGAAAGATTCCGGTCCCGCACAGGTGATGATGCTGGCCACCATGCCGCCGACTTTCTCTCTGCAAGCAACTCAAGCCGCCGTGAGCGGCGCTTCCGGAAACGTGCAGACCCAAGCCGAAGGACGCGGGCGCCTGCTCATTCGTGGCGAACTGCGCGGCCACGGCGGCAGGGCGGTGGTGCGCATTCCGGTTTCCCTGGCCGCAAACACGCGCAGCTTTGTGGTGCACTCACAGGGACGAAGCCTGGCTTCAAACGCAACTGTTTACTTGGCGGCTTCGGAAATGACGGCACGGCGCGTACCTATGCGCGGCCAAGCGTCCTTGGCGGTGGGCTCTGCCAGAAATCATGGCCACGAATTCTTCACCCTCAATCAGCCCTTGCAGTCTGTGCTGGAAATTGTTTTTGAAGATCTTCCGGCAGGTCAGGCCAGCAATTTCAGCCTCGTTCTGAGCATGCGGGACCTGGGCTACTGAACTCTATTTCACTTTGGAGGTGGTGGCCCGCCGCAGCGTAACCAACACCTCGGTTGCCACTTCTTCGCGCATCGCCGTCACGGTCGCCGGACATGACACCACCTGATAAGGCAGGGGATTGACAAAATCACCGAACGAAACCTGGATGGGATAAGTTCCAGCCCGCTTTTTCCGCACGAGGAATTCGCCGGCAGCATTGGTCAAGAGCAGCTCGCCATCCACGCGCACCGCGGCGCCGGGAATCGCATTGCCACGCTCATCCACCACCCGCCCACGGACGACGTACTTGGGCAGGCGATAACCGCTGGAGCCGTTCAGTCCGAAAAAGCGCGACGCGCCATAAAGCATACTGCTGCCGGTGACCGAGTAGCGGGTCTTCCCGTCCGGCCCCAGAAAGCTCTGGCCATCGAGTTCGATCCCTCCGAACGGCCGCAACTGCAGCGTGACCGCGATTCCCTGCTTGAAAGGCTGGACCAAAAAAGGTACGTACACCGTCTGGTAATCCACTCCCAGGGTAAAGCGGTTGGAAAAATAACTGCCACCAAAGGAGACAGTCGTCTGTCCCTGCGATGAACCGATCACCTGCAGCAGGCTGAGCCGCGGCGATATCGTTTGCCGCAGAGTGCCGGAAATGATGCTGGAAACCTGCCTGTCCTCCTGGGAGCGGCTGCGGAAATAATTGATGCCGGTACCCAGCCAGTGCGTAATCGGCCGGTCGGCCCACAGCGCCTCCCCGGTCGTCTTTTTCCCTTCCAGAAAGGACTGGAACAGGCCGCCTCCCCAGCGCAACTGCCGGAACTCGAATCCGCCCTGCAACTGGTCCACGGTGGCGCGCACAAAGGGCAGGTTGATCTGGTATTGCGGCTGCAGCAGGTTCTGGTGCCCGGCCACCAGCACGATGCTGCGTCGCGGCTTGATGGTGGCCAGGATATTCGCGCCCGTGTATTCGGAGTTCAGGGGTTGCTGCACGGTTACTCGCCGGAATCGGTCTCCCGCGCCGATATAGGCTGCCTTCAGGTCCAGCCAACTCTGCTTCACCTCCAGGCTGGCGGCGCCGTAACCCTGGTTGGAGCCGATGCCGGCGGCGGCGCCCAGCGCTACCCCGGGATGCAATTCAAAGCTGAAACCATTAATGGAAGTCTGCTGCTCGGAAAAGACTTCCCGCGAGTAGAAGCGCAGGCGGTCGGAAATCGCTTTGTCCACGAACAGCATGCCCGCGGGTGTCTCCGCCGTGGCCGCCTGGAAGAAGGGCGTGCCCCCGCCCAGCGCGGTGGCACCACCGAAAAGCATCACGTCATAGCCTTTGCGGTGCGTGCTGAACGAGGCTCCGCGCGCCAGCAGAAACTGGTCGGTATTGAAGATGTCGGTGGGCAGGTCCAGGGTAATGGGCTCGTCACCCAAGCTCAAAGTTCCGCTGTGCAGTTTGGCGGAGGCGCGAGTGCCCAGCAGGAAGTTTCCGCCCAGGTCGCCCGCGCCCAGGTATCCCTGATAATTACCGCTCTGCACCTGGAGGGATGCGCCATTGGCGTCATACAGATCAGAGGACCCGCCGCCCACCGTTACCAGTTGCGCGCGGCACAGCGGCGCGCAGCCCAGCCACAGCAGCCATGCGGCGGCCGCCACGGCGAGCGAAGTGGGGAGCTTGCACATTGGGTTCTGCCAGCATCACGGGGCGACGCTCTGAACCTCCGTTTCCATTGTGAAGCGCTCGAAGCGCAGCACTACTTTGCTGGGCACGCTCGCCGACTGCCAGGGAATTTCCACCTGTCGTTCGCTGTTGGGAAATAGCGGAAACCCGCTTTCGCTGGCCTTGCCCTTCCGACCTTGCACATCCGTTTCCAGCACACGCCCGAACGTGTCTCCCGAATTAGCCACGCGAATAACTATTTTCTTCGCCTGCGGCAGGTATTGCGCCCGCACGATTTTGAGCTCCGCCTTCTGCAAACGCTGCTTGGGCAGCAGGTAAATGGTGTGCGGCAGCTGCACCTGGATCATGAATCCTTCGGGGGTGCGCTGATGGAAACCGGAGAAGGCCGCATAAAGCACGCACCACGCCGGCAGCTTATCCGACCACGCCCGGTAAAAGACGTAATGGCTCTGCCGTGGCGGGATGCGGAACGACATTTCGGAAAGCTTCAGGTGAATGTCGCCGTCCAGAGGACGGTAGGAAATCGTGCCGGTATCGGAAACCGTGAAGCTCCTGGCCTCCAAGGTCACATCCAAGGGCTGCAACGAATCGTTGTAGTACTCGATTTTGCCGCTGGCCTTTTTCCCCGGAGCCTTGACGATGTTTTCATCGATCAGCGGCCGCACCGTCTGCGCCGGCAACGCCGCGCTCAGGCAAATTGCCAGGCAGAGTCCTGCCCACAATCCACCTACTGTTGTTCTCCATCTCTTCTCTGCCGTTGCCTGGGGAACCATTTTCCTGCCTTTACCTGGTTTGGATTTAAGGCGTGGTCTGCGCCTGAATGTTAAGCACGCCAGTGTAGGTGTCCGCCGGTAACTGGGGCACCACGGTGGTGTCAATCTGGTAGTTCAGCGTGTCTGTGCGTGTGCCGATGACGTTGCTGTTGCCGGTGATGGTGGTGGTCCCGATCTGCAGGCCGGAAGCCGCGCCGTTGAACGGGCTCACATTGCTGCAGGGATTGAAAAGCCCCGCCCCGTTGATCTGGATCTTCACCGCCGACGAGGGGATGGTGAAGGTGTTGCCCGCGGTCACCGGATTCAGGGCCGCGGCGGCGCTGGTGAAATAAGCCCAGATGGCGATGTTATTTCTTCCCGGTTTCAGCGACCAGGCAGTGGTAATGGTGGAACTGCTGCTGCCGCTGTTGGCTGCGTTATTCGGCGCCAGCGTGAAATTGATGCTGGTGCCCGAGTTTACTGTGACCGTAAGCGACTCATTCAGCGTGGCGTTGAGGGCTACCGTGGCGATATTCGAGTTAGCTGGTCCGGCAGCGGCGCTGAATGCCGGCAGCAACACCACAGCCGCACAAACAAAGGCAAAGCTCCGCATGGGTGCCTTCATTCTTTCTTTCCTTAGCTGGAACGGCGAAACGACGCATTCGCCTGGGTCGTCCAATCCTGGGACAATGTCCAAATTTGGGACGCGAACTCAGTATTCGCAATCGGCAGGTAATTCGTCGAGATTACGAACGTCATCTCGCGCCCTCGTGTCACCAGACTGGTCACCCCCGGCGCGGGCACTTCGACTATTTGAAAATCCAGAAGGGTAACTGCGGCGAGGCCGCCAGCACCGGCAAGAATTTGTGTATCCAGAGCTCAGCGCCCGCTGCGTCGCGGCGGTGGGAAGAGGTTTTAGACGCGCTCGGCAAGTCCTTCCCTAGGGAAGAATTGTCGCCCGGGGGACTGGGGTAAAAGCTATACTCCGCCTCCGAGGGGTTCCACGATGCAGATGCACAGTTTTGGACTGTTTCTCGCCGCGGCTCTGGTGCTGGCCATTACCCCTGGCCCGGGCATTTTCTATGTGCTCACCCGCACTTTGGCCGGCGGCCGCCGTGATGGAATCCTCTCCGCCGGCGGAACCCTGCTGGGGGGGATGGTTCACGTCTTCGCCGCCGCCCTGGGTATCTCCGCAGTTTTGGCGGCCTCCGCTCTGGCCTTCGCCGTGGTCAAGTATGCCGGCGCCGGGTATCTGATCTATATGGGCATTCGCATGATCCGCTCGCGCGCGCTCAGTCTCGACCTGACCAAGGCATCCCCGCTCAAGGCTGCGGGAACCTTCCGCCAGGGAATCGCCACTGAAGTTCTGAACCCGAAAACCGCGCTCTTTTTCCTCTCCTTCATTCCCCAGTTCATCCACCCTGAACGCGGGCATGTTTTCGCGCAGTTCGTCACCCTGGGCCTCATTTCCGTGACCCTGAACACTTCGGCGGATATTGGGGTGGCGTTTCTGGCGGGCACGCTGGGCGGGAAGTTGAAACAGAGCACGCGCCTGATTCCCCGCCAGCGCCTGGTTTCGGGCTTGGCCATGATCGGCCTGGGAATTTATGTCGCCGCGACCGGCGAGCCCAAGTAACCAACGATCTTGCCAAATAAAGCGGATATAGCCGGGTCAGCGACGGGAGTCGGGAATGCAGTTTCTCGGCCCTTAACAAATCAGGCCGCTTGAGCCTGGCTCCCAGTTCGGCGCTCCCGCAGCAGCAACTCGAGGTGCTTGCCCAGCGCCAGTTCCATGTCGGCCTTCGCCTGCGCGAAGCTATCCGCACGGATAAAGATGGCCACTTCTTCAACGCTGCCGTTCCAGCCCTCGTCGTCGAGCCAGAACTTGCATTCAATACTGAGGCAGGGAGTCACTCTGAGCGCGACAGCGTGATTCGGCATGTGCTGCCCTCGAAAGAATCTTCACGCCGCATTATGCCATAGCTGGGTGTCATAAAGGGCGGTCGGCGAAAATGGGGTGCAGGCTGTTGTCCGCCTGCTGCCACCTAGGATGCCCACCAAGTCGAATCCGGCCGGCGTTATCCACCACAGTTGCTGGCATTTGATAGCACCCGGACACTTCGGGACTGCATGGCCGCAGCAACAAACTGCCCCCATCACCTTCCGACAGACGCATCTCGATTGCCACTCTGAAGTTATGTCCAATACCGTATACAAACTGCACGCATCCCCCGATGGTGCCATTCCCAACCCTGCCCCGATGCCCGAAAATTAGGACAATGAGCAGCGTAAGTATCGCCACTAGTCAGGAAATGTCCACCCTCGCCATCCCCACGGCCCCGGTCGATGGCTGTGAACACTCGCCACATACTTTTGAAAAACTCTCTATTCCGGCTATTCCGTCGCGCCTGTTGGAATTCGCGTCCCAGCCCTGGGTGGACAAAACCATTTCGCTTGCGGTCTCATTTCCCGCTTTCTGGGTCGCCTACGGTTGCTACCAGGCGGGCCTGATGGACCTTCCCCGGGCCCTCTTCTTCGCCCAAGCGTCCTTGTTCGTCCTTACCATGCTCATACGCCGGAATCCAGTGCGCGTTTCCGCCAATCCCTGGTTCTGGCTGGTAGCTTCCATCAACAGCTACTACAACCTGCTGACCGCCGGTCTGTTGCGCGGCGGGATGCGCGTTGCTCCCGCCCCCTTCATCAACAGCCTGGCTATACTGGGCATTTGGATTGCCATCGTTGCGCGGCTTAGCCTTGGGCGAAACATAGGCTTGGTCCCGGCGCAGCGTGAAATCGTAACCGGCGGAATGTACCGCTACGTGCGCCATCCCATTTATTCGTCTTACTTTATAGCGGCAATCGGTTGGGGATTGTCCTGCTGGTCGTTCACCAATGCACTGGTCATTGGCATTGGTTGCGCCATGTTCGTCATCAAAACGCTCATGGAAGAATCTTTTCTGTCCACCGACCCCGCCTACGCCGCCTATATGAAAAAAGTCCGCTGGCGCTGGTTTCCCGGCCTGGCGTAATGGCCCAAACGGTGAAGGAATCTGGAAGGTTAAAGTCCTGGTGAGCGCGGCAGGACTCGAACTTGAGG
>DATJEH010000076.1:0-14861 GCA_035496875.1 Terriglobales bacterium | reverse complement strand
GGGCCGCTTGCGCGACTGGTGGACGCCCGCCGACCTGGCTCACTTCCAGAAGGTCACCGCGCAACTGGCTAAGCAGTACGACGCTTACGAGCCCTTTCCCGGAGTGCACGTGAATGGGCAGCAGACGCTGGCGGAAGACATTGCCGATGTTGCCGGCATCTCCGCCGCTTACGACGGTTACCACGCCTCGCTGCAGGGCAAGCCCGCGCCGGTGCAGCACGGCTTTTCCGGCGACCAGCAGTTCTTCATCGCTTTCGGCCAGAACTGGGCCTCGAAGACGCGTCCGGCGGCGCTGCGCCAGCAAGTGCTAACCGACTCGCATGCTCCTGGCGAATATCGGGCCGACACGGCGCGCAACATCGATGCCTGGTACCCCGCATTCAAGGTAAAGGCGGGGGAGAAGCTCTACCTTGCGCCGGACGCGCGCGTGCGCATCTGGTAGTCAAACCAAGCAGAGGCCGTCTGGTGTTGGCATTTCTGCACATGGACTTCCATCCTTTGCGGGTGTGCAAAGAGGGAGTCTTCCGCGCCTCTGTGCCGTGGTGAAAAAGAAGACCGTCCCATCGGCCGGAAGAAGCGCTGCGCCATGTCCTTCCGGCCCACCACTTTGGTGCCTGTGCCGTTTGCTGCACCTGGTCTAAAGTTTCCCCAATTTCACCTGCGCCGCATCGCCAACGGGAGGTGTTTATGAAGAAGCTGTTCCTTTGGGCGAGCGTGATTCTGGTTTGCTACTTTGCCTCAGACGTAGCTCGCGTGCCCACTACCGCGCTCCTGGGCGCAAGCGTGCCCGCGGCCGTACATACCATCTCTCGATGACAAGGTGACCAGTGATGAATTACCTGACGAGCATCTTGACAACGCTTTTCGCCGTCGCATTCGGCTGCTTTTTCCTGCAGATGGGAACGCAGGCACTGCTGGCGCAGGACCGCTTCTTGCGCTTTTGCAACCAATGGCAGAAGGGCGAGGCGTTCGACCGGATTGACGTGGGCTATTTCGGAGGACCGAAAAACCTGCGCCTGCTGGGAGTAGGATTGGCAGCCATAGGTTTGTTCATCATCGCCTCCGTGGTGGCTATGCTGCTCATTGGGCTCGGCTACCTGGCGTAACCCACAGGAGTCGGGAGTAGGTGAGGGCGTCGCCCTGAGCGGTTTCAGCCGCGAAGGGGTCTGGCGTGCACTACCCGCGAATTGAGGCGCTCAGCGAGCGTCCGGGGCCCGCTGCCGAAATCCTGAGCGCAGCGAAGGACCTCTGCCGCTCCGGCGCCACTGAACTTTTCCCAGGAGTTCTCCCACCTGACCAGAAAAACTAAAGAAAAGAACTCCCGCCGACGGCAGTGGTGGCAGGAGTACACTCGGGGTCTTTCGACTTCGCCAGGCGATCCGTCAGCGGATCGCCCGGCTTCGCTCAAGATGACCTATGAAAGTTAGAAAGGCAGAGGTTCGCTTTTGTCTGTGCCTCTGTGTCTCCGTGGTGAAAAAAGAAAAGCCCCGCATCGCTGCGGGGCTTCGAACTGGCGACTGACCACTGGCTACTGGTTCTGAGATCCTTCGCTCGGCACAAAGCGCCTCGCTCAGGATGGCGGCGGCGGACTCTCGGGGTCGCTCGCGCTCCCCCTCACGCCCGCCAGGCGCCGTTAGTACATGTCGCCCATGCCGCCGTGTCCGCCGTGTCCGCCCGGCATCGGAGCTTCCTTCTTTTCCGGAATCTCCGCTACCAGGGCCTCGGTGGTCAGCATCAGGCCGGAGATGGAGCCGGCATTCTGCAGCGCGGTGCGCACCACCTTGGTGGGGTCGAGCACGCCGCCCTTCACCAGGTCCTCGTACTCATCGCTCTGGGCGTTGTAGCCGAAGTTGGTATCCTTCGCCTCCAGCACCTTGCCCAGCACGATGGCGCCTTCCTGTCCGGCATTGCCGGCAATCTGGCGCAGCGGCTCTTCCAGGGCGCGCTTCACGATGTTGATGCCGATCTGCTCATCCCCGTCGCTCTTCAGCTTTTCGAGCGCGCTGATGCAGCGGGCCAGGGCCACGCCGCCTCCGGGCACGATGCCTTCCTCCACCGCAGCGCGGGTGGCATGCATCGCATCCTCGACCCGGGCCTTCTTCTCTTTCATTTCGGTTTCGGTCGCGGCCCCGACTTTAATCACGGCCACGCCGCCCACCAGCTTGGCCAACCGCTCCTGCAGTTTCTCGCGGTCGTAATCGCTGGTGGTCTTGTCCACCTGGGTGCGGATTTCCTTCACCCGGCCTTCGATTTCCGAGTGCTTGCCGCGGCCTTCCACGATGGTGGTGTTGTCCTTGTCCACCGTGACTTTCTTGGCCCGGCCGAGGTCGGACATCTGCACGTTCTCCAGCTTGATGCCCAGGTCTTCGGTGATGGCCTTGCCGCCGGTAAGGATGGCGATGTCGCCCAGCATGGCCTTGCGGCGGTCGCCGAAGCCTGGCGCCTTGACGGCGATGGCCTGCAGCGTGCCCCGCAGCTTGTTGACCACCAGGGTGGCCAGGGCTTCGCCTTCCACATCCTCAGCGATGATGAGCAACGGCTTGCCCGACTTGGCGATCTGCTCCAGCAGGGGCAGCAGGTCCTTCATCGAGCTGATTTTCTTTTCGTGGATCAGGATGTAGGGGTCCTCGAGCACGGCTTCCATGCGCTCGGGGTCGGTGACGAAGTAAGGGGAGAGATAGCCGCGGTCGAACTGCATGCCTTCGACTACGTCCAGCTGCGTCTCCATGGTCTTGGACTCTTCCACGGTGATGACGCCGTCCTTGCCCACCTTCTTCATGGCCTCAGCGATGATGCGGCCGATGGTCTCGTCGTTGTTGGCGGAGATGGTGCCCACTTGAGCGATCATCTCGCCGGTCACGGGCTTGGAAAATTCGTCCAGCTTGCCCTTGCCGCGGTTTCCTTCTTTGTCCACCACGCCGCAGATGATGCTGATGGCCTTATCAATGCCGCGCTTCATCGCCATGGGGTTGGCGCCGGCAGCAACCGTCTTGACGCCTTCGCGGAAAATGGCCTGGGCGAGAACGGTGGCGGTGGTGGTGCCGTCGCCGGCCACGTCGCTGGTCTTGCTGGCGACTTCGCGCACCATCTGCGCGCCCATGTTCTCCAGGGGCTCTTTCAGTTCAATTTCCTTGGCTACGGTGACGCCGTCCTTGGTAATGGAGGGCGAACCGAATTTCTTCTCGATAACCACATTGCGACCTTTCGGACCCAGCGTCACCTTGACCGCATCGGCCAGGAGGTTGACGCCGCGCAGGATCGCCTGCCGCGACTCTTCTCCGTGAACAATCTGCTTTGCCATACTTTTCGTCTCCTATGATTTCAATTCTTGCCGACGGCTGGCGTCGGATGAAAATTCGAGCTACTTAGCTGACTAGCTACCGCTTTCCTGCCGCGGCGTGCTCTTTTTCAGCTTTGCGGCCGGCGCCTTCCAGAATGCCCAGGACTTCCTCTTCCTTCATGATCAGGAAATCCTCGCCATCAATCTTGACTTCAGTGCCGGCGTAGCGCCCAAAAAGGACGCGATCGCCTGCTTTCACAGCCAGGGGAAATACTTCGCCTTTCTCGTTGCTCTTGCCTTTGCCGACGGAAATGACTTCGCCCTCCTGGGGCTTGTCCTTAGCCGTGTCGGGGATGATGATGCCGCCGCGCGTGGTCTCCGCCTCTTCTACGCGACGCACCAGGATACGGTCATGCAGTGGGGTGAATTTAGCTGCCATGCTCCTACTCCTTTCAGTATTCGCTCTGCGATTGGTTGAAATTTTGAGAACTGAATTGTCTGCGATGAAGAACGCTTGCCGGGCCGCTGTTAGCACTCTGGCCCGCCGAGTGCTAATTCTAGAAGCCTTAGTGGTTTATTGTCAAGCGGTCGGTGTCACTGTAAGCCTTTGTAACTTAATAAGTTAAGCGCCTTCATTTTCCGTCCGAGGGTAAGTTGCAGGACAACGGAGAAGATGGAACCTCGTCTCTAAAAAAAATGAGGGTGGAAAGGCCACTGGACAGCAGGAATCAAAGTGGTAAAGTACCCACTGCTCTCGCCGCCCCAGTAGCGAGCGCCAAGGCAGCACTTCCCAGGTTGGTGGTATGCGGAACCCGTCCCTCTCGCGGCAGCAGCCCGCTGGAATTGAAGATAACCCTGCAATTAATCATCAGCATAGCGAGCCACGCTTAAGGTTCGGGCCAGGGCTGGCGGTGCTTTGTATACTGCTTTTGTGCGTTCCGATGTGGAGCCAGGAGCCGGCGGCGCCACCGGGCACCATTACCGCCAAAGCCGCTCCACCGCCACCCCTGAATGCCCCCCCGGCTGAGGTCACGCCCGCTGTGACTGCACCTGCAGCCAGGCGCATGAAACCAGAAGACAACGTCAACCTGATCGGACAGCGCAACGTTGGAGGCGGCGTCAATTTCTATTCGCTGGGGAAGGAGCAAGCCCTGGGCCACCGCTTGGCGGAGCAGGTGGAGAGCCAGTCGCGGCTGATCAGCGACCCGGTGGTAACCGAGTATGTGAACCGTATCGGGCAGATGATCGTGCGCCATTCCGACGCCAAAGTTTCCTTTACCATCAAGGTGATTGACGACGACGCGATCAACGCCTTCGCGCTCCCCGGCGGCTACTTCTACGTGGACAGCGGCCTCATTCTGGCCGCTGACAGGGAGTCGGAACTGGCGGGAGTGATGGCGCACGAAGTGGCGCACGTAGCGGCGCGGCATGCGACAAGAAACGCCACCCGGGCGCAAATTTTTAATCTGGCTTCCATCCCCCTGATCTTTGTCGGCGGCCCCATCGGCTACGTTGTGCGCGAGGTGGCGGGACTGGCCGTGCCCATGGGATTCTTGAAATTCAGCCGGGACGCGGAGCGCGAGGCCGACTTGCTGGGACTGCAATACGACTATGCCGCTGGTTATGATCCTCAGGCATTCGTGCAATTCTTCGAGAAGCTGAAGGCTGGGGAAAAGCAGCACAAAGGCATGGTAGCCAAGGCCTTTGCCACTCATCCCATGACCGGGGACCGGATCCGGCGGGCGCAGCAGGAAATCGCAATCATGCTGCCGCCGAAGGCGGAATACGTGGACGATACCAGCGAGTTCCATGAAATCAAACTCCGACTGGCGCGCGATGTGGAAGAACAGCGTCCCAATGGCGGGGGTCCGCCCCGCCTGATACGGCGTGACCGCAAAGAGAAAGACAAGGACGGCAACGGGCCGGTGCTGAGAAGGAAGACGGCGCAGCAGTAAGGCCCAGGTTTCAAAGTTCCAAGGTTTCAGGCGCTTGTCCAGCAGGCAAGCAAGAAATTTGAGACGGGAAACCGCCCGGCGTGACAAGTCACTTTCAGCTGCCTAGAATAAGAACTGCCATGCGCCAAGCCCTTGCGGTCATAGCCCTTCTCGCAGTCTTCGCCACCCTTTCCTTGGCCAAGGATAAGAAGAAGAAAGAAAAGAATCAGGACGCCACCCTCAACTTCCTGGTCGTGCGGGCCAGCAACGGGAAGCCGGTGCGCAATGCCGCAGTGGTGCTGCATGAGGTAGATGAGCGGGGACAGCAGGCCAAAGGCGGCTACGAACTAAAGACCAACTTGAAAGGCGAAACCAGTTTCGATGGCGTGCCCTACGGCAAGCTGCGGGTGCAGGTGCTGGCGCAGGAACTGCAGACCTTCGGGCAGGACTACGAGATTAGCCAACCGGTGCAGAACATCACCATCAAACTCAATCCGCCGCAGAAACAGTATTCGGTTTACGACAAGTAGGATCGGCTCACCGCCACAAGCGGGTAGCTGAAATGTTGTCGAGCCCGTAACACAGTGCGGACGCCAATACGAGCTTCAGAAGCCAGCGCCCCCCACAGAAACCCACAGAAACCCGACGAAATTACCATGAATCCCGTGAGCGGCGGCGCCCGCCCTCACAAGGCACGTGGGCCTTACACCTGCTGGCGCAGTTCGCGGCGCAGGACTTTGCCCGAGGGGGTGCGGGGAATGGACTCCACAAAGCGGATTTCGCGCGGCTGCTTGTAGCCGGTAAGGCGCTGGGCAACAAAGTCGCAGAGTTCGGCCGCGGTCTTGCTGCCGGCAACGTGGCCTTCTCGCAGCACCACGAAGGCGCAGGGCAGTTCGCCGGCGGCGGCATCGCGCTTCCCGACCACGCCGCAGTCGCGCACCGCGGGATGCTCCAGAAGCACAGCCTCGACCTCGGCCGGCGCCACGGGAAAACCCTTGTACTTGATCATCTCCTTGCGGCGGTCCACGATGCGGAAAAAATCTGCGGCATCGCGAGTGGCCACATCGCCTGACCAGTACCAGCCGTCGCGCAGGACGGATGCCGTTGCCGCCGGCTCCTTCCAGTAGCCCAGCATGAATTGCGGGCCGCGCATGACCAGTTCGCCACGCTCGCCAGTAGCCACCTCGGAGTCGTTTTCGTCAAGGATCCGGCATTCGGTTTGGGCCGCGGGCTGACCGATGGTGTCAGGCCGGTAGCGGGCAGCGTCGAGGTAGCCGAGGTGGGTGACGGGGGAGGCCTCGGTCATGCCATAGCCCTGAACCACCTTGATACCGGTGAGTTCGGTGAAGCGGTAGGCAAGTTCGGGCGCCAGGGGCGCAGCGCCGGATTTCACCCAGCCGACCTGGTGCTGGCGGGGAAAGGCGCCCTGTTCCACGGCCTGACAGAAGGCGTTGAGAATGGGAGGCACGCAGGGCATGCAGGTGATGCTCTGGGAGGTGATCAGGCGCAGCGTGGCGGCGGTATCAAACCGGGGCATGAGCACGATGGTGGCGCCCAGCACCATGGGCGGAGTGAGCACCACGTTCAGGCCATAGATGTGGTACAGGGGGAGAAAGCAGAGCACCACGTCTTCATGACGAAAGGCGGAGCCGTCGGGGCCGATAATCTGGTAGATGTTGGCCAGCAGATTGAAGTGGGAGAGCATCACGCCCTTGGGCAGGCCGGTAGTGCCGCTGGAGTACGGCAGGGCGGCGATGGCCTGATCTGAGGGCTGACCGGGCGAAAGCAGGGGCGCGGAAGCAGGGCGCAGCAGTTCGGAGAAATTGCCGTCGCCTGTGGTGTAAACCCGTCGCAGGGCAGGGAGGCGGGAGAGACTCATGTTTCCGATGCGGCTGTCGCTGATGAGCATGGCGGCGCCGGAATTCTCCAACTGGTAGCGCACCTCGCGCTCGCGGTAGCTGGGGTTGAGCAAGGTAACAATGCCCCCGGCGAGGGTGGCGGCATGATAGGCAGCGCAGAACTCCCAGCAATTAGGAAGATAGATAGCCAGCACTTCTCCAGGCTTCAGGCCGGCGGCAACCAGCCCGCGGGCCAGGCGTTCGACGGTTTCCCCGTATTCGCCGTAAGTGAAACGCCGGTGAGGAGAGCGCGAGGTATCAATCAGAGCAAGCTTCTCCCCAAAGCGGGAGCAGGCCTGAAGAATGGCGTCGTGAAGGAAGATGTTATGCGGGTCAGCGTAAAGAGTGCGCATGGATTAATTGACGCTTGAAAAACCAGCCGTGCGTCACTGACTCGGCAGGCTTTCAATCATCAATCGTAAATCGGCAATCGTCAATTGCTATTGCTAAGCGGTCAATTGCCCTGCCGGGCAAGCTTGCGCAGGAAATCCTGCTCGTTCATGCGGTATTTGAAAGCTTTCTTGCCGTTGATGAAGACCACGGGCACCTCATCATTGAACTGGCGGCGCAGAGCATCGCTGGAGTCCACATCAATTTCCTGCCAGGTGAATTGCGTCTGGCGGGCCAGCTTGGAGAGCGACTCCTTGACGATCTCGCAAAGATGGCAGCCCTTGCGGGAATAGAGAACGACCTGGTGCGCCATGGGCAGAGTTTAACAAAGGGGAAAAAGAAACGGGCGGTGAACCACTTCCGCCCGCTGGGTCCAAATCACACACCCTCATTTTCCCGCCGCACTACATTTTGTTCTTCTTGGCCTTTTTCATCTTCATCGGGGTGTTGGAAACTGTCTCTTCCTTCACCGTCCAGAAGCTGGGATTGGCGCTGACCAGCGCCGGCATGGGACGGCTGAGACTGGGCTCAACCTTGAAATACGCGGAACTCACATGGGCAATGCACTCCTTGGAGATGTGACTGAGCATGTTGCGCACCATGGGGCTCTGGAAAATCTCCTTGGCGGCAGCAGGAGGTTCCTCATCCTCTTCGGCCAGGGATTTCATGGGCTGCACAAAAAGCACGGCGGGTAGGTCAGGACCGCTCATGATGTCGTAGGCGATCCAGTGGGCATTGTCACCGGCTTTTTTGTGCAGTTCGATAACCTGCTTGGCGGCCTCGTCGAATTCGTGACCGCAGCCGGGACGCAGGGTGAGGGTTTCCGAGGACCAATACGCGGTGTCGGCCATGGGCACCATATCGGGCCGATACGAAATTTCTTCGTTATATTTGGCTAGGCCGAGTTGGGTCCCGCCATCACTCTCCGCGCTTTCCTGTTCATAGTTGGCGTTCTTGGCCATCACCGCCTGGCCGGCCTTGCCCATGGACGTGGCGAATTTTTCCACGCCTGCCATGCTGTCCTGAAAGGTCACGAAGACGAAGGTGCTGGTGTCGCCGGTCATGGGCGAGCCCACGATCCAATACGAGTCCGGAGCGGCGGTGGCCGCGGCATCGCGGAATTCACCGACGCTTTTGGCAAACACTCGAAACTTGCCGCTGTTAACCTTGGCGTCCTGGTAGTAGACGTACTTGGCGGTCTTGCTGCTGGATTGATTCTCCTGGGCGGCGAGCGCGCCGAGAAGGCAAAAGAGTGCTAGGGCAATAGCTGTGAGCCTGGTCATGCCTGCTCCTTTCAAGAGGTGACGCTACGAATTGACCTGGGATTGATTAACTTCGAGGCGGGGGCCGGGTACCGAGCGGAATGTACATCCGTTATGGCGGGGAAGTCAAACAGCGGACAGGGTAACTGGTAATTGGTCGTTAGTAGTTGGCGCTTGGCGGTGCCGGGTGCGCACGATAGCAGGTTACCCTTCGATTGGCCACTGGCAACTGGTTCTTCTCCTGTTAGACTTCTACGCTATGGCCATACCCGTTCAGCCCAACATCAAGCTGGTAAACCGTCCCGACTACCGCGAGAGCTATGCCAACAGTGTGCAGGTGCGGGTGAACGTGTGGGACTTCTTCCTGGTTTTCGGCACGCTGCAACAGCAGAGCGAGAGCGAGGTCGAAGTGCATAACTTTCAGGGCGTTTACCTGAGCCCGCAACAGGCCAAGGCGCTGCTGCACATCCTGCAGCAAAACATCGTCAGCTACGAGAACACGTTTGGAGAAATCAAGCTCGATCCGCGCATGGCGGCCACCGGCCCGGTCCACTAAAGGAGGAGGGAGGGAAGGGACCGCGCGGCCCGGGTCCTGGGTCTCAGCGCTCCTTCTGTTGGCCGGCTTGTTCGCTCTCCTGGTGTTGACGCATGTTCCCCTGCTGCGCCTGCCCTATTTCTGGGATGAGGCGGGTTATTTTGTGCCGGCGGCGCGCGACCTGCTGCTCACTGGCAGCCTGATTCCTCATTCCACCTTGCCTAATGCCCATCCGCCGCTGGTAATGGCATACCTCGCGCTGTGGTGGAAGGTGGCCGGATTCGCTCCCCTCGTAACTCGGTTAGCCATGCTGCTGGTGGCGGCCTTCGGGCTGCTGGGCACGTTCCGGCTGGCGGAACAGGTGGCCAATCGCCAGGTGGCGATCGCGGCTACGCTGTGCACCGGGCTTTATCCTGTGTTTTTCGCCCAGAGTTCGCTGGCCCACCTGGACCTGGCTGCGGCCGCGCTGACCATTTGGGGCCTGCATGCCTATATCCGGGGGCGGGTGCTGAGGACGGCGGCATGGTTCTGTCTGGCTGCACTGGCCAAAGAAACCGCTATTCTTGCGCCGCTGGCTCTGCTGATATGGGAGGCCGTGTGTCCGTTTCTGAAATGGAATGCTGTAATCTGCTTATTCTCTCGGCGAAGCTGGCGCCGGGCGGCAGCCTTGCTGATTCCTGTGGCGGTGCTGGGACTGTGGTTTGCTTACCGCTACTGGCGCACGGGCAACACGCTGGGTAATGCCGAGTTCGTTCGCTACAACCTGCTGGACACGCTAAACCCGCTGCGCATCGTGATCGCCGGAGCGCAAAGGGTGTGGCAAGCGGCCGGCTACATGAACCTGTTTCTACTGACAGCCGCGGCGGCCATGGCCATGTGGTTTCCGCCGGTCGAGGATAAATGGGGAGAGCGGCCGCGAATCGCGCCCGCGGTGCAAGCTGTTTTTGCCGCGGTAGTGGCGGCCTATGTGGTGGCCCTCTCAGTGGTGGGCGGAGCGGTGCTGGCGCGTTACATGCTTCCGGTGGTGCCGCTGGTCGTCATCATCTGTGTTTCCACACTGTGGCGGCGCATCGCCAGCTGGCGGGTGGTAGTTGGCATCGTGTGCCTGGGATTCGCGCTGGGACTCTTCGTCAATCCGCCCTGGGGATTTGCCCCGGAAGACAACCTCGCGTATCGAGATTATGTTGTGCTGCATCAGGCCGCGGACCAGGTGGTGAGCGCGCGCTACGGCAACGCGCGAGTGCTGACCGCGTGGCCGGCTTCGGAGGAGCTTACGCAACCTTACCTGGGTTATGTCAAACAGCCGGTGCGGGTGTTGAGAATTGACGATTTCTCACTGGCCCACATGATGGCGGCGGCCGATTCGAGGAATCAGTTCGAAGTGGCCTTGCTTTTTTCCACCAAGTACGAGCCGCCGCGAAAATTGTTCGGTGACTGGCCGGCTTGGGACCACATCAAAGCTCGATTCTTCGGCTATCACCGCGATCTGCCGCCGGAGATTGCCGCCCGCCTGCTGGGGGGAGAGATGGTTTTTGAAAAACGGTTGGGCGGGCAGTGGGTGGCGGTGGTGGACTTGCAGAAGCCCGAAGAAGCAGTGGCCAGTTGCCAGTCAGTTTCGCAACGCGATGGTGCGGTCGTAGTGGGTGTCGGCCAAGCCTGGAGGAAACCTGAGCTGAGGCGCGGCACCAGGCGCAGAGAGGCACGCGCAGCGTACGGTTGTTATAATGCAATGGAGTGGTGGGAGTAGCTCAACTTGGCAGAGCACCGGACTGTGGCTCCGGACGTTGTGGGTTCAATTCCCATCTCCCACCCCAACCATCCGGTTCATGATCTCCTGAAGCCATCCGCTCACGTATGAGATCGCTTCCGCCCCCTCCAGGTTCGCGCGTTGCGTGGCGGGCGCCCGCGCTGTTGATTGCTTGTATTCTTTTCGTCTCCTATGCCTACTTCTACCAGGGGACGGGATGGAACCAGAATTCCCGCTTCGATCTGACGCGGGCGCTGCTGGAGCAGCACACCGTAGCCATTGACCACTACCAGTGGAACACCGGCGATAAGGCGTTTTATCAGGGCCACTACTACTCCGAGAAGGCGCCGGGCATGGCGCTCTCAGCCCTGCCGCCAGCGTGGGCAGCTTTAGCTCTGGCTCACTGGTTCAGCATGGCCAAGGTCATTGGGTTCCAGCTATACCTTTCAGTCCTCTTTACCTGTTCGCTGACCATCGCGCTGGCCGCTGCAGTGCTTTTCGCACTGTTATTGAAATGGAACGTAACCCCTGGCGCGGCGGCGCTGGCGGCGCTGATATTCGGCCTGGGCACGCCCATGTGGATTTACGCCACCCAGTTCTGGGGCCATGCTTTGGCTTCGGCCTGCCTGGTGTTCGCGTTTGCCGCCGCCGATGGCCTGCGGTATTCGGCCGGCCTGGGCGAACGCGCGGCCCTTGCCGCCATCGTGGGGCTGAGCGCGGGCTGGGCGGTGGTCACGGAATTTCCCGCCGCCATTCCCGCGGTGATGATTGGGGTAATGGCGCTCCTCTATCTCCAGCGGCGGGGCGGAAGAAGTTTTCTGTGCGCGGGCGCCGCCTTGTGCCTCACGGCAGGAATTTGTCTGACCACCATTCTGCTTTATCAGAAGGCCGCGTTTGGCTCGCCTGTCCGCCTGGGCTACGAATATGTGGTCAACTACCAGGACACGCTGCAGCATGGCGCCATGGGGGTGACTTACCCCCGGTGGCACGCCTTATTGGCGCTGCTCTTCGGCAAGCGTTGCGGACTGCTCCTGTTCACTCCCGCTCTGCTGGCAGCTCCGGTTGGATTCCGGCTGCTGTGGCGCGCGGGCGCGCCCCGCATCAGCTTGTGCGTAAGCGCGGGAATTGCGCTCTACTATCTTCTGTTCAACGCCTCCTATTTGCACTGGCAGGCGGGCGCGTCGTTTGGGCCGCGCTACCTCTCTCCCGGCTTGCCTTTCGCGTGCCTGTTCGTGGCCCCGGTGTGGCAGTGGGCCAGAGCCAGGCTCAAGACGGTGCTGGCGGTATTGGTGGTTTACGGAATCGGGGTAGGGTTCGCCGGAGCCGCCAGCCGTCCGGTAATTCCCGAGTCGGTCAGCTTCCCCATCCGCGAAGCCTTGCCGGCATTCTCGCGCGGAGACCTCTACCAGCAGGGAGGAGCCTGGAACCTGGGACTGCTTGCGGGCCTGCACGGTTTGCTGACATTGGTGCCGCTGCTGGCGGTATGGGGAATTGCGAGCCTGATTTGGTGGCGGATGGCGCGGAGACGAAGCATGGCCATGATCAGCGCCGATGCCCAGCGCGTGTCCGCAGCCGGAAAGGATTAAGGCGCGAGTCTCACGGACTCTTTATCGCCGGCCCACGCCGATGTACTGGAATCCCATCGAGCGCAGACTGGGACCGTCGAGCAGGTTTTTGGTATCCACAATGATGGGTTTCTTCAGCAGGCGCTTGATGCGGGCGAAGTCGAGGTCGCGAAATTCCGGCCAACCCGTGCCCACCACCAGCGCGTCCACGCCTTCGGCCACGGCGTAGGCGGAATCGCAATAGCGCACCGCCTCCAGTTCCGCCTTGGCCTGGGAATTGGCCACCGGGTCATAGGCCCGAACCTTTGCTCCCTTTGATAGCAGGCTGCGCGCCAGGCACAGCGACGACGAGCCAGTCACGGAATTCGTATTGGGCTTGAACGCCAGCCCCAGCATGCCCACTTCTTTGCCGGCTACCGGATCCACGGCGCGCGTGATCTTGGCCATCAGGGAATCGGCCACGGTGCGGTTGACTTCGCGGGCAGCCTCCAGGATTTTGAGGGAAACGTTATTCTGGCGCGCCAGTTCCGCCAGCGCTTCCAGGTCGGCCTCGGCAAAGGGACCGGAAAAAACGGCTCCTGGCTGCAGACAGCGGGGGCCAATTTTCTTCTTATCCAGGCCCATGCCCATGGCGACGTCCAGGGCGTCGGCCTTGACTCGCTCGCACAGGCCCGCCAGTTCGTTGATGAAGGAAATTTTTGCCGCCAGAAACGCGGTGGTGGCCTGCCGGACCAGTTCGGCGCTTTCAAGGCTCATGTTCACCACCGGCACTCCACGCATCACCAGGGGCCGGTACATCTGCTTGATGGCCTTCACCGCGGCTTCTGAAGCCGTGCCCAGAATGATGCGCTCCGGCCAGTTGAAATCCTCCACCGCGCAGCCGTCGGTAAGGAAAGTGGGCTGCGAAACCACGTTGATATGCAGCTTGTGCTCTTTGAGCTTGCGTTCGATGCGGCTGGCCGTGCCCACGGGCACAGGAGTCGCCAGAATCAGCATGGCATCTTTGGCCATCATGCGGCCGACGCTGACTGCCAGGTCGTCAATCTCGGCCGGCGAATCCTGGGCCAGGAAAAGAAACTGGGCGTTGGGCAACAGCTTCTGCAGGTCGCTGGAATAGACCAGGCGGCCCACCCGGACATTGCGCCGAATAACTTCCTGCAAGTCCTTTTCGTGGAAAGGAATTTCGCCGCGGGCGCGGGCCAGCAATTGCTCCCCATCCTGATCGCAGCAGAAGACCGGGGTGCCAAAGTCGGCCAGACAGCCGGAAATAACCGTTCCCAGGAACCCCGAGCCGTACACCCCAATGGGTAGCATCCCCTGCGCGCTCCGATGGTTAGCGTTGATGGGACGGCGGCGGCAACCGCGTTGCGCCGCCTCGCACACCCCCACCCTTATGTACCGCCCCGAAGGGACAGTGGCAAGGCACGATGGGGACGTGTACTCGAAAAACTTCCGTAACTAAGGCCTGCGGGAAGACGCTGTTCCGAGATGGGTCGAGAATGAAGGAACCTGCAGTAACTCAGCCCTTGATTGCCAAGCTGCCGCCAAGAGGCACGGGGGCGAGGTCTTCCCAGGTATCTCCCGGCGCTTCCCGCACGAAGGTGAGCTCTTCGATGAGCACGCGGCGGCTGCCCTGGTACTGCGACCAGCGCTGCTGCGCCACCTGAAAGGCCCGGCTGGCTTCGGCTTCCGTAGCCACCTTCACGATAGTCAGGTGCGGCATGTAGGGCCAGCATTCCTCAGCCTGCAGGGCGTTATTGTTGAGCTGGTCGTGCAACTCGCGCAGGCGGTAGGCGGCATGAGCCACGCGGATGAACACGGTGGGAGTCACGGGAATAAAAGTCTCCACCTCTCCCATGACCACCTCGAAGGGGCTGGCCTGGCGGCAGACCCGCTCCACTACCTGGCGGGCTTCTTCTTCCGTGCCCCGCAGCGGGCGAGGCGGCAAAACGGTCAAATGGGCGGGCAAATGGGAGAGGGCGGGATGGAGTTCGCCGCGCAAGCGCTCCACAAATTCCCCCACAGGCGCTTTGACATAGGCGACCAATGCGTAGTGCGAAGGCAGCATCGTTGCAGTGGATTATACGCCGGGCGCGGCAGGGGCGCGGTGACCGGGGCTGCACCGCCATCATTTATAATCACGGTGCACCCCCTTTCCGGCCGCGGTTTCGTCGGGGCGTAGCGCAGCCTGGTAGCGCACCTGCCTTGGGCGCAGGGGGTCCCCGGTTCAAATCCGGGCGCCCCGACCAT
>DATJEH010000075.1:0-20722 GCA_035496875.1 Terriglobales bacterium | reverse complement strand
GCGACATCATAGTCAGCGGGTTCGCGGCCCAGCACCAGGTCGCGCACGCATCCGCCTACCAGGTACGCCTGATGGCCGGCCTGGCGCAGCGTCTGCACGATATCGGTGGCGGCGGCGCGGGACATGGCAGCTGACTGGCTTCCTGGCTGACTAGCTGGTTAGCAAAACTAGACCGCCAGCAAAGCTTGCCGGGAGCAAGGTCTATTTTATCTTTCTCCACACCACGTCTTCGTTGTTGCGGCGGTCAATCAGGGCGTCTACTTTACCTTTGTCGTTGCGCCGAAACAGCCGCCGGCCCTCCACGCCTTTGGAAAAGAAAATGTCCGGCGCCTCCGGGAGGAGACGTTCCTTAGCTCTTCCGGCCCTCTGCGAAAACAACTCCTTGCCTTCGGCGGAAACTGTGAGCGTCTTTCCTGGCGCAAGCTCGTAGGTCCCCACGTAATTTGGATATTTTGTTATTTCCGGTTTTCCGGGCGCGGGATCCTCATAGTAGCGGAGCACCTGTTCGGCAATAATCTGCCACTCTCCATGCCGCCGCACCCAGGTGTCGGTTTCGTGATACCGGGCCCACATGTTCTGGCCAAAGATGGTTTCCGTTTCGTTGAGGTCATAGCTCAGGATGGCGGTGTCTTCCAGAATCCGGCTTTGCGGATTCACCAGCTTGATAGTTCCTGAATACCCTGGCGGCAACGGCGACTGGTCGGCGACTAATGCCTTCTTGTCCATGCTGCGCCCCTTTTCGTCGAAGATCATACTGTCGGCCGCGAAATACTTTTCAAATGGCCTGCGATCACCGACGGTCACCGCGTCCATGATTTCCTGGGTTCTGCGCACAAGCTCAGCTTGCGTAATGGTTTCGCCCCGGCGGCCGGAGCAGGACACAGCACCCATGGCCACGCCGACCGCAATGCACATCACAAACGCGCGCTTCATGTCGTTTCCTTTGCGGCTTATTCAGGGTTCGGGGCCGGCACGGAGAAGCAGCTTTCCGCACTCAGCCCTCGAACCGCAGTAGCTGAATGCTGATTGCTGAGTGCTAATAATATAGTCGTATGCCTGAAGCCTACATCCTCGGCATCGAGAGCTCCTGTGATGAAACCGCGGCGGCGGTGGTGCGCTCCGGGGAGCAGGTGATCTCTAACGTCGTCTTCTCCCAGATCGCCACCCATGCGCAGTATGGCGGCGTGGTGCCGGAATTGGCTTCGCGCGAGCACCTGCGGGCCATCGTGCCGGTGGTGCGCAAGGCCTTGGAAGACGCCAAGCACACCTACGAAAGCGTGGACGCGCTGGCAGTCACGCAGGGCCCCGGGCTGCCGGGCGCGCTGCTGGTGGGCATCAGCTACGCCAAGGCGCTGGCCTTCGCCCTCGACAAGCCGCTGATTGCGGTCAACCACCTGGAGGGCCATATCCACGCCGTATTGCTGGAAGAGAAGCAGAAGGGCAACCGCGAGTTGCGCTTTCCGCTGCTGGCGCTGGTGGTTTCCGGCGGACATACGCACCTCTACCTGGCTGAAGAGCGCGAGCGCGGCTGGACTTACGAGAACATCGGCCATACCCGAGACGATGCCGCCGGAGAAGCCTTCGATAAAGTCGCCAAGCTGCTGGGGCTGGGCTATCCCGGCGGCCCAGTGATTGACAAGCTCTCCAAGTTCGGCGATTCGCAAGCGGTCAAATTCCCCATGCCGCAAATCAAGCACCGCGACCGCCGCGACCAGGGCAAGCCGGAAGAGGAGCGTCCCCGCTTCGACTTTTCTTACAGTGGTATCAAAACCAGCGTGCTGCGTTATGTGGAAAAGAACCACCTGCAGCCCGCGATCGAGGCGCGGCGCCGCCAACTGGCGAGCATGACAAAGCCCGGTGTGGATGACTACCGCGCCGCGTGCGACCAGCACACGCTGGACCTGGTGGCTTCATTCCAGCGCACCATGGTTCGCGATCTGGTGGAGAAGACGCTGGCAGCGGCGCGCGAGTACGAGGTGGCGACGGTGTTTGTGACCGGCGGCGTGGCCGCTAACAATGAATTGCGCCACACTTTTGAGCAGGAATCCGCCCGCGCGGGCTTACCCGTCTATTTCCCCAGCCGTCCACTTTCCACCGACAACGCGGCCATGATCGCCGCCGCCGCGTATCCCAAATTCCTGGCTCAGGACTTTGCCCCGCCCGACTTTTCGGCGGAGGCGGGAATGAGGCTGGAGTAGATGGCGGCTTAGATGCCTCCAAATTCGGAGCTATTTTTGTCCAAAATTGGATAAATGCACCATAGGTGGTGCATCCTAGCTATCCAGCCACCGGCGCGCCCAGAGCCGCGCTGAGCGCGATCAGGAGCTGGGCTTCAATATCTATATCCTTGAAAATGGCGTAGTTGGCGCGCTTCTCGCTTTCTTTGAAGCCGCTCTGCCTGCCGGCCAGAATCACGATAGGAATCACGGCGGTACGGGGATCGGCCTTGAGTGCGGTGATGAATTCGCTGCCCGACATGCGCGGCATCTGCATGTCGGTAATGATGACATTGGGCTCCACCCGAGTAAGTATCTCCAGCGCTTCCACAGGGTTAGTAGCGGATTCGACGGCAAAGCCGCGCTCTTCCAGGAAGCGGCAAACGGTATGCCGGATCAGCATGGAATCGTCTACGACCAGGGCCACCCGGCCATTTGGCAGGTTCTCACCCATGGCTGAACCTTAGCAAACCGGTCCCGGGACAACAATTCAAAACGGGAGTTAGTAGGTTACGTCGGTTACTTAGGTGGGGTACGTGGGATGGCCGAACGGACCTATCCCGCATCGGGGCCACAGCAGGATCACCGCCAGTGGGGGCGCTCAGGCTTCGTTGGCAGGGGTACGCTCTTCGATGGCCATGTCCTTGAATTCACTGGCCTCAAAGATGTCGCCGCATTCGAGGCACTCGACAAATTCCGAGTCCTCTTCGCGGGCGACAATCTGCACCCGTGGATGCCGACACTGGTGACTCATGCTGATTCTCGGATCGGGGGCTGGTGGACGTCGTTGAACCGTGCTCATAACTTCCGGACATCCCTGCTTGGGACCAGGGGACCTTCGCCGGAAATTGGCGGTATTTTAGCCCGACTATCGTGGAAGTCAATAGCCTAAAGTCGTAGAAAGGCGCTGTGGAAATTACCTGTTCCCGAAGTGAACCTTTTCCTGTGCAGTTCAGTGCCCGGGAGAGAGGTCCGGTTTGGCATTATCCTGCGCGGTTTGGATAACCAGGGGCATAGGGTAGATCCCGACTTCGCGGGCTTCATCAATCGGTATGCGCACTACCTGGGCCGCCGGATAACGCTTCATGCCCACCTCCGCCGCCGCCACGGCACGCTCGAAACTGGCGCGGCCGGTAAGCGCGGTCTCGATGAACAGGTACTTTTCCGAGTTGGGCGCCACCCGCACCCCGACATAGGCGTGGTGCGGAACCAGCACGATCTCCGGCACCATGCCCAGGTTTTCGAAGAGGGAGGCATACATCACGGCGCCGTCAATGCAGTTGGCGGAAATCTGGCGCAGCGACTCGCGCGGCATGCGCACCCGCTCGCTGATATCGGTGTTGCGCCCGAAAGTCATGGAGCTCTTCACGTAGGAAACCCCCATCACCTGCAGAGCGCGGTAGATGGAGCGCGCCTGGACGAAAGTGGAGAGTTCCTGCTGGGCCTGATTTTTACCTTCCTCGTACCCCGGCAGGCGGCGGGCGGGAGCGAATTCCTTGGCCTGGCTCAGCACCTTTTCCACCATGGCATCGTGGGGGGTCACCCAGGAGGCGATAAAGGGCGCGTACTCGAACTTCGACCCCCAGTAGATATCGTCGGCGGAGCGCAGGCGAATCGGCACGGTGCGGGTGAATAACAGCTTGCCGCTGGCATCGCGCACCCTGATCAGGGCGGTGGCGGCGGCGATTTCGCGGTTGTCGTACAGGCGCGTGTAGAAGGTGGGGGCAAACAGAAAAGTGCGCACCGCGCCCGCATCCACGTCCACGGTCTGAATCTCTTCGTCGCTCCAGCCCAGGATTCTTACCGCGATATGGTTCTCCAGGGGAGCGGAGGTGGAATTGGCGATGGTGATTTCCACCGTGCCCCAGTTGCGGTCATCCGGTCTTTGCAGCGAGGCATAGTTGGCGAAAACCGGATAGACTTCGCCGTCCAGTCCGACCTTAATTTTGTAAGTTGGCTCCGGGGAGCGGGGCGCGAGGGCGGGCGCGATCGCGGTCTTGCCGGGAGCGGCAGCGAGCGCGGTTGACACTGCGAGAAGAAGGACGAGGGCGGCTGTCCCCAGAAAAAAGCGGCCAGAATTTTGGGTGAGCACAGTCCAGCTTAGCCCGCCCAATCTGTGATGCAATCGAGGATTAGCCTTAGATAGTTAGTAGCGTGATTCTAGCCGCCGGTTCTGGCTCCCGGGCTGGGTACTAGGTACTGGAGACTGCTAACTATTACACTGTCACGCGCATGAAAGTTTTGGTTACAGGCGGCGCGGGCTACATCGGCAGCGTGGTTTCCTCCGAACTCTTGCGCTTCGGGCACCAGGTGGTGGTTTATGACAACCTCAGCCACGGCCATCGCCGGGCGGTGCCGCGAGGGGCGGAAGTCATCACCGGCGAGATTGGCGAGCGCGAAGCCCTCGACCGCGCCTTTCAGCAGCATCGTCCAGAAGCGGTGATGCACTGCGCCGCGCTCATCGAGGCGGGCGAATCCATGCGCGCGCCCGAACGCTACTTCCGCAACAACACCGCCAGCACGCTCACCCTGCTGGAATGCATGTTGCAGCACGGCACGCGCCGCCTGGTGTTTTCCTCCACCGCCGCCCTCTATGGAAATCCCGAGCGCACGCCCATCGAAGAAGACGCACCGCTGCTCCCCACCAACGCTTATGGCGAATCCAAGCTGCTGGTGGAACGAATGCTGGGCTGGTTCCACCAAATCCATGGACTGCGCTATGCCAGCCTGCGCTACTTCAATGCCGCCGGAGCGGCTGGGGAGTTGGGCGAGGACCATCGTCCCGAGTCGCACCTGATTCCGCTGGTTCTGCAGGTGGCCCAGGGCAAGCGCCCCAGCATTGCGATTTACGGCGCCGATTACGACACACCCGACGGTACCTGCGTTCGGGACTACATTCATGTCGCTGATCTGGCGGTGGCGCACCTGCTGGCCCTCGACGCCTTGGCTGGCCGCGAGCAGCTGATTTATAACCTGGGCAATGGCCGCGGCTTCAGCGTGCGCCAGGTGGTGGAAGTGGCGCGCCAAGTGACCGGGCACGCGATTCCGGCGGAAGATGCGCCGCGCCGTCCGGGCGATCCTGCAGTGTTGGTGGCCAGCTCGGAAAAGATTCGCCGCGAACTGGGATGGAAGCCGCGCTGTCCCGAACTGGAGCAGATTGTGGCCAGCGCCTGGGAATGGCGGCGGCAACGCCCGAATGGATATGGCCAATGACCAGAATTGACGGTTGATGATTGAAGATTGACGAATGAAAGCGGCATCGGATTCTAGGAGGCCGTGCCACAGGTGAACTAAGACGTAACAAGTTACGTCTCTACCGATATTCGCGGTGCGCGGAGTGAAGCTGTGGATTGGTAGAGGCGTTGCTTGCAACGTCTCGCGGGCGGGGCGCCCGCGACGCAGAGAATCTAAACATGGCACTCGACCTTAGTCGCGACCCGCATCGCCGCTTCAACCCGCTCACGGGCGAGTGGGTGCTGGTGTCGCCACACCGCACCCAGCGCCCCTGGCAAGGACAGGTGGAGGCGGCTGCGCCGGCGCAGGTGGTCGAGTACGACCCAAACTGTTACATGTGCCCCGGCAATGCCCGGGCTAATGGCACTCACAATCCCCGCTACGCTTCCACGCTGGTTTTTGATAATGACTTTCCGGCGCTGCTGCCGCAGACCTCGGACGCGGTGCTCGACCGCGACGCGCGCGGCCTGATGATGGCCCGGGGCGAGCCCGGCGTCTGCCGCGTTATCTGCTATTCTCCGCGACACGACCTCAGGCTGGCCACGCTCGACCTGGGGGCGGCGCGGGAGGTGGTGAAACTTTGGGCGGAGCAGTACGCGGAATTGGGCGCGCTGCCCGCCATCAACTACGTGGAGATTTTTGAAAACCGCGGCGCCATGATGGGCGCCAGTAATCCTCATCCTCATTGCCAGGTGTGGGCCAACGCCACCTTGCCCAATCTTCCGGAAAGGGAGCAACTTGCCCAGCGGGCTTACCAGGGAACAAATGGTTCCTGTCTGCTCTGCGATTATCTGCGGTTGGAGAGTGGCGAGGCTGCCCGGATGGTGCTGCAGAACGAGGAGGCGGTTGCGCTGGTGCCCTTCTGGGCGGTGTGGCCGTTCGAAACCATGGTGCTTACGAGGCGGCACCTGACCGGCATGGACCAGTTAACGCCCGCGGAACGCAATGCTTTGGCCGATATCCTGCAGCGCCTTACCCAGGCCTACGACCGGCTGTTCAGCACACCGTTTCCCTATTCGATGGGATTGCACCAGCGGCCCACAGACGGCGCGGCGCATGAGGAGTGGCACCTGCATGCCCACTTCTATCCGCCCCTGTTGCGCTCCGCCACGGTGCGCAAATTCATGGTTGGATACGAACTGCTGGCGTCGCCGCAGCGCGATATCACTGCCGAATCCGCCGCCTCGCGCCTGCGCGAAGTGGCGACCTGGTAAAGGCCCATTCTCAGGCAGCCTTGTGGCGCTTGCTCTTTGATTTTGATCGGGATTTAGGCGCGCTCGCCTTGCGCCGCACCACCCGCGTCTCTACAGCGGCGCCGGGGTATTGACGCACAATACGCTTGCGCGGGACCACCGCGACTTCTTCCACAATCTCAGCTTGGGCGGGTTCCTCGCCGAAAAGATTGGCCAGATAGTTCTGCCGGCATTGCTCGCAGCAGAAGTGGACCGCGAGGTAGTTCACGGACTGCACCTCATTCCATACCGGGAGGATGGTGACTTCGCGGCGCGCCGCGGTAACCCCGATGTTCTCGGCCGCGAATCCCAGAATCCAGGCTTCATCTTTCTCTTTCAGCCGGTGGCAGTAGTCACATTCATAGCGCAGCATGGTGCCCTCCCCTATGTTAGGTGCTTAATCTGCCGGCCATGATGTCTGTTCAGCGCTGCCGGGCAGAGTTGCTGACTCGACTCCGCTTACGGCGACAAGGTAAGCTAGGTTTTCGCCAGCCGGGGGGAAGAGGCATGCGGGATGCGGTCCGGCGTTTGTGGCCGGAAATTGACTGGATTCAGGACGCCAAGCTGCGCGATCAGGTCACCCAAACCTGGGCGCGGGCGTTCGAATTGAGCCCGCTTGCTCCCAACGACCTGGAGCGCATTCCTTTCACCCTGCTGATACCGAATTGCCCGGTCAGCTTCATGGAGCACAAGCGCTGCGTGGTGCACATTGCGCGCCGCGCCGCCGAATCCATGAAAGATTTCATGGGGCGCGCCCTGCCCATTGATATGGACACGGTGATTGCCGGCGCAATCCTGGCTGATGTGGGCAAGTTGCTGGAGTACGAAAATGTGGAAGGGCCCGCCGGCAAGCCTGTGACGCGGCAGAGCGAGCGCGGTGAATTTCTGCGCCATCCCTTTACCGGCGTGGCGTTGGCTATGGAGTGCGAAGTGCCCGACCGCGTTTGCCACATCATTGCCGCTCATGCCGCCGAAGGCGACCTGGTCAAACGCAGCACCGAGGCCTACATCGTGCACCATGCCGACTTCATGGCTTATTTGCCATTCAAAAATTTGAAGAAATAGCCGTTGGCAATTAGCACTTAGCATTTGACTCGTAATCCGGTGACCACAAACCGACCACGGCCACTAACCACTGACTATGGCTACTGCTCAAACCACCGCCAAAAGCACCGTCACCGCTGAAATGTCGCGCTGGGCCGCCGAACTGAAGTTTGCCCAGCTCTCGAAAGAGGCCGTCTACCAAGCCAAGCGCTTTCTGCTGGATTCACTCGGCTGCGCCCTGGGCGGCTACCAGCAGCACGACGTCAAACTCGCGCTGCAGGTTCTGGACGAGACGGCAGGCTCCGGTCCCGCCACCGTGATCGGCACGGGCAAGAAGGTGGATGTGGTCTCCGCCTCCCTGGCCAATGCGCTCATGATCCGCTGCATGGATTACAACGATATCTACTGGAAGCAGGACCCGTCGCATCCTTCCGACATTTTTCCTGCGGCAATGGCCGGCTGCGAGCGCGCCAAGGGCGACGGCCGGGAATTGATTGTCGGCCTGGTCCTGGGCCACGAATTTGAATGCCGCTTCTGCGAGGCCGCGGTTCCCGGTATTCGCGAGCGCGGCTGGCACCACGCCACGTTGACCGCGTTCGTTTCGCCCATCGTGGCCGGGCGCGCCCTGTGCCTGGGCTGGGAGCAGATTCAGCACGCCATCGGCATTTCCGCCAGCCGCCATGCCACCCTGGGCGCGGTCACCGCCGGCAAGCTCACCATGATGAAGAACACGGTGGACCCCCTGGCCACGCAGAGCGGCGTGTTGGCGGCGCTGCTGGCCGAAAAAGGCTACACCGGCCCCGAGCACGTGGTGGATGGCAAGGAAGGCCTGGCGCACTGCTTTGGCCCGGAGTGGAAACTGAGCGTGCTAACCCAGGGCCTGGGCGATTCCTGGCGCATCACCCGGTGCGGGATGAAGGCGTTTCCCACGGAAGCGCTCACCCACACGCCGATTTCCGCGGTGCTCGACCTGGTGCGCGAGCACGATCTCAAGCCGGAGCGGGTGGAAAAGGTCCGCATTCGCTCCCTGGCACGCGCGGCGGACATCCTCTCCGACCCCAGCAAATACGACCCGCGCAGCAAGGAGACCGCCGACCATTCGCTGCCCTACGTGATTGCCGCCGCGCTGGTGGACCGACAGGTGACGCCCCTGCAGTTCACGCCGGAAAAGATCATGGATGCGGACATTCGCGCCCAGTTGCGCAAGGTGGAGGTGGTGGCCGATCCCGAAATAGAAAAAGTATTTCCCGCTCTGCAGCGCGTGAATGTCACCATCCGCACGACCGGGGGACAAGAATTCAGCAGGCAGCTCGATTTTCCCAAGGGCGATCCGCGCAACCCGCTCTCCGATCGCGAGATCGAAGAGAAGTTCGCCGCTCTGGCCGAAGGCGTCCTGTCGAAAACGGCGCAGCAGAAGGTGAAAGACGCGGTGTGGAAGCTGGAGAAGCTGCGGTCGGTCAGCGACTTGATGCGACTGCTGAAAACGGATGTACGGCCAAGGGCCGCGACGCGGAGCAAGCGGAGAGGACGTCGCGGCTGATGTGTCGCTCATCACAGCAGAACTCTCCAGCGCATGTCATCCTGATCGAGGACGCGCCATACTGATGTGCGACCGAATCGAAGGACCTTGCGCCTTCATTTGTGCGGTAGCAGGGAAAGGCAGGGTCCCTCGACTCCACTGGCCGATCCCGCAAAGCGGGATCGCTCAGCATGACGGGCGAACGATTTATTGCTGACACGAGAGTTGTTTATGCCGCAGACCGTAGTTGAAAAAATCGCGCAAGCCCACCTGGCGGAGGGACCAAAGCGCCCCCTGCGCGCGGGCGATTTCGTTTCCATCCGTCCGCACCACATCATGACCCACGACAACACGTCGGCGGTCATGAAGAAATTCCAGGGCATCGGAGCGAAGAAGATTCATGATTCGCGCCAGCCGGTTTTCGCGCTCGATCACGACATCCAGAACCAGAGCGAGGACAACCAGAAGAAGTACCGCGCTATTGACGCGTTCGCCAAACAGCACGGAGTGGATTTTTATCCGGCCGGGTCTGGTATTGGCCACCAAATCATGGTGGAAAAGGGATATGTCGTGCCGGGCTCGTTCGTGGTCGCTTCCGACTCCCACTCTAATATGTATGGCGCGCTGGCGGCGGTGGGCACGCCGGTGGTGCGCACTGATGCGGCCGCGGTCTGGGCCACGGGCGAGTTCTGGTGGCAGATTCCGCGCAGCGTGCAGGTGGTGCTGGAAGGCCGGCTGCCCGCCGGGGCCACCGGCAAGGACGTGATTATCGCGCTCTGCGGGCTCTACAACCACGACGAGGTGCTGAATGCGGCGGTGGAGTTCACCGGCGAGGGCGTGGCCAGTCTCTCCATGGACGCGCGCTTCACCATCTCCAACATGAGCACGGAGTGGGGGCCGCTGGTGGGATGGTTTCCCTGCGACCGTGCGACGCTGGCCTACCTGCAGCGGGTTCACGGCGACCTCGCCCGCCAGGGCCTTGAGCGCTTCACGGAGAACGATCTGGAGGGCTGGCGGAGGAATCCGCCGCAGGCTGATGCCGGCGCCGCTTATGCCGCGCGCATTACGCTGAACCTCAACGAGATAACGCCTCACGTTTCCGGGCCAGACACGGTGCAGGTAATGGCTTCTCTGGCGGAAATGGAACAGAACAAGGTTGCCATCCAGAAGGCGTACCTGCTTTCCTGCGTCAACTCGCGCCTGGAAGATTTGGAAGCCGCGGCGCGCGTGGTCAAGGGCAGGAAGATTGCGCCTGGGGTGAAGTTCTATCTGGGCGCGGCCAGCCGCTGGGTGCAGGAGGAAGCGGAGCGGCGGGGAGCGTGGCAGGCGCTGCTGGAGGCAGGCGCTATTCCGCTGCCTGCGGGCTGTGGACCGTGCATCGGACTGGGAGTGGGCCTGCTCGAGCCGGGCGAGGTCGGCATTTCCGCCACCAACCGCAATTTCAAAGGGCGCATGGGCTCGCGCGATGCCCGCTGCTACCTGGCCAGCCCGGAGGTGGTGGCGGCCTCAGCAGTGGCGGGCTACATCAGCGGTGCGGGCGCTGAAGGAGGCGATTTTTCGAGCCGTTCCCAGAGAATCAATCGTCGCTACGATGAGTTTGCGGCAGCCAGCAGTTCCGAAAAAGTCGAGATCCTTCCCGGCTTTCCCGAACGCGTGCACGGTCGGCTGATTTTTCTCGCCGCCGACAACATCAACACCGACGCCATCTATGGCAAGGATTACACCTATCGGGACGACATGACGCCGGAGATGATGGCCAAGGTCATCATGGAGAACTACGACCCGCAACTGGCGGCGAGCACGCGCGCCGGCGATGTGTTTGTGGGCGGGTTCAACTTCGGCACCGGCTCCAGCCGCGAGCAGGCAGTTACCTCGCTGCAGGCCAGGGGCATTCCCCTGATTATCGCGGCCAGCTTTTCGCAAACCTACCTGCGCAACGCCTTCAACAACGGGTTTCTGTGCATCGAGGCGCCCGGATTCATCACGCGCCTGCGCGAGCAGTTTGCGGCTCAGCTCAAGGGCGGCGCCAAAACGGTGATGCCGGGCGACGGGGTAGAGGTGGACTTTACCTCCGGCCTTGTCACATACCGCGGTGAGCAGTTCCATTTCCCGCCCCTGGGCAGCGTGCCACAATCTTTGGTGGTAGCCAAGGGTGTGGAGAACCTGGTGGCGAGGAAGCTGGGACTGCACGGTTGAGGGCTGAGCGTCGAAAGGAGTTGAGGGCTGAGCGTCGAGTAAGGAATTGACGATTGCAGATTGGACGATTGACGATTGAAAAGCACTCCTTGTTCGCGGCGAAGCTTATTGTGGAGGCAAACGAACTAGTCGCAATTTTCGGGGCATCGCAATTAACGGCAAAACAGAATGCGGGGTAGGATTTTCAATAGTCAATCGTAAATCTACAATCGTCAATCTTGGAGACTGCGTCTCATGTCTAAACTCAAGATCGTAACCATGCCCGGCGACGGCATCGGCAACCAGGTGCTGCCCGAGGCTATTCGCGTGCTCAACGCAGTTGGCTTCGAAGCGGAATACATTCACGCCGATATCGGCTGGGAGTGCTGGATTAACCAAGGCAACGCCCTGCCCGAGCGCACGGTGGAACTGCTGGCCAAACACAAGCTCGGCCTGTTTGGCGCCATCACCTCCAAGCCCAAGAAGGAAGCCGACGCCGAACTCAAGCCCGAACTGCGCGGCAAGGGTTACACCTATTACAGCCCCATCGTGACCATGCGCCAGCGCTTCGGGCTGGACGTGTGCCTGCGCCCCTGTATCGGCTTTCCCGGCAACCCCCTCAACTTCATCCGCAAGAGGCCGAGCGGAGGCTATGAGGAGCCGCAAGTGAACGTGGTGGTATTCCGGCAGAACACCGAGGGTCTGTACGCCGGAGTGGAGTGGACCAACCCGCCGGAGCAGGTTCGCGCCGCCTTTGCCACCCACCCCAAGTTCAAGCCGTTTCAGGATGTGAAAGGCGGGGACCTGGCGGTTTCGCTGCGCATCATCACCCGCCCCGCCGCCGAACGCATCTGCCGCGCGGCCTTTGAGTATGCAAAAAACTTCGGCTATAAGAACGTGACCATCTGCGAAAAGCCCAATGTGCTGCGCGAAACCAGCGGCCTGATGGAGGAAATCGCCACGCAGGTGGCGAAGGATTATCCCGGCATCCCGCTCTGGTCCACTAACATCGACGCGCAGACCATGTGGCTGACCAAGAATCCCGAGGACTACGGCTGCATCATCGCCAGCAACTTGTTTGGCGACGTCATCTCCGACGCGTTTGCCGGACTGATTGGCGGACTGGGCTTCGCCGCCTCCGGCAATATCGGCAAAGACGTGGCGGTGTTCGAGCCCACGCACGGCTCGGCGCCGAAATACGCGGAGTTGAACCCGCCCATCGTTAATCCGGTTGCCATGATCCTTTCCGCCGCCATGATGCTCGACCACATCGGCGAGCGTGATAAGGCTTCGCGGGTGCGTGCGGCTATCGCGGAGGTGGTGCGCGAGGGCAAGGTGCGCACTTACGATATGATGCGCATTTCGGGCGGCCCCAAGGCGATTTCGCAGGGCGCGGCTTCGACCACCAGGATGACGGACGCGATTCTGGCCAGGCTGGAGGGCGCGTCCGAAACCGCCGGGGCAGCGGATTAGGAAACACAAGGTCCCTCGACTCACGCTTCCTCTCCCGCAAAGCGGGACCGGCCGCGCTCGCTCGGGATGACAGACAGTTGTGTGTTTTTAAACTTGAAACTTTGAAACCTTGAAACTGGGTTTAAATGAAAACCAACCAGCGCATGGAGGCTCTGTACCAGCAGGTTCGCCAGGACAACCTTGACGATCCCAAGGCCCTTAGCCAGAAGTTGCAGGCTCTGCTGGAGTCTCCTTTGGTGGAGGAGGAAGGCTGCCTGTTCCTGGCGCAACTCAAGACCCGCGTCCCCACCGTGAAACTGGCTGACTTTAAGAACCGCACTGCGTTTGAGTGCTACGTCAACCATATTCACGTGGAGGATTACTCGGAGAATGGCGGCTTCCTGCCGCTTCCCATGCTGGGTTATGGCATGGCGGTGGCCCAGGCGCTGCGCGATCGCCTGGCCAAGGAGAAGCCGGAAAAGCATTTCCACGTCATTGTCAATTTCGACGGCGACCACTGTGATGTGCGCTTCCACACTGTGCGGGTGGATGAGGAGTGGCTCGGCCCCGATCTGGAGGAATACCCGCAGGAAGCGCTGGCTGTTCTGGACACTACGCCCATGCGGGAGCAGATATGAGCGGCCTGGCCAAAGCCGAAATCGCGCATCGCGGAGAAGCCGGGCACTGGGGCAAGGAAGTACGTTCTGACGCCCACGTCGAATTCGAATTGCGTGCGGAAGGCGGGGTGGAGATTGGCCTCGAGTCTCGGGTGGCCGCCTATTACGGGGAAAACATCCTCGCCCAGGCGCGGCAGGTACTCGCCGGCCTGGGAGTGCGCGACGCCCACATGGCTATTCACGATGAAGGCGCGCTGCCCTTCGTCATTGCCGCCCGCATCGAGGCGGCGGTGCGCCGCGCTGGGCTGGGCCAGGGCCGGCGCTCGCTTCCCGAGCAGGTTCCGCTGCCGCTGCCTGTGGCCCGCGACCGTCTCCGCCGCTCCCGCCTTTACCTGCCGGGCAGCGAGCCCAAATATTTCATCAACGCCGGCCTGCACACTCCCGACGCCATAATCCTCGATCTGGAAGATTCGGTTCACCCCGCGGAAAAAGACGCCGCTCGCATTCTGGCGCGCAATGCCCTGCGGTCGGTGGAGTTTGCCGGAGCCGAACGCACCGTGCGCATCAACCAATTGCCGCTGGGCCTGGCCGACCTGGAAGAAGTTATTCCCGAACAGCCGGACATGGTGCTGATTCCCAAGACCGAACGCGCCGAACAAGTTATCGAGGTGGACCGCAAGATTGCCGAACTCAAACAACAGCACCATATTTCGCGACCCATCTGGCTGATGCCGATCCTGGAGTCGGCGCTGGGAATTGAGAACGCCTTTGCTGTCGCGTCCGCGAGCCCCAACGTTGCGGCCATCACCATAGGGTTGGAGGACTACACCGCCGACCTGGGGGTGGTGAAAACGAGCCAAGGCGCGGAGTCGCTCTACGCCCGCACCCGCCTGGTGAATGCCGCCCGCGCCGCCGGCGTGCAGGCCATTGATTCTGTCTATGGCGATGTGGCCGACATGGATGGCCTGCGGCGCTGGGGACAGAAGTCGCGTGGCCTGGGCTTTGAGGGCATGGGCTGTGTGCACCCGCTGCAGATTGCGGTGGTGCACCAGGCGTTCGCGCCCACGCCCACCGAAATAGAGAGGGCGCAGAAGATCGTTGCCGCTTTTGAAGAAGCGCAGCAGCGCGGCCTGGGCGTGGTCAGCCTGGGCTCAAAAATGATTGATCCCCCGGTGGTGCAGCGCGCGCTGAAACTGGTGAAGCGGGCGAAAGACATGGGAGTAATTCAGTAGCTGACCGACATGACCACCACCGCCACCCGCGTTGAACTTACCCGCAATGCCGCCGGGCGCCTCGTGCCCATCTCTGTCAACGGCAAGGACCAGCGCCCCTACCAGGGAGCGAGTCTGGATGAGCCGCAGGGCTACAAGGCAGCTCCGCCCATCCGCTCCTGCACGCAATATCCGGAAAACGGCGATAAACGCGTTCCCGATCTGGAAACGGCGCTGCGCAAATGCGGCCTGCGCAACGGCATGGTCATCTCCAGCCATCACCACCTGCGCGATGGCGACCGGGTGGCGGTCATGGCTCTGGAGGCCGCCGGCCGCCTTGGCGCCCGGGACCTGATGTGGTTTCCCAGCGCATCTTTTCCCTCGCAATCAGCCGTGGTGGATTTGATGGAGAAGGGTGTGGTCCACCACATTGAAGGCAGCATGAACGGGCCGCTGGGCGACTACACCAGCCAGGGCAAAATGCGCGGCGTGGGCGTGCTGCGTTCGCACGGCGGGCGCTGGCAGGCCATTCAGGACGGTGAAGTTCACATTGATATTGCGGTCGTCGCCGCGCCCACCGCCGACCCCTTCGGCAACGCTGACGGCTCCCACGGCAAGTCCGCCTGCGGCTCCCTAGGCTTTGCCCTGGCTGATTCCATGTACGCCGACCACGTCATCGTGGTCACTGATAACCTGGTGCCCTTTCCCTGCGTGCCCTGGCAAATTCAGGGCAACAGCGTGGACTACGTGGTGGAAGTGGATTCCATCGGCGACCCCAACAAGATCGTTTCCGGCACCACCCAGATTACGCGCAGTCCTGACCGGCTGCGCATCGCCGAGTTGGTGGCCCGTTTCCTGCGCCATGCCGGGATTATGCGTAATGGCTTCTCCTTCCAGGCCGGCGCCGGCGGTATTGCCCTGGCCTTCGTGGATTACCTGCGCCGCATGATGCGGGAAGACGGGGTCAAGGCGCGCTTTGTGCGCGGCGGCTCCACCCGCTACCTGGTGGAGATGCTGCAGGAAGGCCTGACTGACTACATTCTCGATGGGCAGACCTTCGACCTCGACGGGGTGCGCTCCATCGCCGCCGATCCCCGCCACGTGGCCACCTCGCCCTTCACCTCCTACAACTTTCACGGCAAGGGCAACTTTGCCTCGCTGGTGGATGCGGTGGTGCTGGGGGCCACGGAAGTGGACGTGAACTTCAATGCGAATGTGGTGACCCATTCCGATGGGCGTCTGCTCCACGGCATTGGCGGCTGGCAGAACTGCCTGTTTGCCGGTTGCAGCATTCTCGCTGTTCCCTCTTTCCGCGACCGCATTCCGGTGATTGTGGATGAAGTGACAACCATCACCGGCACCGGCGAAATGATTGACGTGATCGCCACCGAACGCGGCATCGCCATCAACCCGCGCCGCCAGGACCTGCTCGACGCCGTTAAGGGCTCCGGTCTGCCCATTCGCCCCATTCAAGATATTAAGGTGGAGGTAGAGAAAATCTGTGGCGGCAAGCCCGCCCGGCCGCGCTTCACCGAGCGTCCCGTGGCCGTCGTGAAGTGGGTGGACGGATCGGTGTTGGACACAGTGTGGCAGCTCGCTTAATCAAAATCAATTGACGATTGAAGATTTTAAAAGCGGAGTAGATAAGAAAGCTTTACAAAGAACTGCCGCCCATCGTTGAGGTACCGGCCCCGGGTGTGCAGCAAATTCCCGTTCACGTCGTAACCCAGCGGCGAAACCAGATTCTGCAGGTCGCTGTTATATCCCACGTAAATCGCGGTGCTGGGGTGCACCAGGTAGGTGATGAGGAAATCGGCGTTGAACTGCTTGCTGCGCGGCAACGAGGTAAACCGCGGGTTCGCCAGCACGGTCGTGTACTGTGGGATCAGCCGCAGTGACAGAGCGCGCGTGATCTGGTAGTTCCACTCCGAGCGGATCACGTGGTTAGTAAAGGCGCTCATTCCCGTTGAGCGGTCCGCCAGGCGGTTAAGCAGATAGGTGTTGTCAATCTTCAAACTTCGGCTAGGATGCAGCGTCATCTCCAGTTGCACGATGTCGTTGTTGTCGAGAATGGGTGCGTGATTCGTCGGCGTATCGTAATTGACGCCGGTGCCGCGCCCGTACCACACATCCATCGTGAACCAGCGGAAGTATTGGGTTGAAAAACCGCCACCGGCGAGATGCTGGTTATAGCTTGCCACCGCCGGGAGGGTGGAGAAATCCACTGGACGCAGCTGTTCCGGGTAGCTGGCATAAGGCATCAGGCTTACATACGTTTGGCCTTTGAATTGGAATGTCAGGTGGGGTTCGTAAGCGCCGTCCAGAAACGTTCCGTCGTGCCCGTAGATACGGTTAAAGAACAGCTCCGGCCCCCAGGCCAGCAGGAAACTTCCCTCTGGCCGGAACTGGTACCTGGCTGCCTGCCGGATCTCGCGCATGTCCACCCGCGGCACATATCCCGGCTCGCTGACAAAATTGGGGCTGATGTCGTTGTATTGCAGTTCGTAATTAGTGTGCAGGTCGTTATATTGGACGTCCCCCTTGTAAGCTGGACCTGCCTGATAGGTGCCGTCGAGGTTGCGGGTTGAACTAGCCACCGCCTGGCCAAGCACAGTCCAGTTCTCGTCCAATTTCAGCTGGGTGTCGAGTCCGCCCACGCGGTTGAAACTGCCGGCGAATTCGCGGTCGGTAAAAATCGCGCCCACGCTGGATTGCCTGGCGAGATCGCGCTTGAGCCGGGCAATGCCGAAATAGGTATCCTTGTGCGAACTGGGATCGCCGTCGGCCACGTCGTAGCCCGGCCCGCGGTCGTCTACTACGAACATGCCAAGGGAGTACGGCCCCTGGCGCCCGGTCAGCCGGGTGCCTAACTGCGGGTCTTCAATGCGGCGGGTGAACACCAGGTCAATGGGGGTGGAGAAGTAATCGGCATTTTCCAGAAAGAACGGCCGCTTTTCCGGGAAGAAGACTTCGTAGCGCTGGTTGGTGGTGATCTGCGGCTGGTCGGATTCCACCTGGCTGAAGTCGGGGTTGGCGGTCACATCCAGTACCAGGCTGTCGTGCACAATGAATTTGGAGTCCAGCCCGAAGCGGCCCTGGTTGGCCGCTTCGAAGTAGGGCAGGGGATCGCGCGTGTCCACGGCTCGGAAGGAACGGAAGATGCCATAGGGAATGAACTGCATGTTGCGTCCGGGCGAGATTCCCTCCATTCCGCGCAGCGTGGCTTCCTGGTTCAGTCGCCCGTCCACGCGGCGCGTAATCTCTGGCCAGAAAGTGTTTTCGCTGGTTCGCGGAATGGTGCGGTTCAGGATGATTCCCCAGCTTTGCTCTTTATCGGAAGAGAAGCGCAGACTCTTGAAGGGAATCGCTATCAACACCACGAACCCTTGCGGTGTGAGCCTGCCCCTGGAGTCCCAGACCGTATCCCAGGAGGAGTCGAAATTGCCGAAATCGCCCTGGCCCTGCTCGGCATAGGTGCCGTCCCACTGTACGCCCAGAGCATTTGCCTGGAAGACGTAAGCGCGGCGCTCGTCGTGGAAGGTATCGAGCATGACCTCTACGGTGTCGTCATCGAAAATGTCTTCCCGGCGCGAGAGGCGCGCGCGGGTGCGCCGGGGCTGGTCATCAAAGCAGATGAAAACGAAGTAGATATCCTTGTCGTCATAACCTAGATAGACTTCGGTGCGCTGGCTGGAGCGCACTCCGTCCTGAGGATCGCGCTGGATGAATCTGGAAACTTTGACCATGCGCTGCGCCACTGCTCCGCTCGGCTGCATGCTCAGGAAGTCCTCCACCGCGGGCGGGTGCGACAGCCGAGGAATGGAAATGACCGGACGGGTGCGCTCCACCAGAGCCGCGGCCGTTTGCGGATGCTCGCGCGCGCCCGCCGAGGGCGTCCACAGCAGAACGCTTCCCAGCACAAAAATGACGACCCGAGCTGGCAACAGGCGGGACAAGGCTCTCCTGGCTGAACGCTTGGCCGGGAACGACGCAGCGCACGGCCGAAGCGTTTAGTGGCTTTTCTTCCGGTTAGCGAGCAAAATGCGGCTGCATTGTACCAGCAGGAACCCACAGCCGCGGAAGTGGTCGCCTGGATTCTGGAATTCAGAACGGGGCGAACGGGTCTTTTTGCGTAGCGTTAGTGTGGGCAGCGGGCATTAGTAGCTGGTGGTTCATGCCGGCATCGCCAACTACCAACTGCCAGCTACCAACTACTTCGTTCAAAACAGCGAGCTCTGCCGCCGGGTGGGCGAGATTCCGAAATGCTCATAGGCCAGCCGGGTGACCGTCCGGCCGCGCGGAGTGCGGTTGAGAAAACCGATTTGAATCAGAAAAGGCTCGTAGATTTCCTCGATGGCGTCCGGTTCCTCGGCCAGCGCCGCCGCCAGCGTGTTCACACCCACCGGGCCGCCCTGGTACTTCTCAATGATGGTGAGCAGCAGCTTGCGGTCAATTTCATCGAAACCGTGCTGGTCCACCTCCAGCATCTGCAGGGCCTTCTGCGCGGTGGAGAGGTCAATGTGCCCGCCGCCGCGTACTTGGGCGAAGTCGCGCACCCGTCGCAGCAGGCGGTTGGCAATGCGCGGCGTGCCCCGCGCCCGGCTGGCGATTTCGTGCGCTCCCGCGTCGTCAACCTCTACCCCCAGGATTTCCGCCGAGCGCTGAACGATGATTTTCAGCTCGGCGTCGGTGTAGAACTCCAGACGCAGCACAATCCCGAAGCGCGAACGCAGGGGCGCCGAGAGCAGGCCCGCGCGCGTCGTGGCGCCCACAAAGGTAAACGGCCTCACGTCCATGGTGTGGGTGCGCGCCGAGGGCCCCTGTCCGATGATGATGTCCAGCTTGTAATCCTCCAGCGCCGAGTACAGCAGTTCTTCCAGTTGGGCCTGCAGGCGGTGGATTTCGTCAATGAACAGCACTTGCCGGTTCTGCAGGTTGGTGAGGACGGCGGTCAGGTCGCCTTTGATCTGCAGCGCCGGCCCCGAGGTCTGCTGGAAGGGCACGCCCAGTTCGTTGGCGATGATGGTGGCCAGCGTGGTTTTGCCCAGCCCGGGCGGGCCATAGAGCAGTACGTGGTCGAGGGCGTCGCCGCGCGACTTGGCGGCTTCGATGGCCACCGCCAAGTTTTCCTTGACCTTGGACTGGCCGATGAACTCCTGCAGATGCCGCGGCCGCAGCTTAAGTTCGAAGGAGCTGTCGTCCTCTACCGCCGCGGCAGAGACCAGCCGCTGCTTAAGCTCTGGATTTTCTGTAAGAGACACTGGCCGGAGTGTAAGACGAAGCTTTGGACGAAGGCAATAACTACCTCGACAAATTTATGGCGAAAAATAAGCGAATAAAATCCTTGATTTCCGCGTCCCTCCACAAGATAATTTCGCGTTTAACAGCTTATCCGCAAAGTAGTTGAAAGACGTTCGCATTCTGCGTTGACCGGGCCGTCCTGGTTCGGTGAACCTTTCCAGACCCCATGGCCAACCCCGGCGATTTCGCGTACACGGTCAAGCAGCAGGCGGACATCGTCCGCATTGTGGGCGACTACGTCAAACTGAAGAAGGCCGGGGCGCAGAACTACGCCGGCCTGTGTCCCTTTCACCAGGAGAAAACTCCGTCGTTCTCAGTCCACGCCACCCGCCAGTTCTACCACTGCTTTGGCTGCGGGGCTTCCGGCGACGTCTTCAGCTTCGTGCAGAAGCTGGAAAACATCACTTTCCCGGAGGCGGTGCGAGCGGTGGCGCAGAAGGTGGGCATTCCTCTGCCCAAAATTTCCTACAACAGCCCTGCCGAAGCCGAAGAAGCCAGGAGCCGCGGCAAGTTGCTGGAAATGCACGAACGCGCTACCGAGTTCTTTCGCGAGCAGTTACGCCGTCCCGAAGCCGCCCACGCCCGGGAATATCTGGCCGGCCGCGGCCTCGACCAGGAGATGATTGCCCGTTTCCGCATCGGATTTGCCCCGGAGCGAGGGTTCATCCTGCGGGACGTTTTAGGGGGGCAGTTCGACGAAGAGGCGCTGCGGGCCAGCGGC
>DATJEH010000074.1:0-10382 GCA_035496875.1 Terriglobales bacterium | reverse complement strand
TTCCTCAATACGTCCCACAAGTTGATTGCGGCCGCTGATGCGCCGCAACACCTCCTGGCGAACCGCTTCGTTGTGTCCGCGAGTGCGAAACAGCAGGCGGTCCACTTCCGTCCGTGGAATGCGATGGTGGCCGCCCGGAGTCCGCACGCTGCGGATCTTTTTCTTGTAGATCCACTGCTTGATGGTGGGGAAGCTGATGCGCAGCTGCAGAGCGGCCTCGCGGGGAGTGAGCAGGGATTCGGTTTTAACGCTTTGACCAGGTTTCATCTTGGTGCCGTCCCCAAGGGACTCGAGATTTACTGAGCATCGGCCCCCAGGACTGCCGTCCTGGGCTTTACTATAGCGCCCCGTCGGGGCTGATTTTGGAGCCGCAGGCATTCGCGTGCGTGGCAGCCGTCTGCGCCTGGCGTCCGGAAGGGACTTGGAGGCTTTCCAGCAAGCGTCTGCGGCGTAGTTTCTTTCATTTCTATCCCCGCAGCCGGCAAAATCTCGAGCGTGTCGCGCCCAGCTAGAAGGGGAAGCGCACGCTCAGCACCCGGTTGTGATTGAAGGTGTGGAAGCGGGTGACCGCGATCTGCTCGCCTGCGCCCACGGTCAGGCCCAGCCGGCGCCAGAGATGAATTTTACCCACCACCAGGCCGGGAGAGAGAAAAACCTGTTGCTGGCCAGCGTTCTTCCCGTCGTGAAACAGAACGCCATTTACCTCCAGTTCCGGCCATAACTTGCCCAGCAGGTGGTACTGGAAGGCGGTGTTGTAGGCCAGAGGTGTGCCCAGGCGGGCGATATCGCCCACGGGCACGGCAATGCCCAGCGTGCTCTGCACGTCAAAGGCGCCCCAACCCTTGCCCAGAGCGATGGTGGGAGTGACCACCGCGTTCGCAGCGCCATTGCTGTAGGAGCCGGTAGGAATCGAGCCGCCCAGGAAAGCAGTGACGATGTAGCTGCCGTTCTCCTCGTTGCCGGCGACCAAGCGATATTTCAGAAGAAAGGAGGTGTCGCCGAAACCGTCGGGCAGGGTCGGATTCTGGTGCGCCAAATAAGGGGGCGGGCTGACGATAATCTCGATGTGCTCGCTGGGGATCAATTCCAAGCCTTTGCCGCTGCCGTAGTTAGTCACATCGCCTTTGGCCGTGTTCTGCCAGCCGATATCGTAGCGAAATTCTTCTTCCAGCCTGGGAGTAGTGGTGAAAACCGGAGTAATCCAGTGGGGCTGCTCCGCCTGGGTGCGGGAGACGCGCTGAAACCATGAGCCTAAGTAAGAATCATCGGGGGGCAGGTTCTGAGCCATGGCGCAGTCGAGCATGCCAAGCAGGAGCAACAGGGGGAGCCAGCGAACGAGCGACAAACCATCCTCCTTGAATCGTGTAAAAGCGTATAGTTTATTAGATTAAACTAATATAGGCAATACTTTGGATGGCTGCACTTACGGCTGAATCGCCGAGCCACACGTCACTTGCTCGCATGTAGCTATGGAAGGCTCTTCGGGAAGGAAGGAGCCGCGTCAACACGCACCGTCACGGAACAGGAAGTCGTGGCGGGGTGGCGGCAGGACTTGTAGTTCTCAGGCGCTCAAAGATTTTACGAGGCAGCGGGAAGAGGAGTTCCACCGGCAGATCAGAGGTTGCTGTCCACCTTGAAGCCCCAAGCCTGCAGCAAGGCGGTGGGAACGTATTTGACATCCTTATTTTTGCGCACCCATTCCTTGAGCACAGCGGAGCTCTCGTACTGCTCCGGGGAGAGCCCCAGTTGTTTGACCATCTGGTCAAAGGAGGTGGGAGCGGAGGAGGGCACCGCCAGTTGTTCCGGGTTATTCCAGTTCTTGTTTCCGCGAGTGGCCATCGGCACTGAGTTGATCCTCCCAAATTATAGGCTAGGGCAGGTGTGCAAGTAAGGTGCCAAGTTGAAATTGGGAAAAATCGCCAGATTTGCGTGGTTTTCTATGCTCCAGCAAATCTGGGCCTTAGCTGAAATGACAAAGTCTGGCATTTATGGCCGAAAGAATAACAATTCTTCGCACAGAGGCCGGACGGCGAAGGGCTGAGGGAGGTGCACACGAGGTCTGGCGCGAAACCTATGAGAGGAGGGGCCACACGAAAGGCTAGCCCTCTTAGAAATGGAAGGAGCAGCATTCCAGAAAATGAAGAACACCTCATGTGCGCCGGGGAATTTGGCTACGACCAGTTCCCCAGATTCACGTTTCCCAGGGAGGTGCCGAAATCGGAAGCCGCAGCGCGCCTCCCGGACCGCACTTTAGCTGCGGTCTTGGCCCGGCGTTCGGCGCGGCGCGAGGCAGCCATTTCTTCGCCGCCCGACCAGGCGTCCAAGTCTTCCTGGTGGTACTCGATGAATCGGCCAACATTGTAGAACTTCGGTCCTGCTCCCTTACGCCTCCACAAGCGCAGGGTTGCAGGGGAGTATCCGATGTAGGCTGCTGCGAAGCGTGTATCCATCTTCATCTCTCTTGGCCAGAGGTTAAATTTTGCTTGATAACTGCCGAACCCGGGCACTGAACGAATACCGCCGATAAGGGGCGGCAGCTTACCACGGCACTTCTGTGTAAGGCAAATCCGCCCTTCAATAATAGCCACGGAAGGTGCTGCTGCCGTGATACTTAGAGCATTATGCATGGAAGCTAAAACTGTTTTGAAAAAGAGATGCCTTTCTCAACCGACCGGGGGCGGGGTTTTCATCAACTGAGTGTGAAGTAAGCGCGATTGCGTGCCTCGGATTGAAGCACTACCATGAATTTGTCATGCCGGTAGAAACGGAAATTCATTCTGCAACTTATACGCCCGTTCGCGCGCCGCGCGGCACCGCCCTCTCCTGCCTCGGTTGGCAGCAGGAAGCAGCCATGCGGATGCTGATGAACAACCTGGATGAGGAAGTGGGAGAGCATCCGCGCGATCTGGTCATTTATGGCGGCACGGGCAAGGCGGCGCGAAACTGGAAGTGCTATCACGCCATCGTCAAGGCGCTGCAGGCGCTGCAGAGCGACGAAACGCTGCTGGTGCAGTCCGGCAAGCCGGTAGGCGTGTTTAAGACTCACGAGTACGCGCCCCGGGTGCTGATCGCCAACGCCAACCTGGTAGGCCACTGGTCGAACTGGGAAAAGTTCAACGAACTGGAACGCGCCGGACTGATGATGTACGGGCAGATGACGGCAGGGTCGTGGATTTACATCGGCTCGCAGGGAATTATTCAGGGCACGTTTGAGACGTTCTCCGCGGCGGGCGAAAAGCACTTCGGCGGGGAACTGGAAGGCAAGCTGATCGTGAGCGGCGGCATGGGCGGGATGGGGGGCGCGCAGCCGCTGGCAGCCACCATGACCGGGGCGGCGTTTCTGGGCGTTGACGTGGACCCGGAACGGATCAAGAAGCGGCTGAAGACCGGTTATTGCGATTTCATGGTCAACTCGCTGGATGAGGCGCTGCGCATCCTGAAGAACGCGGTGCGCAAGAAGGAAAATATTTCCGTCGGGCTGGTGGGAAACTGCGCCGACGTGATTCCTGAGCTGGCCGAGCGCGGCGTGGTGCCCGACATTCTGACCGACCAGACCTCGGCGCACGATCCGCTGAACGGCTACATTCCGCAGGGACTGACGCTGGAGCAAGCCGCGGAGTTGCGGCAACGTGACCCAAAGGGATATGAAGAGCGCTCGCTTGATTCCATGGCGCGCCATGTGGAAGGCATGCTGCGCCTGCAGAAGATGAGCGCGGTCACCTTCGACTACGGCAACAATATTCGAACTTTTGCCTTCCAGCGCGGAGTGAAAAACGCCTATGACTTTCCCGGCTTTGTGCCGGCATATATTCGGCCCTTATTCTGCGAGGGCCGGGGTCCGTTTCGCTGGGTGGCGTTGAGCGGCGAAGCTTCCGACATCCATACCACGGACGAACTGGTGCTGGAGCTGTTTCCCGAGAACCGCATCCTGAGCCGCTGGATCAAGCTGGCGCGCGAGCGCATCAAGTTCCAGGGGCTGCCGGCGCGCATCTGCTGGCTGGGCTATGGAGAGCGGGCACAATTCGGGCTGGCCATGAATGAACTGGTGAAGAAGGGCAAGCTGAAGGCACCCATCGTGATCGGGCGCGACCACCTGGACACGGGCTCGGTGGCTTCGCCCTTCCGCGAAACCGAGGGCATGAAGGACGGCAGCGACGCTGTGGCCGACTGGCCTCTGCTCAACGCACTGTTGAACACTGCCAGCGGGGCTTCGTGGGTTTCCATCCACAACGGCGGCGGGGTGGGCATTGGCTATTCGCAGCACGCCGGGCAGGTCACGGTGGCCGACGGCACCGAAGGCATGGCCAGGCGCATTGAGCGAGTGCTGACCAACGATCCCGGGATCGGGGTGGCGCGGCATGTGGACGCCGGCTACGACGAGGCCAAACGCTTCGCCAAAGAGAAGGGTGTCAAGATTCCGATGGAGAAGTAGCAGGAAAGCAGTCAGCACTCAGCATTCAGCCCATGAGCGGATTGTTCTGCGAAGGATCAAATCCGGTTGTGCTTGTTGCCGGAGTATGGCATGGCTAAAGCCATGGCCCGGCGAAAGAAACTCCGATCCAAGGCATCCTCTGGCACGCCGAGCGGTGACCATGCGGTCTCCACTCCACTTCTGCTCATCAACATTCGGCAACTGCTGACACTGCAGGGTAGCGCCGCGCCGCGGCGGGGGCGCGAACTGGGCGAACTCTCGATCATTGAAGACGGCGCGCTGTTGTGCGCGGCGGGCAAGATTGTGGCCGTGGGCAAAACCCGCGATGCGCTGCGCGATTCCTGGCTGAAGGGCAAGCGCAAAGCTGTTCGTGAAATTGATTGCCACGGCAAGGTGGTGCTGCCTGGCTTTGTAGATTCGCACACCCACCCGGTGTTCACGGCGCCGCGGTTGGTGGATTTCGAAAAGCGAACGGCGGGAGCGAGTTATGAAGAAATTGCCGCGGCCGGCGGCGGCATCCGCTCCAGCGTGGAGGGCGTGCGCCGGGCCAGCCCGGAAGATCTGGCGCGGCAGGTGCTCAGGGCTCTGGAGGAGATGGCGGCACAGGGCACTACCACAGTGGAGGCCAAGTCCGGCTACGGCCTGAGCACAGAGGCGGAACTGAAATCGCTTCTGGCAGTGCGCGATGCGGCGGCGCGCTGGCCGGGCACGGTAGTCACGACCTTGCTGGGTGCGCATGTAGTGCCGCGCGAGCACGTTCGTGCTCCGGAAACCTACTTGCGCGAAGTATGCGAACTCATGATCCCGCAGGCTGCGAAGCAGAAGCTGGCGGAGTTTGTAGACGTTTTCTGCGACCGGGGAGCATTTTCCCCAGAAGATGCGAAGCGGGTCCTGCAGGCAGCCGTGGACAATGGCCTGGGCGGGCGCGCTCACGTGTGCCAGCTTAGCCCGTGCGCGCTGGCGCCGCTGCTGGCTTCGAAGCCGGCTTCATTCGATCATCTGGACTTTGTAAGCGATGAAGACATGAAACGGCTGAGCCGCTCGCAAACGGTGGCCACACTAGTGCCTGGAGCCAACTATTTTCTGGGCCTGGACCGTTATCCGCCGGCGCGGCGGTTGATTGAAAACGGAACAGCGGTGGCGCTGGCTACGGACTACAATCCCGGGACTTCGCCTACTACCAGCATGCCCTTTATTCTTTCGCTGGCGTGCACGCACTTGAAGATGACGCCGGCGGAGGCCGTCAGTGCTGGCACCATCAACGGCGCCTGCGCGCTGCTGCTGCAGAAGAGTAAGGGCAGCATTGAGCCGGGCAAGGACGCGGACCTGGCGGTTTTCGCTGTAGATGACTATCGCGAAATCGCCTACTGGTTTGGGGTGAACCGCTGCTCCGCGGTAGTGATCGGTGGAGAAGTGCAGGGAACTGAGTAGTCAGGACTCAGGAGTCGGGAGTCAGCGAAAGCCCATTGACGATGGATGATTTTCGATTGAGGAATGAAACCACTGGTGCGGAGGCGAGAACAGCAAATGTCGTGATGTCCTCGACTGACTCCTGAGTGCTGAGTGCTGATCCCCTCGTTGAGCCTTTTCGGGGCGCCTTGTTATAATCGCCTTGCTCCGCACGGATCCACAAACTTGCGGCAGCCGTTCTCCTCTCTTCCTCTTTGGCGTGCCAGGAAATGGCTGTCACAACCCGGAGTTCGCCCAGAAGTAGGAAGTGCTGGGCGAATCCGCGTGCTCCGCGGCAGTGGCCAGGTAGCTCAGGTGGTAGAGCGCAGCCCTGAAAAGGCTGGCGTCGGCGGTTCAACTCCGTCCCTGGCCACCATATCTCAACGACTTACAAGCCCTCGATTCCACGTTTTGGCTGCAATTGGCTGCAAAAAATCCTGGCCGTCGGTGCCTGTCTCTTCCAAAAACACAACTCTAAGGTGCCAGCCATGACCTGCGCGACTTTCAGCCACGCCGTACCTCTCTACCCTATCGAGGATTACGTTAATCACGAACCAGCGTTGAACACAGTGGGCCGGAAACAGGCCGTAGCTTCGCCTGAGAACAGGCGGGGGTTTACGGGCCAGCGCCGTGGCCTCTTCGGGTTCGACAAGAGCGCGGACCTAGGCAAAAAAACGCAGTTTAAGCCTGGCCAGAGCGGCAATCCACGAGGCCGCCCCAGAAAAATCCATCTTGTGAAGCCGGCTTCAGCTATCGGTGCTAGATCTAAGTCAGCAAACGATAGGGAAAAATCGGATTTTGCAGATCATTTGAACCCTCGCCAGCTCCGGTATCTGGAAGGCGTTCTCAGCGGAAAAACGAAGAAATCAGCTGCGCTAGCGGCTGGTTACTCGGAGTCAACGGCTCGGAACGCGGCCGCCGTGATCGAGCGCCCTCTGGTCCGCTTGGCACTCCAGGAGGTGGTCCGGGACGCAATTCCCCCGGAAAAGTTCGTCCAGCGGCTCGTGGAGGGGCTCGATGCCATGGATACAGTGGTCGCGAAGTACAAGGGCAAGATCACCGACAAGTTGGCTGTAATCGCCTGGGACACCCGACTGCGCTACATTGAGTTGGCAGCGAAGATGGCTGGCTACTACGTGGAGGACGAGGCCCTGACAGTGGACGATCTGAGCCAGGGTCTCGAAAGTCGCAGCAATCAGGAGCTGGACTACTTCCTCTCGCATGGGTGCTGGCCGGAAGAGTCGGGAAAACTCAAGGTCTCAGCCGCTGATGAATCCTCCTCTTAGCTGTTCCGGAATGTCGAAGATCTTTGATTTGATTACAAGAGCGCCATAGCTGAGATTGTAGATAGTTTCCGATAACGAAGGAATACTGCCGATGCCACCAGATCCCTTGGTACTTGTAGCCAAAGACGCCCCCGCGAACGGCTGCGGCCCGTCAGGAGGCCGGCAATAATCTTAGAATCTGTAACAAAACCTCTGCGACGGCAACCACCGCGGCGATGAACACATCTTCTGGCCTGAGGTGACTATGGGTACAGCCGCAACGCTTATCCCTGATAGTCTGTGGGACTTAATCGAACCCCTGCTCCCGCCTCCGGTCACCAGACCCCAAGGTGGTCGCCCGCGTTTGTCCGACCGCGCTTGCCTCACGGGCATTGTGTTTGTGCTTCGCAGTGGCATTCCCTGGAGCATGCTCCCTAGAGAGCTAGGTTGCGGCTCAGGGATGAGCTGCTGGCGGCGACTGCGCGATTGGCAGCAGGCCGGTCTTTGGGATTTGCTTCACTTCGCGTTGCTGAACTTGCTTTCGCGCGCGGACCAGATTGACTGGTCGTGTGCGGTGGTCGACAGTTGTTCGGTACGGGCGGTTTTTGGGGGCAGCAAACCGGACCGAATCCGACCGATCGAGCTAAGCGTGGCAGCAAGCGCCATTTGATTTGCGACGGGCGCGGTATTCCCTTGGCGATTAGGACCACGGGAGCTGGGATTCGACTCCGCTGGAGCATCAAATTGTCACGGCGGCGGCTGTAGGGCTGGAAGATGCGGAGATAGCGGAGGTCATCGGCGGCACTGGCGCGGAGGTGAAACTCGTTTTGGACAGAGTAATGAAAGGTCTTGGCCTGGCAAGCCGGTGGGAATTGATTCTGTATTTTTATTGGCATCGAGCAGCGGAGAAACCGCTTGTCGCGTGAGAACCGAGCCAAGGAATCTGTTGCGGCTAGAGTTGTTGCCGGTGCGGACCGCGAGGGCCACGGGCAATGGGCCCGGAATAAAGCGCAGTTCGGCCTAGAATTTCACGCATTGCAAGCTCGATGACCATGCACAGTTCTTTGCTGTACTTGACTTGGCGCCGCTGGCGGAGCGCGATCTTCGCTTCCTCTACACTGAACCACGTCGGGTCTCGAAGCGGTTCCTCGGGGGAGCCGACCTGGTGAACCTCCATCAAAAAAGCCTTTACGGCAAGCTCACGAACCCCGGGTTTCTTCCAAAACACACCCTTCGCGTGAAGATAAACGTGAAAATGGGCCCGGTCAATGATGCCCACGGCACCCGCCTCCTCCAACGCCTCATTCGCGGCAGCCTCACTGTGCGACAAGTGCGGCTCAATACTTCCTTTAGGGAAGGTCCACTTTCCTCCATCGGTGTTTACCAGAAGAAACTCGATTCCTGAAGGACCACGGCGATAGCATATGGCGGCGACCTGGCAGGGTAGCTTCGAACTCAATTGACAGGATGCTGACATCAGTTAACCATCATTCCTGGAGGACGTCGCAAGCACCAAGCGTGCAATTCACACTGAAACTTACAACCTATATATTGCGCCGGGATTAAAGAATTGTGAATGTTTGATCAATTGGCACTGTTACTAAAGATGGTGCCAAGCGAGGTTTTGCTGCCGAGATTCATAATGCTGTAACACCACTTCTGTATATAGAAAGCATGAATGTCCCGTGTTTCGACACGGTGATTCTCTCCGATCTGCACTTGGGCTCGGAACTAAGCCGTGCCAGAGCCGCGCTTGCGATGCTGAAAGAAAGTTCCTTTCGCCGGCTCATCCTCCTCGGCGACATCTTTTGCGATCTGAATTTCCGCCGTCTGAAAAAGCAGCACTGGCAGTTTCTTTCTTACATCCGCAAGCTTTCCAACCCCAGACGTCACGTGGAAGTCGTCTGGGTAGAAGGCAACCACGACCAGGGCCTTTCCGAAGTAATGTCCCACCTGGTGGGGGTGGAGGTTCACCAGGAATACCACTGGAACTTCCGGGGCGTTCGGCACCTGGCTATACACGGGCATCAATTTGATCGCTTCACCCTCAATAACGTTGTGCTTTCCCGCGCCCTGACGACCTTGTTTTTGCGGCTGCAGAAGTTCGATTCTCGCCAAGGCGCAACCCGGTTGCTGGAACGACTGGATACAAAATGGCTGCGTTTGACTCCCAAAGTCGCCAAAGGCGCTCTGGCGCACGCACGAACCCGCAATGCCAAGCGGGTGTTTTGCGGGCACACGCACGAGCCGCTGCACCTGGAAGAGGACGGAATCGAGTACTTCAATACCGGTTGCTGGACCCAGCCCAAAGCAACCTACGTGACGGTTGACAAGGAAGGAGTGCAAATCCGTGAATATGACGAGCGAATTGACCATAGTGATTCCGGCGAAGAACGAGGCCAGCCTGCTGCCGCGATTGCTGACCTCTCTCACACAGCAGGACTACTCGCAGATGAAGAATACGAAAGTGTACTTGGCTGACGCCGGCTCCACCGATGGCACGCCGGACATTGCCCGCAGCTTTGCCGGCCGGCTGGACATTGAATTAATTCCAGGTGGGCTGCCGGCTACTGGCAGGAACAACGGCGCGTGGCTGGCGGTCACACGCTATTTGCTCTTCATCGATGCCGATATAGAGCTCGGCGATCGCACGCTCATCCGGCGTTCCGTCGAAAAGATGCGGCGCAAACAGCTGCACTGTCTGACCACCAACATCTCCTGCCCGCGAGGAGGCGCCCTGGACCGGCTACTCTACTGGGGCAACAACCTGATGCAGCACCTTTCGCGGTTTAATAAACCGTTCAGCACGGGCATGTTTATGTTGTTTGATCGCGCCTGCTTCGATCAGCTGGGTGGCTTTCACGAAGGCGCGCTGTTTGCGGAAGACTACATGCTCAGCAAGCAGGTCGCCCGAGGGAGGTTCGGCATCGTGAGCGGGAGTGTGGTCACGACGAACCGTCGTTTCCGCAAGATGGGCCACTTCCGCATCGTGCGCCTTTTTGTGCGGACGGCGCTGAACACCTGGAACGACAGCTTCTTTCTGCGCGATCACAAATATTGGCATTCAGAAGCTTAAGAGGCATTGGTCACCCGCCGTTCGGAAGGGGTAGGGTGCCATATCGTCGCAGCAGGTCCCTATTAAGGCCATTTGCTTGGACTATGGTCTTGTACAGGTCTGCGCTGCTTCGCGGTCTGCGATCCTGGGTCGCTGGATCGAGAGCATACAGCCCAAACTT
>DATJEH010000073.1:0-8399 GCA_035496875.1 Terriglobales bacterium | reverse complement strand
GACACGAGGCGGTCGTTGCGCACAATCTTGCGCACAATAGCGCCGACTGAGAGGAATCAGGCCCAAATGAGGTGATTGCCCACGCCTTAAAATGTTGAGCCCGCAAGGGGCGCCGCTGGTCCGAAGCCGGACTGAGCGCCTGTCACGGCAGAGGTCGCGAGCTCGAGTCTCGTCGTCCCCGCCATATTTTTCCCGTCGGCTAGCTGCTCAATGAGATCCTTCGCTGCGCTCAGCACTCGCTCACGCCGCCAAAGCGCCTCAAGTTCGAGTCTGGTCGTCCCCGCCATTTCACGGTGCCCACCTCCTAGTCGTTATATACCTTGACAAGCATATGCCCAATGCGGTATATAAGGGGCGTGGAATCAGTATTCGAAATCATTGCGGAGCCCAACCGCCGCGCCATATTAAGCCTGCTGGTCTCGTCACAGCAGTCGGTGGGAGGGATCGAGCGCCGGCTTCGTATGTCGCAGCCGGCCGTCTCCAAGCACCTGCGCGTGCTGCGCGAGGCCGGTTTCGTGGAATCCACGGTGGACGCGCAGCGCCGTCACTACCGGCTGAAACCTGAACCGCTGCAGGAGTTGGATGAGTGGCTGGCTCAGTTCCGCCGCTTCTGGTCCGCTCACCTGGACGCTCTCGAACGCCACCTCGACCACATGGAGCAGTCAACTCCAACGAAAAGTAAAACCAAGGAGAAGACGACGCGGCCCAAACCGCGAAAGTGATCAAGGAGGAACGAAATGCAAATCAAAGTGACCAGCGTATACGTGGACGACCAGGATAAGGCTTTGCGCTTCTATACCGACGTGCTGGGCTTCGTGAAGAAAGCCGATTTCAGCCAGGGTCCATTTCGCTGGCTGACCGTGGCCTCGCCGGCGGAGCCGGAGGGCACGGAGCTGCAGCTGGCGCTGAACAGCAACCCTGCGGTCAAAGCGTATCAGCAGGCGATGTTTCAACAGGGCCAGCCCGCGGCCATGTTCTTCACCGACGATGTGCAGGGCGACTACGAGCGTATGAAAGCGCGCGGCGCCGAGTTCACCATGCCGCCAAAAGAAGTGACGGCCTCCAAGATCGCTATGCTGAAGGACACGTGCGGCAACCTTATTCAAGTCACGCAGTTGATGCGCTGGCAGGGCTGACTTCAGCCGGATGGCAGCGCGGCGGCCGCCGAGGGACATAAGGAGAAGAAGGTGAACGATAGCGAGCAGTACACCCCGGGTCCGGCCCGGGAAGCGCAGGTACGAAAGGACGGAGAGAAGTGGACGCTCATTCTGGTGAGAGAACTGCGCCACCCGCCGGAAAAAGTCTGGCAGGCGATTACCGACCCGGCGCATCTGCGCCAGTGGGCTCCCTTCGATGCCGATGGGAGCCTGGGCACGGCTGGAGCCACGGTGAATCTCACCTGGGTGGGAACGGGCGCTCCGCAGCAAACAACGGTGACCCGAGCCGACGAACCCGAGGTGCTGGAGTACGGCGATATCCGCTGGGAGCTCGAGGCCTCTGACAGCGGCACGCGCCTGACCCTGTGGCACAGCATTGATCGCCGGTTCATCTCCTGGGGCGCCGCGGGCTGGCACATCTGCTTCGATATGCTGGATCGGCTTCTCGCCGGTCAGCCCATGGAACGTATCGTGGGTCCGGAGGCTATGAAGCTGGGCGGCTGGCAGCGGCTGACCGCCGAGTACGCCAGGCAGTTCGGTGTGGAAGCACCCAACTGGCCGCCCAAAACTCAAAAGTCATGAATCGCAGGGCCGCAACTAGCCCTGCAACTCGAACATCCCCACTCAAGCTGAAAAGCCGGCTTGAGTGAGCCACCGGGCCACTCGACGCGAATCAATGGGCCCGCAAAACCATGCCGGCTCGCGGAGGCGACCATGATCAGTAATACCACCCAACGTTCGATTTTTCGCTGGATTCACCTCATCTTTGCCATCCCGATATTCGGTTATATCTATAGTCCGTTTGACAAACTTCCAGGCTATGCCACGCCTACTCGGTTTGTCTTCTTTCCGCTCATGGTCCTTACCGGATTGTGGATGTGGAAGGGACATGTGGTTCGGCGGCTATTTTCGAAAAAATCGGCCTGACACGCCATAGCTGTAAAAGGAAACCTACATGAAAGCCGCTAAGACAAGAAAAGAGTTGTCACCAGAACAACGCGAAGATCTGCTCACAGCATTGAAAGCCCGTTTTGAGAAGAACATGAACCGCCATAAAGATCTGGAATGGGGTCAAGTACAAGCAAGGCTGGAAGCCAATGCCGAAAAACTGTGGTCACTTCATGAAATGGAAAGAACCGGCGGCGAACCGGACGTGGTTGGCCATGATAAAAAGACGAACGAATACATCTTTTATGATTGTGCAGCGGAAAGTCCTAAGGACCGCAGAAGCCTCTGCTACGACCGTGAAGCGCTGGATTCGAGGAAGGAAAATAAACCGAAAGATAATGCGGTTGATGTGGCCGCTGCCATGGGCATCGAGCTTTTAACAGAGGAACAATATCGAGGGCTGCAGAAACTGGGCAATTACGATACGAAAACCTCGAGCTGGGTGAACACACCTTCCGCAATCAGAAAACTCGGAGGGGCTGTTTTTTGTGATCGCCGCTACGACACTGTTTTCCTGTATCACAACGGGGCGGAATCCTACTACGCCGCCAGGGGGTTCCGTGGCTTACTACGGGTCTAAAATCTTAACCAGCGGCCTTCTACCGGCTGCGCTCCCACTCAAGCCGCTTGGGTGGGGCCACCTTCGGCGTCCGCGTGCCCAGATTGCAGGTTACGCCGAGCGCAGCCGGGTTAGTTGCGAGAGTTGGAGCGATACATGAAAAAGCCCGCGCCCTCTGCCGCTGCATTCATGGACAAGAAGATCAAGGAACTTGGGGACTGGCGGGGGAAGACGCTGGCGAAAGTGCGCGAACTCATACACCAGGCAGACCCTGAGATCGTCGAAGAGTTGAAGTGGGCCAAGGCGACATCGCCAGGGACTCCCGTGTTTTCCCACGGGGGAATGGTGTGCACGGCAGAGACGTACAAGAACGTCGTCAAGATGACGTTTGCCAAGGGAGCGGCGTTGCCGGACCCTTCCCGTCTATTCAACTCCAGCCTGGAGGGGAATGTGAGGCGCGCCATTGACATCCACGAAGGCGACAAAATCAATGAGGCGGCCCTGAAGGATCTGATCCGAGCTGCCGTGGCGCTCAATCTCCAGGGCAAAAGCATGCCGAGGCACCCGCGAACGAGCAGAATCTGAACATTCCCACTCAAGCCAAAAGCAGGCTTGAATGCAGCTCTGGCGCTCAATCTCACGGGCAACCCTGGCCTCAGCGGATGTGGACCTCCAGGGCATGGCGCTGCGACCACCAGCGGCGCACAGCGATCAGCGACCATACCGCCTCTACCAGCCCGAAGGGCCACGCTCCCTGGAGAAAGCCGTAGATGGAGCCGAGGATGCAGGCCGCGGCGAAGGCCAGGACGAACCAGGGACTGCGCCGCTCCAGCGCATAAAAAACCACCATCAGGGTTACGGCGAACAATCCAAAAGCTGAGAGTGGGGTCATGGGCGTCCTAAAAGTTTGCCGGCAATTGTACGGCTTTGGGCTGCCGGCGCGGCGAGGCGCACGATCGGTGCGGGCGTAACATCGCCCTGTGACCGTGGTCATAGCTGACCGCAGGGGCGGCGTGTGATAAAACATTCGGTCGCCCATGCCGCTCTCGCAAACCGAACCCGCCCCCCGGACTCCTGCCGCGTACATGCTGGTTTATGGTGAGGCCGCGTGCTGAGAGCGCTGCTGATCGGGCTCTCCGAAAATCGCCCGATGCGGGCCATCGCGGAACGCTCCATTGTGGGGCTTCGCATGTCGCGGCGCTTTGTCGCCGGAACGACAATAGAAGAAGCTCTGGCCGCCGCCCGGGGAGTCAACCAGCTGGGCATGGGGGTGAGCCTGGACAACCTGGGAGAAAATGTCACCAACGCCGAAGAGGCTCGGGGCAGCGCCCAGGTTTATCACCAGTTGCTGCAGGAAATCGAAAAGCGCAAGCTGCAGGCCAACGTCAGTGTGAAGCTGACGCATATGGGGCTGGATGTGGAGGAAGGGCTGGCGCGGGAACTGGTCAGCAGCCTGGTGGGGCAGGCCGTGGCCAGCAACCCGCGCAATTTCGTGCGCGTGGATATGGAGGGCTCGCCTTACACCCAGCGCACGCTGGAATTTGTGCATGAGCTGCACCGCCAGCCGGGAAACGGCGGCGTGGTAGGCGCGGTCATCCAATCCTACATGCGCCGCAGCGAAAGGGATGTGGAGGAGTTGCTGGCCGCGGGCATTCGCATCCGCTTGTGCAAGGGGGCCTACAAAGAGCCGCCGGAAATCGCCTACCAGAAGAAATCCGAGGTGGATGCGAACTACGTGAAGCTGACCAGGATGCTGCTTAAGAGCGGTATTTATCATGGCATTGCCACGCATGACCCGAGCATGATTGAGGCGGCCATCGCCTTTGCCCGGCGGGAGAACATTGCGCCGGAGTCTTTCGAATTCCAAATGCTCTACGGCATCCGCCGCGACCTGCAGCAGAAACTGGTGCGCGATGGCTGGCGCATGCGGGTCTACATTCCTTTCGGCACCGAGTGGTATCCCTACCTGATGCGGCGCCTGGCGGAGCGCCCGGCGAACCTGCTGTTCCTGCTGAAGAATATTTTCAGGTAAGAGGGCAGAGGCATTCAGCCCGTGATAGGGCGGCAGGCGAGGGTAGAGCCGTGGGCAAATCCCTGTTGCCATGCTAGGATGCGCTGACCAGAGGGGGAACAGTGGCGAGTCCCGGCACGTCGCTCGGCCCGTACGAACTCCTGGCTTCGATTGGCGCTGGGGGGATGGGCGAAGTCTATCGCGCTCGCGACCCGCGTTTGGGCCGCGAAGTCGCCATTAAAATTCTGCCGCCCCAGTTTTCTGCCGACGCCGACCGCTTGCGGCGCTTCGAGCAGGAGGCGCGTGCCGCGGCCGCTCTCAATCATCCGGGAATCCTGGCCATCTACGACCTGGGCACCCAATCCAATGGCTCGCCTTATATAGTCAGCGAACTGCTGGAGGGCGAAAGTCTACGGGAAAGGCTGCGCTCCGGTCCACTGCCCCTGCGCAAAGCGATGGAGTATGGCGCCCAGATCGCCCTCGGGCTGGCCGCCGCCCACGAAAAGGGCATAGTCCATCGCGACCTGAAGCCGGAAAACCTGTTTCTTACCAAAGATGGGCGCGCCAAGATTCTCGATTTTGGCCTGGCTAAGCTGACCGAGCGCGGCTCGGATGCCGAGACCGTGGTGCATTCGGAAGGCACGTCGCCGGGGATGGTTCTGGGCACCGTCGGCTACATGTCTCCGGAGCAGGTGCGCGGCGTCGCTACCGACTACCGTTCTGACATCTTCACTCTAGGCGCGATTCTTTACGAGATGCTCTCGGGGAAGCGAGCCTTCCATGGCGACACCACGGCCGATACCATGAGCGCCATCCTCAAGGAAGAGCCGCCGGAATTGACCGAAACCAACCGCCAGGTGCCCCCAGCTCTGGAGCGCATTGTGCGCCACTGCCTGGAAAAGAACCCGGACGAGCGCTTCCAGTCAGCGCGCGATGTGGCCTTCGACCTGGGAGCGCTTTCCAGTCCATCCACTTCCGGCATCGCCCCGGTTTCCGCGGGCGCGGTAAGCTCCCGGGCCGGCCGGCGCGCCCGGTTCGCGCTGGCTGGGACAATCGGACTGATAGCGGCTCTGGGCGTGGGCATGGCCATCGGCGCACGCTGGTCGCGGCCGCAGCCTCCGCGTTACCAGCAGCTTACGTTTCGCCGCGGTACCATCGAAGGAGCCCGCTTCGCCCCGGACGGGCACACGATTGTGTATTCCGCCGCCTGGGAAGGCGGCCAGCCCGAACTTTACAGCTCCCGCGATGACGGGCAAGGCGAGCGTCCGCTGGGCATTAGCGACGCTAAACTCCTGGCCATTTCCTCCACCGGCGAGATGGCGCTGTTGACCAAAATCCAGCCACCGCGCAACTGGATAGATCTTGGGACGCTGGCCCGGGCGCCGCTGGCAGGGGGCGCGCCGCGCGAACTGCTGGAAGGAGTAGATTCCGCCGATTGGGCGCCGGATGGGAAGGAGCTGGCGGTCAGCCGCTTCGATGCCGGGAGCGCGCAATGGAAACTCGAATATCCCGTCGGCAAGGTCATCTATCAATCGCCCAACTGGATCAGCCACATCCGGGTCTCCCCGCATGGCGATCGTATTGCATTCCTGGAACATACGCCGACCGGCGACGATCGCGGCCATGTGGCGGTAGTGAGTTTGTCAGGGGCCAAAAAGGACCTAAGCGCGGAGCTTGCCAGCGTACAAGGCGTGGCCTGGTCGCGCGATGGAGGCGAAATCTGGTTTACGGCCAGCACGAATGGCAATAACCGCATGCTCTACGCGGTCACGCCGGCAGGGCGGCAGCGGCTGGTGGATACCGTTCCCGGAAAACTGCAATTGGAAGACATGGGCGCCGATGGCCGGGCCCTGCTGCAATTGCAGAGCGCCGGCCGCACCATGGTGGGAGTGAGAGCGGGGCAGTCGCGAGAGATTCCCCTGGGCTGGCTGGATTATCCCTTCCCGCGCGACTTGACCCCGGACGGCAAGACCGTTCTGTTTGAGGAAGAGGGGGAAGGGGGAGGGCCGCGGTACACGGTTTTTGTGCGCGGCACCGACGGCTCACCAGCGGTCGCCATCGGGGAAGGCTATGCCGGCGCCATCTCCCCGGATGGCAAGTGGGCGGTAACCCTGTCACCCGATGACGCGCACCGCTCAACCATCGTGCCGGTGGGGGCAGGGGAGACTCGGAATTTGCCGGTTTCCGATATTTCCTATGGGCTGGGAAAATGGCTCCCCGACAGCCGCCACTACATTTTTGCCGGCCAGCAGGCGGACCGTCCCCTACGTGTCTTTGTCGTTGACCGCGTGACCGGACAAGTGCAGCCGCTAACCCCGGAAGGAACAGCCGGGAATTTCCCTTCGCCGGACGGAGCATGGCTTCCGGTGCGTGACAGCAACCATCGCGACTGGTTGTGGCCGCTCAAGGGAGGCGAAAAGCGGCCGCTGAATGGGGTGCAGCCGCAGCAATTCGTCATCGGCTGGCGCGACAACAAGTCACTCCTGTTGAGCTCGAATAAGCCCGAGGACCGCATCCCGCGCCGCGTGTACATGTTGGATATCGCGACCGGCCGCCAGCAATTCTGGAAGGCGCTGGGCCCCTCTGATACCGCGGGAATGCGCAGCATCGGGCCAATCGCTTTCGCCGGCGACAGCTACGTTTACGGCTACTCGCGCCAGCTTTCAGACCTGTTTCTTACCAGCGGCTTGCGCTGACGCAGGTGGGGACAGCACAGACGTGTTCCCGCTTCAGTACGGGTGCAGGGTTACACGCCGGGTGACTTCCGCTGCATATCTTATGCAACTACTTGTACCGGCTACACTGGTGCGCTCCTCTTCTGGTTCGGCTGCCCCAATCGGGCCTGCCGTTTGCTACCATAGGATGATGGGCGAGCGGCAGAGTGCCGGCGAGGTTGCTGATGTTTTTGCCAGCCTGGTGGGGCAGGACATTGACGATGAGCGCATTGACCTGTTGCGCGCCGCGCTGACCGTGGCCCGCACCGAGTACCCTGGGCTGGACATTGATTCTTACGTGGCCCGGGTAGATGCGCTGGCGGAGCGCGTCGAGCGCCGCATTCGGGACATTGGCGACACCGCGCAGACCATTTACGCCCTCAACACCACGCTTTTTCAGGAAGAAGGGCTGCGCGGCAACCGCGAAGACTACTACGATCCGCGCAACTCCTTTATTAATGACGTCCTCGACCGCCGCCTCGGCATCCCCATCACTCTGGCGCTGATCTACATGGAAGTGGCGCGGCGCATCGGCTTTCCTCTGTTCGGCGTAGGCATGCCGGGGCATTTCCTGCTCAAGCACTACGACATTGAGGGCCGGCAGGTGCTGATTGATGCGTTCAACTGCGGCAACATTCTTTCCATGAAGGATTGCCAGCGGCGGCTCAACGAAATCTATGCCGGGCAGGTGCCGTTCCAGCCCGAGTTCCTCATGTCGGTGAGCCGGCGGCAGATGCTCACCCGCATCCTCAACAATCTGAAAGCCGTGTACATGGCCGGCCGCAACTTCCGCAAGGCGCTGCCCATCGTGGACCTGGTGCTGGTGATTTATCCGCGTTCTCCGGAGGACGTGAAGCAGCGGGCATTGTTGCGTTACAGCCTGGGCCAGATGCGGGGCGCGGCGGAGGACCTGGAAGTGTATTTGAAGATGTCGCCCGATGCTTCTGATGCCGACGAAATCCGGCAGACCGCGCTTTCCATCCGCCGCACGCTGGCAACCATGAACTAGT
>DATJEH010000072.1:0-35718 GCA_035496875.1 Terriglobales bacterium | reverse complement strand
CTGGCCGCCAACCTGGGCATCCGCTTCGAAGTGCTGTCCATTGGCGAGCTGTTCGACAGCTACCGCAAGACGTTGCGGCCGGCGTTCGGCAACCTGCCGGAAGACGTGAGCGAAGAGAACATACAGTCACGCATACGGGGCACACTGCTTATGGCACATTCCAACAAGTTTGGAGGCATTGTGCTATCCACCGGCAATAAATCGGAACTGGCGGTGGGCTATTGCACCCTGTATGGTGATATGGCCGGAGGGCTGGCGGTGATTTCCGACGTGCCCAAGACCATGGTTTACCGGCTGGCGGAATACGTAAATTCGCAGGCCCCGCGAATTCCGCGGGCCACGATTGAGAAGCCGCCCTCGGCGGAGTTGCGGCCCAATCAGAAGGACACGGACACGTTGCCGCCGTACGAGGTCCTGGACCGGATACTGGAAGACTACATCGAGGACCTGAAGACGCCGGAGCAGATCGCCCAGGAGCGCGGCTTCGATTCCCGGCTAGTGCGGCGGGTGGTGTGCATGGTGGACCGGTCTGAGTACAAGCGCCAGCAAGCGGCGCCCGGGTTGAAGATTACGGAGAAGGCTTTCGGCGTGGGGCGCAGGTTCCCGATCGCGGCCAAGTACGAGTAGACCAGAGATAGGTTCACCACAGAGGCACGGAGACACAGAGAAAAGCGCTTTAAGGTTCACTTCCAGTATCCCGCAGTTCGCAGTTGAAGCAGAAAACCAGAAATCGCCAAATACAAAGGAAGAATCAATGTCCCACAGCCCCCGCAAACTAGTTGTTCTGTTGCTGATCGGCTATGCCGGCCTGAGCTTCGCGGCAAAGCAGAAACCGTCGCCGGCCAAGGCCCACAGCGCTGCGCCCGCGGCCAGCGCGTCGCACCTGCCCACGGAAGCCACAGTCAACGATTTTCTGAAACATATGTTCGGTTACGATGCGTCCATCAGCTGGAAGGTGGAGTCCGTCAAGCCGGCTAAGGATCCCTCGGTGACCGAGGTGAATGTGATTATGACCGGCAAGCAGGGGGCGGAGAGGCTAACCTTCTTCGTGACGCCGGACAATCAGTACGCCATTTCCGGCAACATGGTGCCCTTTGGCGACAACCCTTTCGCCAAGGCGCGCGCGGAACTGGAGCGGGGAGCGCATGGTCCGTCCAAGGGCCCAGCCACTGCTTCGGTTACGCTGGTGGAGTTCAGCGACCTGCAGTGCCCGCATTGCAAAGAGGCTCAGCCCACGTTGGAAAAGCTGCTGGCGCAGGAACCGAATGTGCGGTTTATCTCTGAAAATTTTCCTCTGCCCTCGCACAACTGGGCGTTCAAGGCGGCTTCGTTCGCCGACTGTGTGGGTCGGGAAAACAACACCGCATACTGGAAGTTTGCGGACAGCGTTTATGACCAGCAGCAGAACATCACGGAATCGAACGCAGAGGAGAAGTTGACCGGCTTGGCCACGGCGGCTGGAGTGAACGGGAAGGCAACAGCGGCCTGCGCAGCGGAACCCGCGACCAAGCAGCGAGTGGAGCAGTCCATTGCCTTGGGCAAGGAAGTGGGCGTTACCGGCACGCCTACGCTCTACATCAACGGCCGCGCCACCAGCATGGGCATTCCGGTGGAGGTTCTGAAACAGATAGTGGACTTCGCCGCTATTGAGAAATAACTCCCAGGCAAGCTCTGGCGAGATGTTTGGCTTGGCGGATAGTAAAAAGCGATAATTCTGCTCATGGCCGATCCGGCGATCCTGACCTCCGACTCGATGCGCGCGGAAAAGCGCGCCGTCGCCGGCAATTCGGTGGTGGCCGCCATCGGCATCACCGCGCTGAAGGTGGTGGTCGGCCTTTCCACGGGCAGCCTGGGCATTCTTTCCGAAGCCGCTCACTCCGGACTCGACCTGATCGCGGCGATCATCACTCTTTTTTCCGTCCGCGTATCGGACAAGCCGGCGGACGCAGATCACCAATACGGCCACGGCAAGGTGGAGAGCTTCTCCGCCTTCCTGGAAACCGGCCTGCTGCTGCTCACCTGCGTGTGGATCATCTACGAGGCCATCGTCCGCCTGTTTTACCGGCACATCGAGATCGAGCCCAGCATAGCCGCGTTCCTAGTCATGTTCCTGTCCATGGGGGTGGATTTCTGGCGTTCGCGGGCGCTGGGGCGCATTGCCGCGAAATATGACAGCCAGGCCCTGGAAGCGGACGCGCTGCATTTCAGCACCGACATCTGGTCAAGCGCGGTGGTGGTGCTCGGACTGCTGTTAGTGACCCTGGGGAGAGTTCTTCGGGTGGACTGGCTGCGCGATGCCGATCCCATGGCGGCCCTGTTCGTAGCCGGCGTCATCATGTACGTAAGTTCGCGTTTGGCGCGCAAGACGGTGGACGCCCTGCTCGATGCCGCACCTGCCGGCGTGCGCGCCCGTATTATCGAAGAAGTTTCCAAGGTGGATGGCGTATTGGAACTGGAGCGGGTGCGCATCCGCCGGTCCGGCAACCATTACTTTGCCGATGTGTCGGTGGGGTTGGGGAGGACTCTCACCTTCCAGCGCTCGGAGCAGATGGCGCGCTCGGTCAGGGCGGCGGTACACCGGATTCTGCCCGACGCTGACGTCATGGTGCACTCCATTCCCCAGGAGCGCCGTGGCGAAAACATTTTTGACCGCATCCGCGCCGTTGCCATGCGCAACAATCTGAACGTCCACGACGTCAGTGTGCAGGATCTGCGGGGCAAGCTGCACGTGGAACAACACCTGGAACTGGATGAGCAGCTCAGCCTGGTGCAGGCACATGACCGCGTCACCACACTTGAATCAGAGATTCGCGACGAGGTGCCGGAAATTTCCTCCATCCTCACCCATATTGAGAGCGAGCCCTCCACCATCGAGCCCGGGGATGAAATCGGGGAAAATCGCGAGCTTGAGCGCAAATTAAAGCGGATTGTAAGGGATTTTCAGGAAGTACTTGATTTACATGATGTTCAGATCAAGCGCGTGCGCGGCCGTTTGTACCTGTCTTGCCACGTGACCATGTCAGACAACCTGGCGTTGTCGCGGGTGCACGATGTGATCACCGAACTGGAAATCCGCTTCAAGCAGGCCGCACCGCAGTTGTTTCGCGTTCTGATTCATCCTGAGCCGCAGACGGACAACACGCGATAACGGAAGCATGATGATCGGTCAATTAGTACAATCTTCATTCTCTAATCATGATTAACTGAAAATGATAACTGCTTACGCAAAGTTTACCGACAACGAGCGTTTCCTGGGCCAGGCCACGAGCGGACACGCCGTGGTGCTGGATGCCGCGAAGGAAAAAAGCGCGCCCAGCCCCATGGAACTGGTGCTGATCGGGCTGTGCGGCTGCACCGCCACCGATGTGGTGAACATTCTGCGCAAAAAGCGCGAGCCCTTCACCTCGCTGGAGGTGCGCGCCGAAGCCGAGCGCGCCCCCGAGCCGCCCACGGTGTACACTTCCATTAAGCTTACCTACCGGGTGGGAGGCCAGGTCTCAAAGAAGGGAATGGAAGACGCGGTCCGGCTCTCCAAGGAAAAATACTGCTCGGTTTCAGCCATGCTGCAGAAAACAGCAAAGATTACCGCCGTCATCGAATACATCTGACCATTTAGAAAGCGGTTCTGGTAGTCTCGTAAAACGTTTCATGCGGCTATGAAAACTCCCATCGTGGTATTCACACAACCTGGCTGACCGCCTTGCCGAACCGTAAAGGCCTACCTCTCGGCGAGAGGTATCGAATTCGAAGAACGCGACGTCAGCTCCGACCCCAACGCCGTACGCGACCTGGTGGAAACCTACCAAAGCCGCTCCACGCCCACGCTGGTGATCGGGCAGGAGGTGATGATCGGCTTTGATCCGGAGCGCCTCGACGAACTTCTTGCCGGCTAGGGCCCACACCCTCCGTGGCTATCTGTACATAGCCGCGGCCGCGCTGTGTTTCGGCATATCCGCCACTTTAGGACGGGCGGCCTTTACCGGACGCGTCCTGGCGGGCACGCCGGGGCTGGGGGCCATTGACCCGCTCATCCTGGCGCAGACGCGCACCACTTTTTCCCTGCTGCTGCTGGCCCCATTTTTGTGGTGGCGGCGCGGGCGAGCGGGTATGGCGCTGCCTCGAGCCGATTTCGTCCGCTGCCTGGTGCTCGGGGTACTGGGCGTGGCCGCGTCTAATTACCTCTATTACTTCGCCATCCAGAAGACAACGGTGGCGGTGGCCATCATCCTGCAATACACGGCTCCGGTGTGGGTGCTGTTGTACATGGTGGCGCGGGGCCGGCAGCGCGCCACCGGCCGCCGGGTAAGCTCGGTCGCGCTGGCCGTGGTGGGCAGCGCCCTGGCTATCGGCGTGATTGGCGGCGGGCGCTTCCACCTGGACGAGTGGGGAGTAGCGGCGGCGCTGGTAGCAGCATTCGCCTTCGCCTTTTACAACGTCGCCGGGCACGACCTGCTCACCCGCCACGATCATTGGCGCGTTCTTGTGTATGTGCTGCTGGGCGCCGCGGCGTTCTGGCTGGCGGTCAATCCACCCTGGAAGATCGCGGCGGCGCACTATGGCGCTGGGGAATGGCTGTTTCTGCTGCTGTTTGCCGTAGTGTCGGTGCTGGTGCCGTATCTGTTTTACTTTGCCGGACTGCGCCACCTGGATGCTACCCGCGCCATTGTCACCAGCTGCCTGGAGCCGGTGTTTTCCATTGTGATCGCGGCCCTGGCACTGGGAGAGCTGGTTCGGCCGGTGCAGGTGGCGGGAATCGCGCTGGTACTGCTGGCTACCGTGCTGGTGCAACTGCCCAGCACAACGGATACGGAGTCCGCTATTCTCGAACCGATTGAATAGCGGACCCCGTGGTGCAGACGCGAGGAGGAACCTTTATTTCAGAGCGAAAGAATGAGCGCCGCGCAGGGCAGTGGTTGCAGGACGCAGCGGCGATACCACCTTCATCTGCTGCCAGTCGTAGGCAAATTCCTTGCCGCAATCCAGGCAGACAACATAAGCGCCGGTGGTGGCGGCGGCCGCCGACCGCTGTTTCAAAATCTTGCTGCTGATAGGGAAGCTGTAGTGTTGATGACGGCAACCAAAGAACACATCCCACAGAGCTAAGAACAGATCCCGCAGAACTGAGAACATATCCTACCCCCTGGCCGGGACGCACCAACCACAGTCACTAGGCCCACAGAACCATTCAGCTACTTAGATTCAGCTCTGCAGCAAAAGGTTTCGTAATTGGCAACATTGCTTGCAAACCCTTACACCACGGGCAGGTAGAGGGACCGGCGCGACGCGAGCGCCGAATTACAAGTCCCGCCGGCTAAAGCGGCGAATGGCGAAAAGCAATGCCAGGGCGGTGTAGGCGCCGGCATAAACGACCATGGTGGAACTGGGCAACGAAGCGGAACTGAAGGGGGAAAAGTTGAGCGGGTTGGCGTTGGCCAGTTCCTCAGCGCGGGTGCGGTCGCCGAGCAGGCGCAAAAGCACACTCACAATGCGCCCATAATGCTCCAGGAATACTGCTTCGAATTCCGCTTCCGGCCACTGCATGGAGCGAGACTTGCGGGCCGGACCAAGGGCGTTGAGGGATTGCGCTGTTTCCCCTATCACAAGAACTCCGCTTCTCAGCTCTTAATACGCCTGCCAGGAAGAAATTGTGACACGAAAGTGTGGCCGACATCAGGCAGCGCTTCCCCCGGCCGCGCCTGCGGGCAAGTGCCGTGACTTCCAGATGGCGAAAATGGGCGGATAGACCACCAGTTCCATGAGAAAGGAGGTGAGGATTCCGCCGATCAAAGGCGCGGCGATGCGGCGCATCACATCGGCGCCGCTGCCCGCCGACCACATGATGGGCAGCAGCCCAAATAACATGCAGGACACGGTCATGACTTTAGGCCGCAGGCGCTTGACCGCCCCGGTGATGATGGCCTGGCGCAGGTCGTCCCAGTTACGCATGTGGCCGCGCTGCAGCGCTTCGTGATAGGCGAGGTCGAGATAGAGCAGCATGAAGACGGCGGTCTCCGCATCCACGCCCAGCAGCGCAATCAGCCCCACCCAGACGGCGATGCTCAGGTTGTAGTGCAGCAGGTAAAGCAGCCAGATGGCGCCGATGGCGGAGAAAGGCACCGCCAGCAAGATAATGCAGGTTTTTATCCCCGAGCCGGTATTGAAATAGAGCAGGAGGAAGATGATTAGAAGTGTAATTGGCACCACCAGTTCCAGCCGGTCCTTCACCCGTTGCATGTATTCGTATTGGCCGGACCAGACCAGGCGATAGCCGGGGGGGATCTGCACGGCGCGCCCCACCGCGGCCTTAGCGTCGCGCACGTAACCGCCGATGTCACGCCCAGTGACGTCCACGTAGACGTATCCGCTGAGGCTGCCGTCTTCGTCACGGATCATGCCCGGGCCGGTGCGCAGGCGCAGCGTAGCCAGTTCGCCGATGGGAACCTGGGCGCCGGAAGGGGTGCTCACCAGAACCCGCTGCAGGCTGGCTGGATTGCTGCGGTAATCGCGCAGGTAGCGGATGTTGACGGGATAGCGTTCGCGGCCCTCGACAGTGGTGCTGACAGAATCGCCGCCCACTGCCGACATCAGTACTTCCTGGGCATCGCCCACAGTCAGCCCATAGCGGGCGAGTTGGTCACGGTGAAGGTCGAAATCCAGGAAATAGCCGCCCACGGTGCGTTCGGCGAAGACGCTGGTGGTGCCGGGAACGTCCTTAAGGGCGCCTTCCACCTGCTCGCCGATATGCTGGATGGTGGCCAGATCCGGGCCCAGCACCTTGATGCCTACCGGGGTGCGGATGCCGGTGGTGAGCATGTCAATGCGGTTGCGGATGGGCATCGTCCAGGCGTTGGTCACGCCGGGCAGAGAGAGAGCTTCGTTCATGCCGCCGGGACCGTAAACCAATTCCTGGGTGCTGACGTGATCGGGCCAGATGCGGGCAAGCACCGCCTGCAGAAAGCGCGGCGTCCAGCTGGAGTACCAGCGGCGTTTTTTCGGCCATTGGTCCTGCGGCTTGAGCACGACAACGGTTTCAGCCATGGAGAAGGGAGCGGGGTCGGTGGCGGTTTCAACTCTGCCAGCCTTGCCGAATACTCGTTCTACTTGGGGAAATGACCGCAGGATTTTGTCCTGCACCTGCAGCAAACGAGCGGCTTCGGTAACCGATATGCCGGGCACGGTAGTCGGCATGTAGAGCAGGCTGCCTTCATCCAGAGGAGGCATGAACTCCGAGCCCAGACGGAAGAACACTGGAACGGTTACGGCCATCGCCAGCAAGGCAACGGCGATGGTGCTCCAGCGATGCTGCAGGACAAATTCGACCACGGGGTGGTAAAGCTTCATCAGGGGACGGCTGAGGGGATGGTTTTCTTCGCTGTGAATTTTTCCCACCAGCAACGCATTGGTCAGCCGGGCCAGCCAGGCAGGACGAAAGCTGAAATGCTTCATCCGCGTGAACAGCAGGCGCAGCGCGGGATCGAGCGTGATAGCCAGCACGGCTGCAATGGCCATGGCGAAATTCTTGGTAAAGGCCAGGGGCCTGAACAAACGGCCTTCCTGCGCCTGCAGTGCGAACACCGGCAGGAATGCTACGGCAATCACCAGCAATGCGAAGAAACTGGGGCCACCGACCTCTTTCACCGCGGAGATAATCACATCACGATAGTCGCCGGCGCGGCCCTCGGCTTCCCAGTGTTCCAGCTTCTTGTGGGTTTGCTCCACCACTACCACCGCGGCGTCCACCATGGCGCCGATGGCTACGGCAATGCCGCCCAAGGACATGATATTGGCCGTCATGCCGCTCAACTGAATGGGAATGAAGGCCAGCACCACAGTCAAGGGAATGGTGATGATGGGGATCACCGCGCTGGGAAAGTGCCAGAGAAAAATCAGAATAACCAAGCTGACAATGATGAGCTCTTCGATGAGGGTGTGCTTCAGATTGTCAATGGAGCGCTCGATCAGCTGCGAGCGATCGTAAGTGGTCACGATCTTCATGCCGGGCGGAAGACCCGGTTCGATTTCCTGGAGCCTTTCTTTGACCCGCTCGATCACCCTTTCCGCGTTTTCCCCAAAGCGCATGATGACTACGCCGCCCACGACTTCGCCTTTGCCGTCGAGTTCGGCGATGCCGCGCCGGAGATCGGGCCCCAGGGTGACCGTGCCCAGATCGCGCACCAGCACCGGAGTACCGGTCCGGGGATTGGCCGCCACCACGATGTTCTGCAGATCTTGCAGCGATTTGATGTAGCCCAGCCCGCGCACCATGTACTCGCGGCCGCTCATCTCCAGCAAACGGGCGCCCACTTCGTTATTGCTCTTGCGCACCGCCTCCACCACGGCGTTGATGGGCAGGTTGTAGGCCAGCAGGCGGTCGGGATCAATATTCACCTGGTATTGGCGTACAAATCCCCCCACGGGCGCCACTTCTGAAACCCCGGGCACCGCTTGCAACGCGTAGCGCAGGTACCAGTCCTGCGCACTGCGCATCTGGTCGAGGCTGTAACGGTGGGTCGGGTCCACCAGCGCGTACTGGAAGACCCAGCCTACGGCAGTGTTGTCCTTGGCCAGTTCCACCTTGACACCCTGGGGCAGCTTCGGAATCACAGAATTCAAATATTCCAGAGTCCGGGAGCGGGCCCAGTAAAGATCGGTTCCGTCTTCAAAAATCACGTAAACGTAGGAGTAGCCGAAATCGGAGAAGCCGCGAACATCCTTAACCTTGGGCATGCCCAGCAGGGCAGAGGTGATGGGATAAGTGACCTGGTCTTCGATAATGTCAGGGCTGCGGTCCCAGCGCGAATAAACCACGACCTGTGTGTCGGAGAGGTCGGGGATGGCGTCCAGCTTGGCATTTTTCATGGCGCGCCAGCCCAGCAGGGCGGCCACGGCCACTAAGAGCAGCACCAGGAATTTTTGACGGGCGCAAAACTCGATAATGCGGTTAATCATTGCGGGACCCCTTCCATCAACTGGTTCAGGCGCAGAACGACGCCACCGTTTTCGCGGGCGAAGGCTTCGGCGTCCTGGCGATGGGCAAAGGCGTAGGCGCCGGGCGAGCAGCGGTCGAAGGCCAGGTGCTCGGCATGCTTGGACTCATCCATCATGGGCTGGTCGTGCGAGCACAGCACTCTGCGGCTGCCATCCACGAACCAGGCCTGGGCGGGAGCCAGAGGAGAGCCAGTAGCGTAGTCGGTGACCCGTATAAGGCGCACCGGGCGGTGCTCCTGGAAAGCCTCGGTAATGGCGCAACGGGCGCAGCAGGCGTCCAGGAGCCGGCCGCCAATTTCCATGGTTACCCGGGCGCGGGCATTGATTTGCCGCTGGCAGATCTCACAGACTTGCGCCCGTCTGGGATGCAGTGCCAACCAGCTTCCTGCCAGCAGCACGGCCAGTACCCCTCCCAGCACCGCATAACCGATTTTGTCTGCGCGCTTCATGGTCACCTCAGTGCTGCATGCCGCTCATGGCGTCTTTCAGCTGGCTTTCGGAATCAATCAGGAAATTGCCGCTGCTGACGATGACTTCGCCGGGCTGCAGGCCGGAGAGGATTACATCTTTGCCCTCCACCTGCGGCCCGATTTTGACGGCGCGCGGCACGAAATGGCCGTCGCCGGCGGCCACGAACACAGTCTGGCGCTCGCCGGAATCGAGCACCGCCTCCTGGGGCACCACGAGCTGCTTGCCATAATTCACCTGCAGTTGGACGTCGGCGAACATTTCCGGCTTCAGCTTGAATCCGGGATTGGGAAGATCAACTCGGACCTTGGCGGTGCGGGTTTGCGCGTCGAGTATGGGATAGATGTAGCTGACACGGCCGGTGTAGGTTTTGCCGGGATAGTAGCTGAGCTGAACTTCCGCCCGCTGGCCGACCCGCACGTAGGGCAGCTCGTACTGGTAAATGTCGGCCATCACCCACACGGTGGAGAGATTAGCGACCGTATATAGCTCCATGTCGGGGGTGACCGAGGTCTGGGGAAAGGCTTTGCGATCGGTCACGAAGCCCGTGACCGGCGAGTAGAAAGTCATGGTGCGGCTGACTTCGCCGGTGCGCTCCAGCTTTTCGATCTGTGCCTCGCTGATGTCCCAGAGCTTGAGCCGGTCGCGGGTGGCGCGCAGCAGGGAATTGGCGCCTTGGCGGACTTCGGCGAAGGGTGAAGAGCCCAGGCTATTCTCGCCCCGGCGCGCGATCAGGTATTCCTCCTGCGTAGCCACCAGGTCGGGACTGTAGAGCGTGAAGAGCGGCTGCCCTTTTCGGACCAACTGGCCGACGAAATCCACGTACACCTTGTCAATCCAGCCGCTTACCTTGACGTGAACGTGGGCGATGCGGGCTTCATCAACTGCCACCTGGCCGGTGGTGCGAATCGTACGCACCAGGGACTCACGCGCCACCGTGGCGGTGCGCACGCCCATAAGCTGCTGCTTCTGAGGCGAAATCATCACCGTGCCCGGCGGCATCGGTTCACTGGTGGAATCGTCGGCGGCATACTTGGGCACCAACTGCACTCCACAGTCGGGAGCGATGCCGGGCTTGTCCGACTTGTAGGCGGGATGCATGGGGTCGTACCAGTAGAGAACCCTGCGCTCGCCGGGAATCCCGCCTGAGGCAGCGGCATGAGAATGGAGGGCGGGCTCAGCCGGAGCCGCGCCTGGGGCCGCAGAGCCGTGCCTGTGCTGGTCATGTCCCGCCCACAGGCCGCGACCGTAGAGGAGCACCAGTACGGAGGCCATCGCCAGGAGCAGCGCACCGAGGCGTAAGAACTTCGCGATCATAAATCACTCCTTGCTTTCTGGTTGAGCACTCGCGGGGTGAGTCGAAGTCAACTCCACGCCGGTAAGGCTCTCCAGTTGGGCTAGCGAGCTCTGGTAGTTGGCCAGCTCGCGATAGTAGTCAACCTGGTAATTGAGAACGGTGCTGAAGTTAGTGAAAACAGTCAGGAAGTCCGCCGTACCCACCTCGTAGGCCGACATGGAGGAGTCCAGGGCCAGCGAAGACTGCGGCACCAGGCCGTGGGAGTAGAGCTGCAGCAATTGCTCCGACGCCTTGGCCTCCAGGTACTGCTGTTTGACCTGGAAGTCCAGTTCGTTTTGCCGGTTCTGGCGGCTCTTTTCCGCCGCCGCCGCCTGCTCGCCCGCCTCCGCCAGCTGCTGGCGCTGTTTACTTTTATAGAACACGGGAATGTTTACCGTGAAAGTGAAGCCGTGCATGTCGGGCAGCAGAGGGCGCTGCTCGTACATGTAGCCAACGGAAAGGTCCGGGTAGTAATCCTTGCGAGCCAGGGCGACCGCGAGCTGGCTGCGTTCCGCCATGCGCTGCTCGCGCTGCAAGCCGGGATCGGTGCGGTCCGCGAGCTCATAAAGCCGAGCCAGGCTGTAGCTGAGCGGAGCAGGGCCGGCGATGTCGGCTGGGGGAGCCAGCGGCTTCTCGGGAGGCAGCGCCAGCAGTGCGTTCAGGCGCGCTGCCGCTGTCGCTCGCTGCTGCTGCAACACAGTCAGCTTTTGCAGAAGCAGCGACAGTTCCACCTGCGATTTCAGCACGTCCTGTTGCAGGCCCTTACCCACCCGGTAGCGGGCTTCGGCAATTTGTGAGAGCTTTTGCAGCAGGTTTTTATTCTGCAGTGTAATCTGCAGCGCTTTGTCGTAATACCAGTAGTCGTAATAGGTGGTTTTAACGTCGGCGGTAAGCCGGCGGCAAAGGGCGTCATAATCTGCTTGCGCGGCATCCGCCTCTTTCCCGGCCATAGTGCCGCGCAGCTTGCGCTTGCCGGGAAAGGGCAACTCCTGCATGGCGGCAACACCGCGATAGCTGGAAGGGTCATTGGTCTGAACAGAAAACGGCGTGATGTTGCCCATCCAGTTGACTGAAAGTTTCGGGTCGGAAAAACTGCTGGCCTGGGGCACGCGGCGGCGCTGCGCCTTGGCCGTGTGCAGCGCGCTTTGCAGGGCGGGATTATTGCCCAGGGCTTCGCGCACGGCATCCTCCACGTGCAAGAGCTGTTTGCCGCCCTCAGCGGCCTGGGCGGTAAGCACATGGGCTTGTCCCTGGGTCGCTCCTGCAAAGCACAGAAGCATGGCAAATATCCGAAATAATAAATTTTTCTCCACGTGGTCCTTCCGTTCTGAGAAATTCCGAGTTCCGGCGAAATAGTCACCGGGTACAGGCCGGAAAAAGGACGCACGTCTAGATCAGGAAGGTGCAGAGCAGGGCGCGGGCAGAGGAGACAAGTGGCACAGAAGTATGGTCTGCGTCTCCCAGGAGGGCGGGGCGGAGCGGAAGGAGAGATGCTGCGAGCGTGGGCGGCGCCGATGAATAGGACGCCACCGGCTGCCAGACTACCTCAGGGGACGTCCGGGCGGCAGAAATCTGGCAGCAGGGGACGTTGCTTTCCGCCAGCGTATTCGATTCCGGCCCCGGCTGCGGCATGGGGCAGTTGGAGCAATGGCCCATGCTGCGCAGCGTCCGGCAAGAGGCGTGAGCCTGGGCTAGAGGTCCGAACCATAAGACCGCTGCCAGCAAAAACGCCGCAAATTGAAAAGCGCGCCGCATGCGATGCCAAGCACAATTCTAAGCGGAGATGACCGCATTCAGTGTGACCTGTATCACAAGTTATTGTGACTCTCACCGGGCGCCGGTGCAAGCCACCCTTGCCCGGGTGGGGCGCCCGCGCACAAGTGTTGTTGCTTCGGGGAGAAGGCGAAGGCCAGACCTATGGAGAAGGCAAAATCACTTAGGAAAGGGAAAAACAGACTTGTCGCGGAAACTGCCCTACACGTCCTGCGAGCCGACCTTCTTCTTTTGCGAACACTTGTTCATGATGGCCGAGCGCAGCCGGGTTCGCAGGTCGTCAGGCAGTTCGTAGAGGGTGGAATCGCGGTAGATCTCGATGGTTTTCTTGGTGGTATCGCAGATGACGTAGCAGTTGTGGCACCAGGCCAGATGTTCTTCCAACTCCGCCCTTGTGCGCGTGTCAAGGGTGTCATCCAGGTAATCGGTCAGCTCTTTCAGGAATTCAGAGCAAGTCACTGTTTCCCATCTCCAGCTTGGCGCTTCTTAAAGTAACGGTTCAACCGTTCTCGCAACTGCAGGCGGGCGCGCAGCAACCGCGATTTTACCGCCGGTACACTTAGTTCCAAAGCCTGTGCCGTTTCCTCTGTGGAAAGACCCTCCACATCGCGCAGCACAAAAACCGTGCGGAAGCTGGGCGGCAGACCCTGAATGGTCTTGCCCAAAATGTCCCGCAACTCCGCCTGGTTGTAAAGCTGCTCGGGATTTGGGCTCCAATCCGCCACTTCGCGGGGCATGGAGTCCTCTTCCGTCTGCACTTCCTGGTCAAGCGATACCATGCGCTCGGGGCGGCGGCGCCGCAACTTCATCAGCGCCTCGTTCACCGCGATCCGCACCAGCCAGGTGTAGAACTTGCTCTGTCCCTGAAACTGCTCCAGGTTCTCGTAAGCCTTCAGGAACGCGTCCTGGACCACATCTTCCGCATCTTCGCGATTCTGCGTAATGTGCAGCGCGATGCGGAACACGTTGCGGTCGTAGCGCTTGACCAGCTCGCCAAAAGCGCCGACGTCGCCCTTTTTGGCGGCCTGAACCAGCCTCAGCTCATCGCTGACCGGCTCATTCACTTTGGTTTGGATGGTTTCCATTATGGTTCGATTCAACTTTTCTCGGTTGCCCGGAAACCCGGCCCTCATTCTACCCGTTTTTGCAGGCACCCGCTGGAGACAGGGATGGCCTGCGGGATTTAGACGTCTGTGACCTCTTTCGGTTGGCAGGAAATCCCACAGGCCGGGCGGGGAACCCCCAGCGGCACAGCCTGAAGGTAACTTGCCCCTGGCCGGTAAATACGGTATGAAACACCTAGTTTTTCCTGTGAATTCGGGGAAAAGGTGCGTCCGACAAAGGTTTAGCGAGCAAATGGCCGATAATAACTGGATCCAGGAGATGGTGGGACGGGTGGTCTCGCAGGTGCTGGAGAGCCAATTTCCCGCGCTGCGTGACGAACTAGTGCGGCGGGTGCTGGAGGAACTCCAGCCCGGCCTAGGCGGCGGCGATTCCAGCCCCAAGCAACTGCTGCAGGCCATCTCGGGGGTGCGCCAGGCCAGCGGGCAGAAAGAGATTCTGAGCGCCCTTCTCGACGGCGCCAGCCAGTTCAGCAGCCGGGCGGCTCTGTTCGTGGTGCGGGGCGGCGCGGTGGTGGGGTGGCAAGGCCGCGGTTTCGCCAATAACGACGAGGTCAGGAATTTCTCCCTGGATGCCTCCGCTGGCTTGGGCGCCCGCGTATTGCAAGAGAAAACGCCCATCCGGGGTAGAGCCGAAGATATGGATGTGAGCTTCACATCTACCTTTGCGACACCCCAGGACGATCGCGTCTTCCTCCTGCCACTGCTGCTGAAAGAAAAAGTGGCGGCGGTGCTCTATACCGATGCCGGCAGCGAAGACGGCGGCCAGTTGGACGATGCTGCCTTAGAGATGCTGGTGCTCTCAAGCGGGCTGTGGCTGGAAATCGTGGCCCTCCGCCGGGCCACGGCTATACCGGATAGCGGGGAGCCGGTGACCGCTCCCGTGGAACAGACTGAAGCGCCTTCTATGGCAAGAGTGCCTGAGGCACCACCAGTCATGGCGGCGGTGGCCGAACCAGTAGCAGAGGCTCAGACCGAAGAGGTAGCTCAGCCGGAGGGTGAACCAGCTCCCATGGCCATGGCGGCCGTGGCAGCGGCGGGAGCCGGCAGCGCCGTCTCCGCCCCAGTTCCAGCACCGGACAGAGGAGATGACGCCGCCGTTCACCGCAAGGCGCAGCGCTTCGCCAAGCTGCTGGTGGACGAAATCAAGCTCTACAACAAGGCCAAGGTCGTGGAAGGAAGGGAGAGCCGCAACCTTTACGACCGCCTGAAAGAGGATATTGAGAAAAGCCGCGCCGCCTACGAGAAGCGTTACGGCAGTACGGTGGCCGGTCCGGCCAGCTATTTCGATCAGGAAATCATCCAGAACCTGGCTAACAACGATCGCTCTCTTCTGGGCGAAGGGTTCCCGCGCTAAACTACAGATAATGTGAATACCCGGGTCCCGGTACTGGCAGTTGTAGTTTTTTTACTGGGCAGTTTCATGTCCCTGTCTAGCGCGGGCGCGTACCGACCGCCAGCGTCCACCGCGCAGGCCAAAAGCAGATCAGCCAAAAAGAAATCCGCCAGCCGTCACCAGGCAAAGAAGAAAAAGAAGCGGAGAAAAATCTCCCGCCGAGTGCGGCGGATAACGCGGGCATTTGTGGCTTCCAGCGACCTGAAGCCCATGGCTCGCCAACTGCTCCAGGACCGCAGCCGGGCCGCCTATAACGGGGTAGAGGCCTATGCTCGCCGCCACGCCGGCACGGACGAAGCCGCACTGGCCTGGCTGGCCCTCGGTTACGCCCGCCTCCTCGATCATGATTACCCCAAGGCCGTGCAGGCGCTTCGAAGGGCCCAGCCGCGGGCCGGTGAACTGGCCGACTATGTGGACTATTTTCTGGCTATGGCCTACGGAGCGCAGGGCGATTCCGCGGGCGTGGTCAAGGCGCTGGGTAAATTTGACGCCAACTATCCTGATTCGCTTTTTGCCGTGGATGCCGCGGTTATTTACGCCAACGCTCTGGTGGCGCAGAAACAGCCACAGCAGGCAGTTGCACTGCTGCAGCCACATCGCCAGCCGCTACGTTCCGACGTGGAACTGGCCCTGGGGCGGGCGTACATCACCGCCGGGCAAACAGCGCAAGGGGCGGAGATCTTACATCGCATTTATTACGCCATGCCGCTGGCGCCGGAAGCTGATGCCGCCAATAGCGACCTGAGCAGGTTGCCGTCCGCCTCCGTTCCCACCCCTACTTTCGATGAACGCAAGATGCGCGCCAACAGCCTGCTTCTGGCGCGGCACTATGACGACGCGGTACGCGAATACCAGGCTTTGCTGCCGTCCGCGCCCGCCGATCAGCGTCCCGCTGTCCAGCTTGACCTCGGGATTGCTCTACACCATGACGGCAAGGACAAGGACGCGACGAACCTGCTCCAGTCCATCCCAGGAGCAAGCACAGAGGTCAACGCGGAGCGGGTCTTCGAGCTGATGGAAATTGCCCGCGGCGCCGACGACAAAGATCAAATCGAGAAGCTAGCGGCCGAGTTGCGCCAGGAAGCTCCTGCCAGCGTGTGGTTCGACCGCGGCCTGCTGCTGGCCGGCAATGCCTGCCTGCTCAAGCGCGATTACGACAAGGCTATAGATTTCTACCGCGAGCTGGACCAGCGCTTTCCCGAGAGCCCGCGCGCCCATTACGCGCACTGGAAGGCGGCGTGGCTAAATTTGCGCCAGAACCGCACCGAAGAAGCCAAAAAGGAAATTGAAGAACAGATCGCGCAATATCCGGGCTCGCCTGAGGTTCCGGCCGCGCTTTACTGGCGCGCCCGCATGGCGGAACAGGACCACGACCTGGGCAAGGCGCGCGCTTACTACCAGAAGCTGACCGACCGCTTCTCCAGCTACTATTACGCGGGATTGGCCCGCCAGCGCATGCAGGAGATCGGAGCCGGAGGCGATCCCGCCCCCGATCCTTTGCTGGAAAAGATTCCGGCGGCAACCCTTCCGCCCAGCCTGGGAGAGGACGAAGAACCGCCGGATGACGTACGCATCGAGAAAGCCTTGCTGTTGCAGAACGGCGGCTTCATAACCTTCGCCGTGCGCGAACTGCAGGCTGCGGCCGCACCCCAAGGCCCGGCCACCTGGGCCACCGATAAGATTGTGTCGCTTTATCAGGATGCGGGCCAGTACAACCTGGCCATCGAAATGGTCAAGCACATCGCGCCCGACTATTTTTCGTATGACCTTTCCGCCATGCCAAATTCCTACTGGCAGGCGCTGTTTCCCCGTCCTTACTGGACGGAACTGAAGAAAGACGCTTTGCAAAACCGCCTCGACCCATTCCTGGTGGCGGCTTTAATTCGCCAGGAGTCAGAATTCAATCCCGGCGCCGTTTCCCATGCCAACGCCTGGGGGCTGATGCAGTTGCTGCCCCCTGTGGGACGAACTCTCGCCCGCCAGCAGCGTGTCCGGCGTTTCTCCACCAGCCTGCTGCTGGTGCCCAACATGAACCTGCGGCTGGGCACCCGCTATTTCCGCGAGTTGCTGGATAAGTACAACGGCAATGTGGAATACGCCTTGGCGGCTTACAACGCGGGTGGTGACCGGGTACAGGACTGGGTTTCCAACGGCAACTTTAAGGACTCGCCGGAATTTGTAGAATCCATCCCCTTCACGGAAACCCGGGAATATGTACAGGCCATTGTGCGCAATGCAGCCGTGTACCGGAAACTGTACGGCACGCCGTAGCGATAAGGCGCAGTCTCGCAGAGCGCGCTTGGGTAGAGACGTTGCTTGCAGGGTCTCTGGTGCGGCGCTGATAAACTTCAACCCATGGGACCTGCCTACCGCATCGTCACGCCGCGGCTGGTGATCCGCTGCTGGCAGCCGGAAGACGCCGTCAAGCTCAAAGAAGCCATTGACAGCAGCGTGGAGCATCTGCGTTCCTGGCTGCCCTGGGCGCAAAACGAACCCGAGCCCCTGGAGCGCAAGTATGAGCGCATCCGGCGCTGGCGGGCCGACTTCGACCTGGGGCTGGACTTCATCTACGGCGTTTTCGATCGCAGCGAAGAACGCGTGCTGGGTGGCACCGGCCTGCACAACCGGGTGGGCCCCGATGCCCGCGAGGTCGGCTACTGGGTGCGCGCCGACAGCATCGGGTGGGGGATCGCCAGCGAATTTTCCGCCGCCCTGACCCGTGTGGCTTTTGAGGTGGACAAAGTTTCGCGTGTGGAGATTCACGTGGTCGTCGGCAACCAGCGCAGCGCCGCCGTGCCGCGCAAGCTTGGCTATATTCACGAAGCCACCTTGCGCCGCCCGCATCCCGGCGGCGGTACTCCGCTTTACGACACCATGATCTGGACCATGTTCGCGGACCGCTACCGGAAATCTCCGGCAGCCTTGCACCCGCTCGAGGCTTATGGATTTGGCGGCGAGCGGCTGCTGTGAAATAGAAATTGTGCTCTCCGCGAATCAGCCGTGAAGGTTGCAGCATCAATTGGTAAATCTGGGAGAGGGGAGAAAAGATACATGGAGAAGCGCAGGATCGGCTCGCTGCAGGTTTCCGTGGTTGGTCTGGGGTGCAACAACTTTGGTTGGCGGCTCGATGCCGATGCCACCGTCAAAGTGGTGCACGCCGCGCTCGATGCCGGCGTCAACTTCCTGGACACGGCTGATATATACGGCGACACAAAAAGCGAAGAGTACCTGGGGAGAGCCTTGCGGGGCCGCCGCGAGCAGGCGGTAGTTGCCACCAAATTCGGCATGAAGGTTGACGACCACCGTCACGGGGCCAAGCCTGCCTACGTGCGCCAGGCCGCCGAAGACAGTCTGCGCCGCCTGGGCACCGACTACATTGACCTTTACCAGATTCATCAGCCCGATCCGGAGACCCCTATCGCAGACACTTTGGCGGCGCTGGATCAACTGGTGAAAGCCGGCAAAGTGCGCGAGATCGGGTGCTCCAATTTCTCCGCGCAGCAGACTCGCGAAGCAGAGGCGGCCTTGCGCCCGGGTGGAGCACACTTCGTCAGCCTACAAAATGAATACAGCTTGCTGCACCGCGAGCCCGAAAGGGAAGTGCTGCCCGAATGTGAGCGGAGCGGGCTGGCCTTTCTGCCTTATTTTCCGCTGGCCAATGGACTGCTGACAGGGAAGTATCGCGCCGGCCGTCCCGCACCACAGGGCACGCGAATCTCCACCCAGGAGCGGTTTGGGAAGCTTCTTAACCAGCGCAATCTGGAAATCGTCGAGGGCCTGATCCGCTTTGCCGAATCGCGCGGGCATACCATCCTGGAGCTGGCTTTTTCCTGGCTGCTGGCCCACTCGGTAGTGGCCTCGGTGATCGCCGGGGCGACCTTATCGCAACAGGTACGCTCGAACGCCGGCGCATCCGGCTGGAAGCTCACGCCCGCCGATCTGGCCGAGGTGGACCGGATTCTGCGGCAGCCGGCATTATCCGAAGCTTCTTGAGGATTTCGTAATCGAGTTAATGGAAACTGAAGCTTGTGGCGCGGGCCCCCTCGCCCGCGAGCTGAGATACTCGAACTCAATCGTTCAGCGAGCAGCCGCAGTCGGCGGGCGGCACGTGCGCCTGCAGGAAGTCGCTGATGCGCTTCCACGAGTCAATCTGATTGGGTACGCGGGAAAAGCCATGGCCTTCATCTTCATAAATTTTTAAATCCACCACCCCGCCGCGCTTCTGGATGGCGTCGGCCACCTGCTGCGCTTCCGATTGCGGGCAGCGGGGGTCGTGCGCGCCCGCCAGAATCAGCAACGGCGCTTTGATCCGGTCCACAAAGAAGATGGGCGAACGGTCCTCCCAGAGCGCTTTGTTCTTGACCGGGTCGCCCATGGTGGCCAGGTCCATTTCACGCAGCACCGGGTCTTCGTTCTGCACCTCAGTGAAGTAGTTCACGAAAGGCACTATGGCCACGCCCGCGCCCCACACCTCGGGCGCCTTGGTGACCGCCATCATGGTCATGTACCCGCCGTAGCTGCCGCCCATGATCACCAGTTTCTTGGGATCTACGTAGGCGCTGCGCTTGATCCAGTCGGCCGCAGCCAGCACATCCTGCAGGTCGCCACCGCCCATATCGAACAGGTTGGCCTGCTGGAATTCCTTGCCGTAGCCGGTGGAGCCGCGGTAGTTGGGCGCGATTATCAGGTACCCCTGGTTCACCAGATACTGAATGCCGCGGTTGAACAAATTCACCGTCTGCGAAGTGGGACCTCCATGCACATAAACCACCGCCGGGCTTTGGCGGTTGGGCGGCAGGTTGTGGGGTACGTACACAAAGGCGGAAATCTGAAATTTGCCATCGCGGCTGGGATAGTGAACCAGGTAGGGCTCTACCATGTCGGCGCCGCGCACGCCCGCCACCAGCGAATGCGTAATCTGCTGCGAGCGCTTGCCGGCCAGGTTGTACACCCAGGCGTCGGCTGGCGCATTGGGACCGTTGTGGATATAGAGCAGGCGCGAGCCATCGTGGGTGAAGGCGTTCTCGTGGCCGCCCAGCTCGTTTACTCCTGCGGGCAAGGGTAAGACCTCGGTCTTACCGCTGGTCAGGTCGTGGAAATAAATATCACTGTTGCCGTCCACGTTGGCGGTCCAGGTCGCGGTGCGGCCGTCAGGTGAAAAATTGCCGCCCTGGATTTCCCACTTGTCCTGCGTCAGCCAGTCAATCTTCTTGTTGGCAATATCCAGCAGGCCGACATTTTCGTAGCCGTTTCCGGCGTTGGAAGTGATCAGCAGCTTTTTGCCATCCGGCGACCAGTCGTTCACGGTATAGAGCTGTTCTCCGCTGTGCGGAGTCAGCCGCGTGCTCCTGGAGGTGGCAACTTCCACCACGTAAATATCGGAATCGGTGCCTTTGGCTTGCACCTGGGTATAGGCAAGCCACTTGCCGTCACGCGACCACAGCGGGCTGACGTTGCCCCGGTCCTTGGGCGTGCCGCTGGTCAAATGGCGCACCTCATGGGTGGTGAAATCCATGGCGTCAATTTCGAACGTGGACGAGGTCTTAGGCTTGACCATGTAGGCGAGAAGGCGGCCGTCTGGTGACCACTGCGGATCCTCTTCGGCTATCTCCGGCGTTTGCGTCAGGTTGATGACTTCGCCGCTGAGCGGCGAGACCACGAAAATGTCCCATTGTTCGTCGCCGTTGTGGTCCGACATATAGGCAATCCACTTGCCGTCCGGCGACCAGGCTGGGCTGAACTGGCGCTGCTCACTGACCGTGAGCTGCATCGGCCAGCCGCCCTCGGCCGGCACGGTCCACAGGTTCATGCGGCCGCTGATGTTGGACATGAAGGCGATCGACTTGCCGTCCGGCGACCAGGCAGTGCCGCCGATGGCGCGGGTCATGAACAGTTTTTCCACCGTGAACTTCTGCACGTTGAGATTGGGAATGCTTTTCAGTTCCGCAGGGTCGGTGACGAACTTGGGCGTGGCCAACTGCTGGGCAAGGGTGACGGTGCTCATAAGAATCAAAATAACAAAACAGGCAGAAGTACGCATGGTGCCGATTTCCGTCGCTGGATTGGGAGCAGAAAAGTGTAGCAGAGGAAATTGAGTAATTGTGTAATCGGGTAATTGGAAATCAGCTTCTTTGAGCGCGAGGGGGGGAATTGCAAAATTACTCAATTACACAATTACTCAACTTGTTGCTGACTCCTGACTCCCCACTCCTAACTCCTGGTTTTCAGGGTTTTGCCGACTTGTGAATTTCCACCGTGCTCCACGTCTTGTCGGCGGCGTGGCACAGATTTTCCAGAGGACATTCCGCGCACTTGGGCCGGCGTGCGATGCACAGCTTGCGTCCGTGCCAGATGATCTGGTGGGAAAAAATGATCCATTTGTCGCTCGGGATGGTGCGCATCAGGTCCTGCTCGATTTTCGGCACGTCGGTGTTGCTGGTGAGCTCCAGCCGCCGGCTGATGCGGTACACGTGGGTATCCACCACCACGCCTTCCGCTTTGCCGAACCATGTGCCCAGAACCACGTTGGCCGTTTTGCGCGCCACGCCCGGCAAGGAAAGCAGCTTCTCCATGTCGTCGGGAACCTGTCCGCCGAACTCCTCAACCAGCTTTTTGGCCGCGCCTACCACGGATTTTGACTTGTTGCGGAAAAAGCCGGTGGAGCGGATGGCGGGCTCCAGTTCTTCCGGCTTGAGCGCGGCGAAAGCCTGCGGCGTCGGGTACTTGCGGAAGAGCTCCGGCGTGGTCATGTTGACCCGCACATCGGTACATTGTGCCGAGAGAATGGTTGCTACCAGCAGCTCCCAGGCGCTGCTGTGGTGCAGGGCACAGGTGGCGCCGGGATAGGTCTGGTCCAGGCGCTGGAGAATTTCTTTGATTCGTTCCGGCGCAGTTGGCTTATAGCCCTTGGGCGCCCCCACCGGTTTGGCAGCTGATTTGACCGGGGTTTTGGGAAAGGGAGCTGTGGCATGGCGCGCGCCCTTCTGCGGCTGCCGCGAAGCGCCGCGGGACTGCGCAGCCCGGGCGGCAGCAGCGCGCCCTTCGTGGCGGCCGCTCTTGGCTGGCTGGCGGGGAATGATGCCGCGCACCATCAGCCCAAACGCTCCAGCATTTCTTCAATGGTGGTGCGCTGGCAGGTGAAAACCGGGGTGTCGCGCTGGTTGTAGCCGGTGGACTCGGCCTCGCGCATCTGCTGCACCATGTCCAGAACGTCCTCCGGATAATCGCTGCCGATGGCCACAATAAAATCCTGGTCATCCAAGCCGAAAGAGTACATCACATTCAGGCGAACTCGGGGAAAGTCGTCCATGATGCGGATGTAATCGTGCACCATGCGCTGCCGCTCTTCAAACGGCAGGGCATACCAAGCCTTGGTCTTCTCCATGGGAAACAGGAAAAGGTACTTGAAGGCGCCCGGCTTAATGGAGCCGCGCAGGTCGTAGCTTTCGTGCTCCGGCCCGATCTGGTACTGCGAACGCTTGGTCATAGCCAGATAGGAGTAGGAGGTTTGCAGGTAGCCGCCCAGGCGCGTGGCTAGCAGCTCGGAGGTCATAGTCTGCAGACATTCCATCGAATAACAAATGCGCCACAGCACGAAGTCGGAATCGGAGCGCAGGCCAACCGTGGAGTAGGTAGTCAGGCGCAGTTCGCTGTAGTTGGACCAGCGGCGCAGGACTTCGGCAGCTTCGCGGCGGTGGTCGTCGCGCTCCGAGCGCGGCAACCGACGCCATTCCGGCATCATTTTGTAAAACGAAAAGCTGATCAATTGCCGGCGTAGTTCCTGGCTGTAGGGCGAATTGCTTTCGGTGTCGGTGCGCGGGGCCGGAGGCATGGGCATTTATTGTAGTACCGGCCAGCCGGAAGGAGAAATGCCCTGCCCGCAATCAGTTGCACCGGGTAGAAAAGGCACTTAGGGGCCAGGTACCCGGGCACTGGGCTTTCCGCAACTCACTTTCGTAACCCCCTACGTCATTGACTCTGGCGCTCAACGCTAGCTACTCTGAGCTTGGGGAGAAGGGAAAAATGGCAGTGAAAACCATCCAGCTCGGACAAGTGTGGCGCAGCGACCAAAGCGGCCAGAACTACCTGGTAACTAAGCTCTACAACGAGGTTTTTGCCCAATTTGCCATCCTGCGCCAGGCCGATTCCGGGGCGACAACCACCGACACTATCCGGGTGAAAGTGTTGCGTAGTCCACAGGGGCAAAGCCTGCCCGGCTATACCTTCACACAGGAGGGGCAGTTTTAATCAGGAGTCGGTAGTCAGTTTCTGCACCGCAAGTCTCAGGCGTCGGCCGTCGACCGTCGGCCCACACACCCCGTATAATCGAATCGTTTTGACCCCGCACGTGCAAACGAGCACCGTATTCCCGTTCCTGCCCGGCTGCCAATGACTGCCAAAATCATCGCGGCGCTCAGCGCCTTCATCATTTCCGTGATTTCCGCCGGCGGATATATGGGGATCGCCCTTTTAATGGCCATCGAGTCCGCCTGCATACCCCTGCCCTCGGAAATCATCATGCCCTTTTCCGGCTACCTGGTGTACGTGGGCCGCTTCAAGCTGTTGTGGGTGGCCACCGTGGGCGCGCTGGGATGCAATCTGGGGTCGGCGATTGCCTATGCGGTGGGCTATTATGGCGGGCGCCCGCTGGTGGAGAAGTACGGCTCCTACATCCTGCTCAGCCGTCACGAACTGGACTGGGCTGACCGCTTCTTCGCCCGCTACGGCAACATCACCGTCTTCATCAGCCGCCTGCTGCCGGTGGTGCGCACCTTCATTGCGCTGCCGGCGGGCGTGGCCCGCATGAACCAGGCAAAGTTCCATTTCTACACTTTCATTGGTTCCTGGCCGTGGTGCCTGGGCCTGGCCTACGTAGGCATGAAGTTGGGCCAGCGCTGGGATACCGATCCGCGCCTGCGCATCTGGTTTCACCGTTTCGACGCTGTGATCCTGGCCGTGATCGTCATCGGCATCGCGGTGTTTGTTTGGACGCGCTGGCAGGGCAGAGTCCGGACGAATAATGTAGTGCGCAACGGCGGACTGTAAAATTTGCCTTTGAAAGCCTTGTAATTGTAGGTTGTAACAATATTTTTGCCAGGCCCGAATAATCCCATTCAAGCTCACGGAGGCAATATGCGCTCCTTAACTGCAGGTTTGACTTTAATTTTCTTGCTGGTCGCAGCCACGTCCCTGATCAACGCGCAGCAGAAGCAGATTTCAGATGCCGACTATATCGCCCAGGCGCTGTCCGCCGCTCCCGCGGCGGTGGCGAAGCATGCAACGGTCATACGCGTGGACAAGGATGGTTCCATTCGCACCCTTCGTTCCGGAAGCAATGGCTTTACTTGCATGATCATGGGTACGGATAAAATGTGCAATGATGCCAACAGCATGGAATTCATCCATGCCATGATGAAGCACGCTCCGCCCCCGGATAAGGTGGGGATTTCCTACATGCTGGCCGGCGACCAGGGCGCGAGCAATACCGACCCGTACGCCACTGGCAAAACTGCCGACAACCATTGGATCGTGACCGGTCCGCATCTCATGGTCTTCGGGCCGCCCAGCAAGGCGCTGGGCTATACCGAGGCCAAGGACCCGGACCCGAATAAGCCGTACATGATGTGGGCGGGCACGCCCTACGAACACGCGATGATTCCTCTCGCGCCCGCCAAGTGAATTTGACTGCGTTCGTCCAACACCGCCGCAGGCGCCTCGCTTGCGGCGGTCTAGCTCCTCACCCGATCTTTGTGGCCCGAATTGCCAGCTTTTCGTAAACCTTCCACGGCAGCAGCGCGTGCAGCCAGAACTGCAGATGGGCATCAAAGCCCACCCGATAACGCAGGCGCGGGTTGGGTGTTTGCGCGATGCGGGCAATCAGTTTGGCGACGGGCAGGGGATTGGCCTTGCGCACTTTCTTCACCACCTCGGAGAAGCGGGCGCCGCGCTCGTGGTTGGGCGAGGTGCGGTCCAGGGCGTAGCTGCCCACCCGCACATTGCGCTCCCAGATATCGGTCTGGAACGAGCCTGGCTCCACCAGCACCACACGAATGCCCAGCGAGCGGGTCTCAATGCGCAGCGACTCGCTCCAGCCTTCCAGGGCAAACTTGGAGGCATCGTAAGCTCCAATCACTGGCGCTGAAACGCGGCCGCCGATGGATGAAACCAGGATGATGTGCCCAGCCCGCTGCCTCCGCATGAGGGGGAGCACCGCCCTGGTGACCGCCACCTGGCCGAAGAAATTGGTTTCAAATTGCTGCCGAAGTTCCTCCAGGAGCAGATCTTCCGCGAAACCGGCTACGGCAAAGCCGGCATTGTTGACCAACACATCCAGGCGAAGGTAGTCGCGGTCCAGTTGGGCGATGAACTCAGGGATGCTCTCGAATTCGGTAATGTCCAGGCGGCGCACGTCAATCTGCCCGGCCACCCCGGCGGTGGTGGCGGCTTCATCCAGGCGTGCGCGTCGGCCCAGATCGCGCATACTGGCCACCACGCGAAAGCCGGCGCGCGCCAGTTCTACCGCGGTCAGCAAGCCAATGCCGCTGGAGGAGCCGGTAACCAATGCAATCTTTTCAGCCACACTGTTCCTCGTGCGCTGGTTGTATCACGCGTCCGGCATAATTGGAAAATGATACGGCGCTCCGCCCGCGGGCCCCTGCAGACGCGCAGGGTAGAGACGTTACTTGCAAGCTCTCGCCTTCCGGTTGCCAACTCGCGCGCAATACGAGAAGATTGTTGGTTTGTTCCCGACATAAATTCATTTCTATAGGACGGCACTCATGGCCACGCGGCAGAGTAATGCAAAACCAGGGGCAGAGAAGAAGGCACAACCCGGCGAAATACGTCCGGCAAAGGGCAAATTGGGGGTCATGATTCCCGGCATGGGCGCCGTGGCCACCACGTTTGTGGCCGGAGTGGAAGCGGTGCGCCGCGGCCTGGCGCAGCCCGTGGGCTCGCTGACGCAATGGGGCACCATACGCCTGGGCAAGCGCACTGACGGCCGCTCCCCAAAAATCAAGGAAATGGTGCCGCTGGCCGGCCTTAACGACCTGGTTTTCACCGGCTGGGACATCTTCGAGGATGACATGTACGCTGCCGCCAGCAAGGCGGGCGTGCTGGATAAGACCCTGCTCGACCAGATCAAGCCCTTCCTGCAATCCGTGAAGCCGCGTAAAGCCGTGTTCAGCCACGACTACGTCAAGAAGCTCGACGGCCCCAATGTGAAGAAGGGTAAGAGCAAGATGGAACTGGCGGAGCAGGTGCGCGAGGACATTCGCGAATTCCGCAAAAGTTCGGGCGCGGAGCGCCTGATTGTTATCTGGTGCGGCTCAACGGAGATCTTCCTGCAACCGGGCCGCGCCCACGAGTCCGTGGAGGCCTTCGAGAAGGCGCTGGCGAAGAACGACGAAACCATCGCCCCTTCCATGATTTACGCTTATGCCGCGCTCTCCGAAGGCGTGCCCTTCGCTAACGGCGCTCCCAACCTCACGGTGGACCTGCCGGTCATGCTGGAGCTTTCGCGGCAGAATGAGGCGCCCATCTGCGGCAAGGACTTTAAGACCGGGCAGACCCTGCTCAAAACCATCCTGGCGCCCGGCTTCAAAGCCCGCATGCTGGGCCTGGGCGGCTGGTTCTCCACCAACATTCTGGGTAACCGCGACGGCGAGGTCCTTGACGATCCCGGCTCCTTCAAGACCAAGGAAGAGTCCAAGCTGGGCGTGCTGGAGCACATTCTGCAGCCTAAGCTGTACCCCGAACTGTATGGCAATCTGTACCACAAGGTTAGGATTAACTATTATCCTCCGCGTGGTGATAACAAAGAGGGTTGGGACAACATAGATATCTTCGGCTGGCTTGGCTACCCAATGCAGATCAAGATTGATTTCCTGTGCCGCGACTCCATCCTGGCCGCGCCCATCGTGCTTGACCTGGTGCTGTTCCTGGATTTGGCGCAGCGTTCCTCGGAGTTACGCTGCCGCGGCATCCAGGAGTGGCTGAGCTTCTACTTCAAGTCGCCCATGACGGTTCCCGGCCTTTACCCGGAGCACGACTTGTTCATCCAGTTAATGAAGCTGAAGAACACGTTGCGTTACCTGCGCGGGGAAGAGTTGATCACGCACCTGGGGCTGGAGTATTACGACTGAGAGCTCCGCAACCTGCTCAGGCGGCGCGGCGCCGGAAGAGTAGCATCATATTGGCCCATGAAGCGGTTGGTAGTCCTTACGGTGGTGCTATTTGCCTGCCTGCTGCCGTCTTTGGCTGAGATTTCCGGCACCTTTCGCGGTGTAATCGTGCATGCTCCCAAGGGCGAAGCCAGCCATGGCTGGATTTATGTGCAAGGCCGCAACGGCAACCTGCGCCGGGCCGAGGTTTCCCATGCCCGGGTGCTTTACGCCAGCAGCGTTCCCGAGCGTCAGCGGGAGCAGGTTCCAGCCCGGGCCTTGAAGGCGGGCGCGGAAGTGCGGGTTACGGCCAGCCAGGATGGGAACGGTGAGTGGCGCGCCTCGCGGGTAGAAATCCTTAAGGTGGGTCAGTCGCGCCGCCGCAAACGTCCCCAGTTGCGCCCTGCCGATGATAGAGCCCCAGGCCTGAATTCCGCCCTCTGATATGCCCCGAAAGCCCCGTCCGCCCTTCGTGACCACCGTCACTGCAACCCGCCGGAACCGGGCCCACAATCGAGGCCTATAATCTAGTTAGAGCACCCCGCAGGAGTCTGTTATGAAGTACGCGGTTATGTTGCTGCTCTGCCTTTTCCTGATTTCACAGGCGCCGGCCCAAACCCAGCCCAGTGCCTCTCCCAGTGCTTCTCAGACCAGCCAGCAGCCGCAAGCGTCAGCACCCGCTGCCCCGGAGCAGCAACCTGCCCCCACGGCCAGCAAAGCCCCTTCCCAGCAACAGCAGCCCAAGGTGAAGCCCGGCAGTAAGGATGACGTGAACGCCATCGGCGACCGCCAAATGGGCGGCAAAGGTCTGGGCAACTGGTACTCGATCGAGAGGGAAGTCGCCATGGGCAAGCAGTATGCCGCCATGATCGACTCCAGCGTAAAAATGGTCTCAGATCCGGTGATCAGCGAATATGTGAACCGAATCGGTCAGAACCTGGTGCGCAATTCCGACGCCAAGGTGCCCTTCACCATCAAGGTAATTGATTCCGACCAGGTCAACGCCTTCGCGCTTCCTGGAGGCTTCTTTTACGTGAACTCAGGCTTGGTTCTGGCGGCCGATGAAGAGGCTGAACTGGCAGGTGTGATGTCGCATGAGATTGCGCACGTGGCGGCACGCCACGCCACCCGCCAGATGACGCGGGGCAACCTGGTGAACCTGGCTTCGATACCGCTTATTTTCGTCGGTGGCGGGCTGGGCTATGCCGTGCGCTCGGCCGCCGGACTCGGGCTGCCGCTTACCTTCCTGCGCTTCTCCCGCGGTTTTGAAGAGGAAGCCGATTTCCTCGGCCTGCAATACCTGTACAAATCGGGCTACGACCCGCAGGCCTATGTGGCCTTCTTTGAAAAACTACAGGCCACCGAAAAAAAGAAGCCGGGCACACTTTCCAAGGCGTTTTCCACGCATCCCCAAACCCCTGACCGAATCAAGAGAACGCAGCAGGAGATTGCGCGCATTCTGCCGGCGCGCGAGCAGTACGTGATCAGCACCTCAGAGTTCGACACCGTGAAGGCGCGTCTGGCGGCCATAGAAAATCGCCGTAAGACCGTCGGCCCGGCCAAGGAGAATCAGCCCAGCCTGCGGCGCTCCAAGAGCAAGGACAAAGACGGCAAGACCTCCGAGGATGACCGTCCGACCCTGCAGCGGCGGGACGACCGGGAAAAACAGTAGGCAGAAGCCAAGAGTGGGCGAGATTTCATGCTGAGCGGACCAGCCGAGTTTGCCGGCGAACCGGTCCGTGCGCGCGCAAACTGGCCCTTTACTACTGATCCCCGCCTTTAGCTTTCTCCAGGCGTTCCAGGAGTAAATTCACCAGTTCGAGTTCACTCACACCATCATGCGGGCACATAACGGAGGCGCTGGCCAGCTCCAAGGCTTGCGTGCTGCGGGGCAGGGTAATGGCCTCCACCGCCGAACGAAGTTTCCCCATCACCGCCTCCATGCCCCTCCGCTCAATTTCCGGCAGCACCACCGCGAAACGGTCGCTCATGTAACGGCAGAGCACATCGTTGCTGCGCAGTTGCAATTGCAGGCTATGAGCCACCTTATGCAGCAGCTGGTCGCCGGTTTCAAAGCCATAAGCCGCATTCACCTGGCGGAAGTCGCGCAGGTCGAGCAGGATGATGCCAAATTGCTTGTTGTAGCGGCGGGCGCGCGCCAATTCCTGCGCCAGCGCGAAATAAAAATAGCGCTGGTTGTGGCAGCCGGTAAGGAAATCCAGGTTGGCGACCCGGTTGAGTTCCTCCGCCAGTTGCACGTTGCGCGTGGCGGTGGCGCAGACGTCGGCCGCCGCCTGCGCCAGCGTGCGGTCATCAGCAGTGAAAAAATTCGCCCGTTCGTGCGCCAGAACCACCACTCCCATGGCTTCACCCAGGAACACCAGGGGAGCGCACAATTCCGAGCCGGCGTTGGGAAAGCAGGCCGGCCACCCGGGCTTGCTGCTCAAGTCCGCTTCCAGCACGGCGGCGTGCTGCTGCAGGGCCTCCGCCACTACGCCGTTGCGCGCCGAAGCCCGGAAGCGTTCCAGGTCAGGTTCGCCATTGGAGGAAATTGCGGGCACAAATATGCCCTGCGGTCCGCGCAACACAAGGGCCACGCTGGTGCCTTCGAAAGCGTCGCCCAAGAGATCGGTGAGGGTAGAAAAAAACTGCTGGGTATGGCTGGCGGAAGCGGCGGTGCGGGCAATCAGGTTGATGAGTTCGATCTGGCGGCGCCGACGCAAGGCCGTAGAGTGCAGGCGGGCATTTTCCACCGCCACCGCAGTCTGCCCCGCAAACAGCGACAACAGGGGGACGGTGCTCTCGGGAAAAGCCTCAGGGTTGTCGCTTACCAGCAGCAGCACGCCCAGCAACTGGTCGCGGACCAGCAGCGGCAGAGCGAGTTCACTGCCGCCGTTGGCAGCCTGCCCGCGCACATGCACCAGGGAGCGAGTTTGCGCGGCACGCTGGGAAGCGCCTTCACTTTCCAGGCGCAGTGGGCCGGGGATCGCACCCGCGTCATAACCGTGGTGGGTTCGGGGATAAAGCTCCTGGGCCGCTTCATCCAGGAGAAATACGGCGCAGCGGCCGGCCCCGAAGTAGGTGCGCACTACCAGCAGGGCCTGATGCAGCACAGTTTCCAGGTCGGTGCTGGCGAGGATAAGCTGGGTGGCCTCCTGCAGCACGGCTACATCGCGAATACTGGCATAACCCGAGCTCACAAGGGTCCCTTTGCGATTCGTTGGCGTGATTATACGGGCGGCGGGAAGCAACGCCGGAGAAAGATGAGTTGGTTCCGCAAGGACGAACCAAATCGTTGACCCTTGCCCCTTTTCCGGCATACCATGTTTTGCTTGCCAAGCGGGGTGGAGCCCCTCCCCGATGATCGGCGAAGTTCTTGCCCATTACCGCATCGTTCGCAAACTGGGGGGCGGCGGTATGGGCATCGTTTACGAGGCAGAAGATCTCAAGCTGGGCCGCCACGTAGCCCTCAAGTTCATCCCTGAAGATCTGGCCCACGACCCAAAGGCGCTACAACGTTTTCTGCGGGAAGCGCGCGCCGCTTCCGCCCTGAACCATCCCAACATCTGCACCATACACGAAGTGGAAGAGCACGATCGCCGGCCATTCATCGTAATGGAGATGCTGGAAGGCGAGAGCCTGAAGCAGCGCCTGCATGGTCAGCCTTTGCCGCTGGAGGAAGTGCTGGAGATCGGCATCCAGGTGGCCGACGCTCTGGGAGCGGCGCACGACAAGGGCATCATTCACCGCGACATCAAGCCCGCCAACATTTACGTTTCGCCGCGCGGGCAGGCGAAAATACTGGATTTCGGACTGGCCAAGCTCAGCCCAACCCAGCAGATGTTTTGCCCTGACGGCAGTTCCACCTCCTCGGTTGAGGATAGTCTGACCGCCGAAGGCGTGGTGCCGGGCACGGCCGTCTACATGTCTCCGGAGCAGGTACGCAGCGAAGAGGTGGACGCGCGCTCCGACCTGTTCTCCTTCGGGGTGGTGCTCTACGAGGCAGCCACCGGGCGCAAGCCGTTTGCGGGCAAGAACGTGGTGCTCACCCTGGAAGCCATCCTGCACCAGAAGCCGGCATCCCCTCTGGCTCTCAATGCCGGCTTACCGCCGGAATTCGAACGCATCGTAGGCAAAGCGCTGGAGAAGAAACGAGATGACCGCTATGGCGCGGCCAGCCAGTTGCGAACCGATCTGCAGCGCTTGAAACGTGAGACCGAATCGGGCCTGGAACCCTCGGCGCTGCGCAAATCAGCCCTTTTGCCGCGCCTGCCCAGCAAAACCTTCCAGGGAGCCAGCTGGTACCATCGCTACCTGTTGCTGGCCATGGCGGGATTGCTGGTGGCCGTGCTCACCGCCGTGGGGGCCTGGTGGTTCAAGCACGCGCGCGCTGGTTCCGGAGCGGCCAACACAATTGCCGTTGTTCCCTTCAAGAATATGACCGGGGACAAGACCCTGGACTTCCTCAGCTTCGCCCTGGCCGATGAAATTGCCACTCAGCTGACTTACGTTCCCACTCTCGAAGTGCGCCCCCTGGAAGAATCCCGCAAGTTCGCCGACATTGACCCTCAGCAAGCGGGCCGATCTCTGCGGGTGGCGGTAGTGTTGACGGGCCATTATCTGAGGCAAAGCTCTGCCTTGCGGATAACGCTGGAGGCGGTGGAAGTTAAAAACAACCGTGTGTTCTGGCAGGGAACGGTGGCCGCCAGCGCCGGGGATCTGACCAGAATGCAGGATGAAATCGCCAGCCAGGTGCACCAGGGATTCATTCCCCGGCTAGGCCTGGTGAGCGCCCCGCTGCACGCGAGCACACGGGCCAAGAGCCCGCAAGCTTATGATCTTTACTTGCGCAGCCTGGCTGTTCCCCACGACCCGGCGCCCAACAAGGAGGCCATTGCGCTGCTGGAGAAGGCGGTCAAGCTTGATCCCAACTACGCTTCCGCCTGGCAGGCGCTGGGAAGGCGCTATTATTATGACGCTGCTTATTCCGATGGCGGAGATGCCGCGTTCCAGCGTTCCACTTCCTGCTTGGAACAAGCCTTGCATCTGGATCCCAACCTGATCTCGGCGGCCGCCGACCTGACCCAGAACCGTATTGAATGGGGCGAACTGGACAAGGCAGGCGAGGCCGAGGCCCTGGTGAAGCGTCGTCCCGATAATGCCGAGGCCCACTTCACCGTAGCCTACGTCTACCGCTACGCCGGCCTGCTGGAGGCGGCAGCGCAGGAATGTGACGCCGCTATGACTCTGGACCCCGGCGACTTCGACCTGCGCTCTTGCGCTTTTCCTTTTCTGCAGCTGGGCCGGACACAAAAAGCGATGGAATATGTGCGCCTGGACCCGCACTCGGAATGGGCGCGCAATGTGATCCCCTACGTTCTGTTGCGTGCCGGCGAAACCGCCGAAGCGCGCCAGGCGGCATTGAAGATGACCAAAGACGCGCCCTGGTATGGCGTCCTGTTGCAAACCTGCTTGCAGCAACCCGGGGAAATGACGCAAGTCACGCGCGCCACCCAGCCGGCCCTTATGTTACTGCGCGATCCGGAAATGAAATACTTGAATGCTTCGGTGCTGGGATATTGTGGGCAGGACCAGGCCGCTTTGGATTTGCTGCGCAGCGCCATTGAGCAGAACTACTGCGCTTCCTCGGCCCTGCAGGTGGATCCGCTTTGGGCCAGGCTGCGGGAAAAGCCGCAATTTTCCGAACTACAGGCGTTGGCCAACCAGTGCCAGAGCCGCTTCCTGAGCGCTCTGACACAACCTGGGCGTTGAATTTCGGGAGGAAGAGACATGATTCTTGCAAACAAATGGCGCCGTCTGCTTATGGCCCTGGCACTCGTCTTCATCCTGGGCAGCTGCGCCTCCCAACACAGTGCCGATGAGAACTACTACTTGGTGACCACGAATAAGCAGGTGCCCTACTGGCAGGCAGCGGGCGCCGGGTTTCTTCATGCCGCGGGGCAGATGAAAGTGAAAGCGGAATTTCTGGGGCCCGACACCTACGATCCCAAGGCTCAGCAGCTGGCGTTCGAAAAGCTTCTGCAGGGCAAGCCGAGCGGCATCCTGGTTTCACCCGCCAGTCCGGAACTGATGCGCGGCGACATTGACCAGGCCATCGCGGCGGGCATTCCCGTCATCACCATTGACTCCGATTCGCCCGACAGCAAGCGGCTGTTGTTTATCGGCACCAACAACTACCAGGCCGGGGTGATGGGCGCAAAAGTGGCGGCGGGCGAAATGCACGGCAAGGGCAACGTGGTCATTTTCACCATGCCCAATCAAGCCAATCTGGATGACCGGCTGCGCGGCTACCGCGACGTTTTCGCCAACTACCCGGGCATGAAGATCGTGCGCCTGGTGGATATCCACGGCGACCCGCGCGTCGCCTTCGATACTACCGAGCAGATCATCGGACAAAAGAAAGAAAAGGTAGACGGCTTTGTCTGCCTCGAGGCTCTGGCCGGCAAAGAAGTAGCCAATGTCCTCGACCGTTATCACGTGAATGGCAAGACCGTGGTTGCCATGGATACCGACCCCGACACACTGGACTGGATCAAAAAAGGCGCAATCGCCGCCACCATTGCCCAGAAGCCCTACACCATGACCTATGTCGGCCTCAAGATGCTGGATGACCTGCACCACCACCCGCTGCGCCCAATGCAGCGAAACTGGGCGCAGGACCCGTTTTCACCTCTACCCGCTTTTGTGGATACCGGCGCCACCCTGATTGACAAGAACAACGTGGACGCTTTCATGGCCGCGGAAAAATCGGCCACCGCGAAATAAAAGCGCCGGACAACAGGGAAGGGTGGACCGAGATGTTGTAAGCCACCGGTTTGCCTCGTCGCTGGTAGGGAGCTTACCTCTGGTTGCGGACCGTCAGGCGGCCACTTCGCCGGGCGCCAACTGGTCCACGTAACACCAGATCCACCTTTCGCCTGGTTCGATGGAGCGGATCAGCGGGTGACGGGTGGTGTGAAAGTGCTTGGTGGCGTGCTTGTTCTTGGAGGAGTCGCAGCAGCCCACGTGGCCACATTCCAGGCACAGGCGCAGATGAACCCAAGTGTCGCCGGTTTTCACGCATTCCTCGCAAACGTGCTTGTTGGTGGTGGTGATGCGGATCTGGTCCAGGTGAGTGCACTCTGCGGCCATGATGTTTTTCTCCTTGCCGGTCAGGCTGCGGCCGGCATCTCCAAGGCGTTGCGGTCCCAGCGGGCCAGATTGGCGCCCGCTTCATAAGTGGTTTGCAGAAACTCCAGCAGCGCCCGCCGCGGCGAATCGGCGCCGCGAACATCATCGTACATCAATAGGAACTCGCACAGCTTAGGGTCGTAGAAGGCAGTGCTGGGGCGCACCCGGGCAGCCGCGTAACCTTCGGGCTCAGGAGCGGTATAGGAATAAAAGGCGGGACCGCTCACGCCTCCCCCGCCGGGCCAAAAGCCGGCGCTGATCACTTCGTGCGAGTAGGCTTCGCGGGTAATGGCGTCGGCCCCAGGACGTTCCGGCGCCCGCCGCCCGGAGAACCGGCTTACCGCCAGGTCAAAGCTGCCCCAGAAGAAATGCACTGGGCTGCATTTGCCCAGAAAACGGGAGCGGAATTCGAGAAAGATGCTGTTCACCGTCACCAGAATGCGCCAGAAGCGGTGCGCGTACTCGGAATCGTAGGCGGCGTGGATGGTGTCCTGCTCGAAGGGAATAGGGTCGGGGACCTCGCAAGGTTTGCTGTTAATTTTCAGCTCAATGCCCAGCGCAGACAGCCGCGACATGAGGCTGCGGTAGAACTCGGCTACCGGCATCGGCCTGAGCGTCAGCTGGTCCACCTTGCCGTCGCTGGTCGTAATCACCAGATTGTGAGCAATAAAATCGAATTGGATTTCGAAGGTTCGTTCTTTAAATGGAATCGGCGACGTGGTAAAGCCGCGCGAACTGACGTAAAGCGGCACATTCCACCAGTGGTTGAGCCGGGGCGTCAGCTGCAGTCGGATTTTGCCCGCCACTTGTGTCCACATCTGCAGAGTGGCGCAGGTGTCTTTCCACGCTTCCAGGGGAAGCGACGGCCAGGCTGTCTCTCGCTCGTGTTTATTCAGGCCATCTGACATAGCAACCTCGAGGGTGCATGGCTGCTCCGTAAGTACCTGGTTGGAGAACCACGACATGCACTAAGCAATGATTCTATACTTGCTGGCGGCAGCTACCGCCTGATGGCAGAATACACACACATCGGCCCCCGATATTCTGCTGGAGGTAGTCCGGGTGCAAGCCGAGGCCCGGGTATATGTCCTACTCGGCGTACAAGTATGGCGGGCGTCATCGCGAGTACTGCCGGTGCCCTATGTGCGGTGAAAGCGGCGGCAAGCACACTCTGGGCTGCGTTTGCCCGGCCTGCGGCTCCTTGGGCGGCACCCACGAGCGCGGGTGCCACTGTCCTTTCTGCAATAACAGCATGGCGGAGCACAACAAGGCCTGCCGCTGTCC
>DATJEH010000071.1:0-3178 GCA_035496875.1 Terriglobales bacterium | reverse complement strand
CCGCCCGGTGCGCCAGATCATGGAGGCCGAGGGCCGGGTGCTGGGTAAAACTCGCTCCACCCTGCTGGCGGCGGCCGTTCTGATTATCCTGACCGCCGCCCTGTGCGTGCTCGCCACCCTGACCGCCTGGGTGCTGGACCGCCGCCGCGACTTCGCCATCATGAAAGCCCTGGGCGCCTCGGAGCGCCTGATCAGCGGCTTCTTCGCCGCCGAGGCCGCCTCCATCGGGGCCATTGGGGCTCTGTTGGGCTACGCCATCGGCATTGCGGCCGCCGCCTGGATCGGCCACGCCAACTTTCAGGCATCAATATCGCCACGTCTCAGCATCCTTCCCGGCGTGTTCCTGGGCAGCATTGTGGTAGCCTTACTTTCCGCCACCTTGCCCATGGCCCTGCTGCGGAGGGTGCAGCCGGCCACGATACTTCGAGGGGAATAAACCATGATCCGACTGGAACACGTCAGCAGGCTCTACCCGGCCAAGGCCGAGGAGAACGGCGGCGTCATTCGCGCGCTGGACGACGTGTCACTCACGGTCATGCCCGGGGAGTGGCTGGCCATCATGGGCCCCTCCGGCTCCGGCAAATCCACCCTGGTAAACCTGATCGGCTGCCTCGACCGGCCCAACAGCGGCAACGTCTGGCTAGCCGGTCAGAATGTGGCTGGGCTGAGCGCCGCCGAACTGACCCGGGTGCGCGCGGAAAAAATCGGCTTCATCTTCCAGCAGTTCCATTTGATTCCCTACCTGACTGCGCTGGAGAACGTGATGCTGGCGCAGTACTTCCACAGCATGACCGACGAGCAGGAGGCGCTGGAAGCGCTGCAACGGGTTGGCCTGAAGGACCGCGCCCACCATCTGCCGGCGCACCTCTCCGGCGGCGAGCAGCAACGGGTGTGCATTGCCCGCGCCCTCATCAACGATCCCAAGATTGTGCTGGCCGACGAGCCCACCGGCAACCTGGACGCGCAGAACGAGGAAATAGTGCTGCGCCTGCTGCGCGAACTGCACCAGCAGGGCCGCACCATCATCATGGTGACCCACGACGCTCTGGTGGCGCGCCTGGCCGACCGCCGTGTGGAACTGCACCACGGCAGGATTGCCACCGAAGAAGTCTTCGCCATGTCTGACCAGGAGCAATTCGACGAGGTGCTGGAGGAGATCTGGGTCATCGAAGAACATGGCGAGCCCGCCGAACTGGGCAGCATGGACGTGCACGGCGGGGTGCCGGTGAGCATCGCGGTAGAGAAAATGGTGGAGCTGGGCCTGGTGACCACCCGTCCCCACCCCTCGCAGCCGCACGCGCACAAGGCGGTCATCAATCCCTGCCACGACGCGCTGGGCCACATTTCCCAGCGGGTGGCCGACGGCGATCTGATGATTGAGTTCACGCCCCAGGGCCGCCAGCGCGCCGCCGATGTTATCCGCCGCCACCGCCTGGCCGAGCGCCTCTTTACCGAGAGCCTGGGCATGGACGACCCGGCGGAAGTGGAAGAGCAAGCCTGCAAATTCGAGCACATCCTTTCCCCTGAGGCCACCGACCGCATTTGCGCCTTCCTCGGCCACCCCCGCGCCTGCCCCCACGGCGCCCCCATCCCGCCCGGCGCCTGCTGCACCCTGCGCGAGGTGGAGAGCGCGGACGTGCGGGTAGCACGCAGGGCAAAGTAATCCACCTCAGACCAAAACCGCAGAGGACGCCAAGGACGCAGAGGTCTTCTTTTGATTCATGCCTGCGTGCCGTTAAACCGGATTCTTAGATATTCAAAACCTCAGCCTGCTTCGCGTCCTCTGCGGTTTCAATTTTCTTTGCTTCCTGGCCAAATCCGGCTCCATGAGTGAGAGGGATCACAATCCTTCGTGAGGACAAACACATATGTCTAGGCATATTTGTGTGTTAAGCTGGAGTGGATGAAAGGGACCTCAACTCCGATTCCGCAGCCCCAGTTCTTTCGCGCTCTGGCCGACCGCACCCGCCTGCGACTGCTCAACCTGATGGGAGAGAAGGAAGTCTGCGTCTGCTATTTCGTGGCCGTGCTGAAGCTGAGCCAGCCCAAGATTTCACGCCACCTGGCTTACCTGCGCCGGGCGGGGATCGTAGGCGCGCGCCGCCAGGGCAAATGGATGCACTACCGTCTTCTGGTTCCCTCCGATCCGCGAGCCGCGCGCATTCTCCAATACACGCTGACCTGGCTCGGGCAGGACGCGGAGATGCGCACGGACCAGGCTCAACTGGTACGGGCCTGCTGCCGCCGCCCAGCCTTCGTGCGCCTGCAGGCCGCTCCCCTGCCGGCGCCCGTTCCCGTTTCAGCGGCGACCAAGCCCGAACAGGGGCCGCGGCCATGACCACCCTCGCGAGTCCAGCGCCGGCTCTTTCCGCCGCCAAGCGGCTCAATGTTTTCGAGCGCTACCTCACGCTCTGGGTCGGTTTATGCATGCTGGCTGGCCTGGCGGTCGGTAAATGGATGCCCGCCTCGGTCGGCGCCTTGCGTTCCCTGGAATTTGGCCGCGGCAGCCAGGTCAACATTCCCATCGCCGTGCTCATCTGGCTGATGATCATTCCCATGATGATGAAGGTGGACCTTGCCTCCATCCGCAACGTGGGCGAGCGGCCACGCGGCCTGCTGGTCACGTTATTCGTCAATTGGCTGGTCAAGCCCTTTTCGATGGCGCTGATCGCCTGGTTGTTCTTTCGTCACCTGTTCAGCGCCTGGATAGCTCCTGCCCAGGCCGACCAGTACATCGCCGGCGCCATCATCCTGGCCGCGGCTCCCTGCACCGCCATGGTCTTTGTGTGGAGTCACCTCACTGACGGCGATCCCGCCTACACCCTGGTGCAGGTGTCGCTCAATGACCTGATCATGCTGTTTCTGTTCGCGCCCATCGTGCGCTTCCTGGTCAGCGGCGCATCCTCGCTGCACGTGCCTTTCAGCGTGCTGCTGTATTCGGTAACCGCGTTTATTGTTATTCCCCTGGCGGCGGGATCGGCGCTGCGTTACTGGTTCATTCGCCGCCGCGGGCGGGAGTGGTTTGAGCGCACCCTGTTACCCCGATTTGCACCGGTTACCATTGCCGCCCTGCTGGCCACCCTGGTTTGTATCTTCGCCTTCCAGGCCGACAACATCACCGGGCGCTACTTCCATGTGCTCCTGATCGCCATCCCCATTCTGCTGCAGGTGTATTTCA
>DATJEH010000070.1:0-25368 GCA_035496875.1 Terriglobales bacterium | reverse complement strand
CTGCGTCCCGATTCCAGTTCGCGGCGCACCCGCTTCAGGTCGGCACGCATGTCGGCGGCGTTCTGGTAACGCAACTCGCGGTCCTTATCCAGAGCTTTGCTGATTATTTCTTCCAGCTTGGGAGGAATTTCCGGGTTGATGCGAACCGGCGCGGTGGGGGCGCGGTCCAGGATGGCCTGGAAGATCACCGCGGAGGTCTCGCCGCGGAAGGCCACCTTGCCCGTGCCCATCTCGTAGAGGACGGCGCCGAAGGAAAACAGATCAGTGCGGCGGTCGAGGGGCTTGCCCTTGGCCTGTTCCGGCGACATGTAAGCCACCGTGCCCAGAGCCGAGCCCGGGCTGGTCAGATGTTCTTCGCTGACCACGGTAGGAGCGGAGGTTGCCTCCTGCTGCGGCGCCCGGCCGGCGTACTCCATTTTGGCCAGGCCGAAATCGAGAATCTTGGCGTGGCCGCGGTCGGTCACGAAAATGTTGGCCGGCTTGATGTCGCGATGGATGATGCCCTTGGCATGAGCGGCGTCCAGAGCGTCGGCAATCTCGATGGCCAGCGCCAGCAGGGTTTCCATCTCCATGGGCCGGATGCCAATCTGGTGCTTCAGAGTGGAACCTTCCAGGTATTCCATGGCGATGAAGGCTTTGCCGCCCTCCTCGCCAATGTCATAAATAGTGCAGATGTTGGGATGGTTCAGGGCGGAGGCGGCCTGGGCCTCGCGTTGGAAGCGACTGAGCGCCTGGGGATCGCGCGCCACCTCATCGGGCAGAAACTTAAGCGCCACCAGGCGATGCAGGCGGGTGTCCTCGGCCTTGTACACCACACCCATGCCGCCGCCGCCCAGCTTTTCCAAGATGCGGTAGTGGGAGATGGTCTGGCCAATCATAATGTCGCGCTATGGTAGGCGGGGAGGCGGGGCAAGTCAACGGAAAGCAGACAGGAAGCGGAGGCTGGAGAGAAATGTTGCGAAAGCCCGCAGGCGCTCCGAAAGCGTGTGGTGCCCTTAACCGCTCAGGTCGCTAAGGTCGCCGCAGGCTCGCATTCATGGCTCTCAAAGAGAGCTCGCATTTCGCGCTCCGCGTCATCCTCCACTCGCTGGCAGGAGTTGAATTGGCGGCTGCAAACATCGCAGACGGCCAGTGCTATGGGCGTGAGTTTGAGGATGCGGAGAGTGCGACCGGGCATGGCACATCATGCCATAACGCCCGCGTTACTGCTGGATATCAGCAGCTATCAATAATGTCGTTTGCATTTGAGAACTGCTGTATCACCGGTCACTTGCTCCGCCAGAAACGAGCACTCTGCTATCTCTGCCGTAAGCGAAATAACAGGCCTTCCCACAAAACTCGCGCCCACGGTTTATCATCAGTGTTTGCCAGCAGAAGCAGATTGAGCGGGCTCTGAATCTCAGCACAAAGGAAGGCGTCTCCTACACGGACGTGCGCATTTAAGGAAGATCATGCGTTTTTCCCGGCGCAACTTTCTCAAGACCGCTGGCACGCTCGCGGGTGGCGCGCTGCTTCCCTCGGCCATCTTCCAGGCAGCCCCGGCCGCCCAAGAACCGCGCGCTGCCTCTGGCGGCGAAGGCGCTGCCGATTACACCATCAGGATCGCTGCCACACCCATCGAGATTGCACGGGACAGAATCATTTCCAGCACCACGTACAACGGGCAATTTCCGGGGCCTCTGCTGCGGTTCAAAGAAGGAAGGCGCGTGACCGTTGATTTAGTCAACAACACCGACACTCCCGAGCAATTGCACTGGCACGGCCAGATCGTCCCCGTGGACGTGGACGGGGCCGCCGAGGAAGGTACACCCTATATTCCCGCGCATGGGAGGCGCCGAATTTCGTTTGTCCCGCGGCCTGCGGGATATCGCTTCTACCACACTCACAACCGTGCAGGCGCCGATCTTTCCGCCGGCCAGTACAGCGGCCAGGTGGGACAGGTGTACATCGAACCGGCACGCGAGCCCGGCAATTACGACCGGGAGGTCTTTTTGGTGCTCAAGGAATTCGACCCCACATTCAGCCGCGGCGGCGATATGCCACAGGATGTTCTTGCACCGGCAACCCGGGTGAAGGCGCTCGAGGAGAGGGGTGAGTCAGCCATGAAAGCGTCGCTGGCCAAAGGAATGCCGCGCGGGTACGAGGTCGGCTACAGTTCCTTCACCATCAACGGTCACGTGCTGGGGCACGGAGAGCCGGTCCGCGTAAAACAGGGCGAAAGAGTCCTGTTTCACGTGCTGAACGGGAGCGCAACAGAGATTCGCAGTTTGGCCTTGCCGGGCCATCATTTTCTGGTAACCGCTCTCGACGGCAATCCGGTCCCCAATCCCGCCCCGGTGCCGGTGCTTTGGGTGGGAACGGCGGAGCGGGTTTCCGCGATTGTGGAGATGAATCATCCCGGGGTATGGATCATGGGGGACACCGACGACGACGATCGCCGGCACGGAATGGGCATTGTGCTTGAGTACGCGGGGCATTCGGCAAAGCCACAGTGGCTAGCTCCGCCAAAATTCCGGTGGAACTACACGCGCTTCGCCAAGCCGGGCGCGAGCGCACCCGCGCCCGATGAGACCATCGAAATGACGTTCGCCAAAGACAATGCCGCCGCCGGCGGATTCAATCGCTGGACGATCAACGGAGCGGCCTACCCGATGAGAGGTGCGATGGCGCCAGCGTCATTCCATTTGCGGCAAGGCCGCCGCTATCGCATTCACATGCGCAACCAGAGCGACGATCTGCACCCGGTTCACCTGCACCGTCACAGTTTCGAGTTGACCAGCGTGGCGGGAATACCAACCGCGGGCATCATGAAAGATGTGGCCATGCTGGGTGGCTACCAGGAGCTCGCGGTGGATTTTGTGGCCAATAATCCAGGGATGACTCTGTTCCATTGCCACCAGCAATTGCATATGGATTTCGGGTTCATGACCTTGTTCGACTACGTGTGAGGAACCGAGCCCGCGTGCGGGTTCATGAAGGGCGCAAAATTCCACATCCCTGCCCCACAAAACTCCTCCAACGATTTATTATCAATGGTTGCCATGAGCATGAAGCAGATAGCCGAGTGGGCTCTGAATCTGACCAACCAGCACGGCGTGTCCTATGCCGACGTGCGCATTGTGGACGAGCGCAACCGGGCGCTGGCCACCAAGAATGGCCGGGTGGGCCATGCCTCCGATTCCACCTCTCTGGGCATCGGCATTCGCGTGCTGGCCGACGGCGCCTGGGGTTTCGCCTCTACTGAGGACCTGACACGCATCGCGGTAGAGATGACCGCCGCGAAAGCCGTGGAGATTGCCCGGTCATCCGCTCGCGTCAAGCAGCAGGATGTGCGCCTGGCCGCGGAAAAACCCTTTACCGACGAGTGGACCACCCCCTGCAGAATTGATCCATTCAGCACTTCGGTGGAACAGAATCTCGATCTGCTGCTGCGCGTGGATAAAGAACTGTGCGCGGTGCAGGGGATCACGCTGGCGGAAACCAATATGAATTTCCGCCGCTACGAGCAGTGGTTCTTCTCCTCCGAGGGCTCCAACATTCATGAGACCAAGATCACCACAGGCGCCGGTTACACCGCTTACGCCTTCGCGGGCAACGAAATCCACAAACGCTCCTATCCCAACTCCTTCGGCGGGCAGTACCAGAACAAGGGTTACGAACTGGTAGGGGAACTGAAACTGGTGGAGAACGCGCGCCGCATCGCGGAAGAGTGCGTGGCGCTGCACCAGGCCGACCAGTGCCCCGAAGGCAACTTCACCATCGTGCTCGATTCTTCCCAGCTTGGGCTGCAGGTTCACGAATCCATCGGCCATCCCATCGAACTCGACCGCGTGCTGGGGATGGAAGCCAACTTCGCCGGCATGTCGTTCCTGACCATCGAAAAGCTGCGCGCGCTGCGCTATGGCAGCAACCTGGTGAATGTGGTGGCCGACGCCACGCGCAATCACGGGCCGGGCCTGGGCACCTTCGCCTACGACGATGAAGGCGTGCCGGCGCAGTGCACGCCCATCATTACCGACGGCTTGTTCACTGGATACCTGTCGTCGCGCGAGACCGCGCACGCTATTGGCTCCAACCGCTCCGGCGGCACCATGCGGGCGGAAGGCTGGAACCGCATTCCTCTTATCCGCATGACCAACATCAGCATCCTGCCGGGAGAGAAGCCGCTGACGTTCGAGCAACTCATCGCCGATACCGATAAAGGCATTTACATGCAGACCAACCGCTCCTGGTCCATTGACGACAAGCGCTACAACTTCCAGTTCGGCACCGAGATTGGCTGGGAGATCAAGGGCGGAAAGCTGGGACGCATGCTGAAGAATCCGTCGTATTCCGGAATCACAACAGAATTCTGGAATTCCATGGACGCCATCTGCTCCCGAGACCAGTGGACTCTATGGGGCACGCCCAACTGCGGCAAGGGCCAACCCATGCAGACCATGGGCACGGGGCACGGCGCCGCGCCGGCGCGGTTCCGGAATATCAAGGTGGGAAGCGCGTACAAGGGAACGTAGGTTTCGTCACTGACGCAATCAGCACTCGACGTGGTGTACAAAAAGACGTGGCGTCACTGACTAATTAGCACTTAGCGATTAGCATTTAGCCCCTGGACGGGAGGGGCGCCATGAAGGACTTCAAAGAATTGAAGGTTTGGCAAAAAGCTCATCTTCTGACATTAGCTTTATATCGTTTGACCAGAATATTTCCTCGTGAGGAACTGTACGGCCTTACGAGCCAAATACGCAGGTGTAGCGCTTCAATTGCAGCCAATATTGCCGAAGGATGTGGCAGAAGAGGGAATGCAGAGTTCCACAGATTCTTGCAGATCGCGGCTGGGTCGGCCAGTGAGTTGGATTATCATCTGCTGCTCGCCCACGACCTGCACTACCTCCACGAATCCGCCTATCGTGACTCGGCTGTATTATTGCTGGAGGTTCGAAGAATGCTTACCTCGCTGTCTCGCAAGGTTGACCTCGAACGTTCACTGGCTAAATGCTAATTGCTAATTGCTAATTGCTGGGTCAGTGCCAAGTGCCTAATGCTGACTAAAGACAAATCCGCCGAAATATTCGAACGCCTGAAAACATTCTCCACCGCCGATGAAGTGGAAGCTCTCATCGCCGGCGGGCAGAGCGCGCTCACCCGCTTCGCCAACAACACCATCCACCAGAACGTGGCGGAAGAGAATTACGTGGTCTCTGTGCGCACCGTATTCGGTGGACGCACCGCCCGGGCCACCACCAACAAGTTTGATGACGAGAGCCTGAAGCAGGCGGTGCTGGCTTCCGAGGCGCTGGCCAAGGTGCAGGAACCCGATCCCGACCTGCTGCCCCTGCCCGGACCGGAAGCCTGCGAGGGCGCCGCACAGGTGGGACGGGCCTTCTACGAAACTTCATCGCTCACCCCCGGGCAGCGCGCGCAGGCAGTGGAAAAGATCGTCAACGTGGCCAAGAAACAGAAGCTGACCGCGGCCGGCATTTTTTCCAATTCGGAGTCGGTGGAGGCGGTGCTCAACTCGCGCGGCCTGGCGGCCTACCATACGCAGACATCGTCGGAAATTTCGGTGACCATGCTGGGCGGTGATTCTTCCGGCTGGCAGAAATTCAATTCACCCGACGTGCGCAACCTGAATCCAGTGGCGCTGGCGGAAACCGCGGCCCGCAAGGCGGTGCAGTCGGCAAAACCGCGCGAACTGGCCGCGGGCAAGTACACCGTGATCCTGGAGCCCGCCGCCGTGCTCGACCTGGTCGGATTCATGTTCTGGGATTTCGCCGGCATGGCCATCCTGGACCAGCGCTCGTTTCTCAACAACCGGGTGGGCACCCAGGTATTTGGCGCCAATATTACGGTGTGGGACGACGTATCCCACCCGTTGCAGTCGGGCGCGCCCTTCGACGGCGAAGGGGTTTGCCGCCAGCGCGTGCAACTGGTGGAGAAGGGCGTGGTCAAGCGCCTGGTGTATGCGCGCTCCACCGCCAAGAAGATGCGGGAATCGGAATACGCCGCCAAGGTTGGTCCCGTCGAGCCCACCGGGCACGGCTTTCCCCTGCCCAATGAGATTGGGGAAGCGCCCATCAACATTGTTTTTGAAGGACCGGGGCAGGCACAGTCCAAGGGCGTGGACCAGATGATCGCGGGCACCGAACGCGGCGTGCTGGTCACCCGCTTGTGGTACATCCGCGAAGTTGATCCCTACGAGAAGATCCTGACCGGCATGACCCGCGACGGCACGTTTTATATCGAGGACGGGCAACTCAAGAACGGCATCCGCAATTTCCGTTTCAACGAAAGCCTCCTGCACATGCTTTCCAATGTGGAGGAGATGGGCACGCCGGTACGCGCCAGCGGCGAAGAGTCGTTTGACATGGTGGTGCCGGCAATGAAGGTGCGCGAGTTCAACTTCACGGAAGTAACGAAATTCTGAAGAGCAGCAATTAGCTATTAGCACTTGGCATTTAGCCGGTCGAGATGCTGCCGAGCGCGAGCGGCTGCGCTTTCTCGATTCGGACTTTCCGCCTAGCTTAAGCGCCATACCACTAACCTTCACGGGCCAAATACCAAGTGCTAAATGCTAATGGCTGCTTTTCAGGCAAATCCCTCCTCACTCCCCGCATCGTTGTAAATAGCGCGCCATGCGCGCGTTCCCCGCGGGGAGGAACGATGAAAGCGTTTTTTGTGGGATTGGCCCTGGGCTTCGGCATTGGCTTTCTGCTGCTGCCCAAAAGCGGAAACGAACATGACGAGTTGATCCGCGAACGTACCCGGGAGCTGCAACGCAGCCTGCCGCAACACAAGGAGCGCGAACTGCAGCGCTCCGCCATCCAGGAGCGGGACCGCTTCAGCCGCCCGCAAAGACCGGAATACATGAGCCACGCGGCCGCCGTACGCACGGGCATTCACCCCGTTGCTCTCCTTAATATGGCCACGGAGAAAGAGCTGCGCGCCGCCGGAATTGACCCGGAGCTGGTATCCAAGATCATAGCTGGCCGGCCCTATACCTCCTCCCAGGATGCCAGGGAGCGCGGCCTGCTCTCAGCGGATGTGTTCTCCGCCATAGAAAAAGCTGCTCAGGAACGGGAACCCCTCCCCCTGCAGCCGCTGGCCTAAGCGCAGGCAGGCAGGGAACCAGAACAGTACTAGCCGGTGCCTTGCCCCGCACGCGAAACTGTCTAAGAGTGACGATTGAAAATGGCCGCGGACTTCGCGTTACCGGCCAGCAATCATCAATCGCTAATTGGCCGCGAGCTTTCCTGGGCGCCAAACCGCCTCAATTTAAGAGCACCAGGATCAGAATGCCATGACCCATGCCCAGATAGTGAACCTGGCGGTTGACTGGCTGCGGAGGTACCGTTGCGGCGTGGTGCTCTCGGAACAGGCCTGCGCCAGCGGCGAAATGCCGGACGCGATAGGCTGGAAAGGCAAATGCCGCTCGGTGGTGGTGGAATGCAAAGTCAGCCGGGCGGATTTTCTCGCCGACCGGGGCAAGCCCTTTCGCCAGAATTCGGAAATCGCACTGGGCTGCGAGCGTTTCTACATGGCGCCAGCCGGCCTGATCGCGCCGCCGGAACTGCCCGCGGGCTGGGGCCTGCTGCAGTGCGCCGGGCGCAAGGTGGAAATGCGGGTCAAGCCGCCGCGACGCAGCCTGCGCACCGCCGCAGGCATGGAACATGAAATGAACCTGCTGCTGGCCAGCCTGCGCCGGGTGGAAATCCGCATCGAACCGCAAACCATCACCGAGTTCCTCAAATGGAAGAACCGGCTGCTGGAGTACAACGGCGGGGTTTATCCGCAGGAACTGAGACCCGTCTCCGAGGAGCGCAATCCGCATCTGGGGTAGCGGGCTAGCTTCGGGAATCGCTGCGGGATGGAGGCGAACCATCGGCCCGCGGCTTGCGGGAGCGCGAGGCGGGGCCGCCGATGGTGCGGTACTGCTGATAAAGCTGGTGCAGGTCCTCGCTGAGCAGCCGCACAAGCTGCATGCACAGGGCGCAGTTCTGGCGCAGGTAGCTGAGGAAGGCTTCCCGCGGCAGAAAGGCGATTTGGCAGGGTTCCAGGGTTTCCACGCTGGCCTCATAGGGGTTTCCCGACATGGTTTCCCCCAGCCCCAGCACCGAGCCCGGACCGGCCACGTTCAAAGCCAGGGCGGCGCGCTCGCCGAGCAGGAGGCGGACGCGACCTTTCTGGATGAGAAAAATCCCGCGCACCGCGCGACCGCGGCGGTACACGGCTACCCCCTTCCGGTACTGCCGGACCAGGGCGGAGGCCTCAAAGGCGCGCAACAGCTCGGGCTGAATAGTTCCCAGGTCGCGATGCAGCAAGCGTTCACCCAACAAAATCTGGGTATGAAAAATATCGCAGGAAGAACAAAGTCACTGTGACGGCCATCACCATTAAAGGTGATGGCAAGGGGGCGGGCCGGAGGCGAAGGCCGGGGAGGCGCGGCGGAAAGCTTCCGGGCAAATATACGCTTCGGTATAGACCTTAACTTTAACCCGTTATCCGTTTACACTAGTCGTAGCACGAATTAATCGCCACACGAAGCAACCCGCATTGGAAGCCATTCAAGAAACCATATGCCCCGATTGTAAGCGGCCCCTGCCCCGGGCGGGAGAGGTCTGCCGCTATTGCGGGGAAGACGCGCCGGGAAGCTTTCAAGTGCGGCCGCTGTTCCTGGCCCTGGTAGTAATCGCAGCCGTGGCTTTTTGCACCATGACTGTATTCGCCAACCGGTTCTACCAGTCCACGCAGCTGCGGCTGGGACAAATGTGGTTTGGTCGAGGAGAGGCGGCTCTGGCGGCGGGACAGCCGAAGGCGGCAATTCAGGACTTCCGCAACGCGCTTTACTACTCGCACGACGATCGCCGGTACCGCTTGCGCCTGGCGGAGGCGCTGCTGGCCGCCAACCACATTCCGGAGGCGCAATCTTACCTGCTGACCCTGTGGCAGGACGAACCCAGCAACAGCACCATCAATCTGCAACTGGCACGGCTTTCGGGCAAGCAGGGAGAAACCCAGGCAGCGCTGCGGTATTACCATGGCGCTATCTACGGGCTATGGCCGGAGGGCGCGGCCGCCGTCCGCCGGCGACAGACCCGCCTGGAGCTGACTCACTATCTGCTCGGGCTGCACGATGCGACCCAGGCGGATGGAGAATTGATCGCCTTGATTCCGGAACTTCCCCGCAGCGCGCCGGCGCACACCGAGGTCGGCGAGTTATTTCTCCAGGCGGACGATCAGTACCGCGCCTTACAGGAATTTGAGGAAGCGCTGCGCCTGAATCCAAAGGACCCGGCCGCCTTGCAGGGCGCCGGAGAGGCCGCCTTCCAGTTATCGCGATATAGCGATGCCACCAAATACCTGGAGCGTGCCCTGCGCAACGGCCAACATGACCCGGGAGCGGAAGAACTGCTGGCCACCAGCCGGCTGGTTCTGGAGTGGAACCCTTACGCCGCAGGCATTAGTTCCAAACAGAGAGCGGCGCGCATCGTGCAGGCATTTCGTCAGGCCAGGCAGCGGCTGCAGCAATGTGCCACGGTGAAGGACATCACCTTAGCCCCGGCCTCAGCTTCGGCGGCGCCGCCGGGGGGCACCACCGCCTCCAATCCCGCCGCTACACCTGCTCCCCGGAACTCCCGTTCCGGGCTGGTGGCCAAGATCTTCGGCAAAATAGATGCAGGAAGAAGCGCTGCGCCTGCGGCTCATCCGGCGCCCATACAACTCGACGCGGGTAAGATGCAGCAACTGCAGCAGCAGGTCACGCAAATGAGCCGCGGGGTGCGCACCTACAAATTGGAACGCGATCCCCACCTTGCCGACCTGGCGATGGGGCTGGTGAGCCAGATCGAAAGCGTCACCGCGCAGCAGTGCGGCACCCCTAAGGGCGCTGACCTGGCTCTTCTGCTCCTGGCGCACCAGCCGGAGGAACAGTGAGCGAAAGCGCGAGCTCGCCCCCAGCTGCGGGCAGCGGAACCAGGCCGCACACACGGCACCTCTGGCCTTCTCGCCATCAGATTATCCGGGAAGAGCCCTTCTTTCTGTTGCTGGCCATTTTCATCGGCATTCTCTCCGGGCTGGCGGTAGTGTGTTTCCGCATCGCCTATCTTTCCACCCGCACCTGGCTGTTGAGCACATCACTGTCGCCCGCGCCTTCGCACTTGCTGCTCGTGCCCTCGCTGACCGGCATAGTGATCGCTCTGCTGGTCATTTATGTTTTCCCTTACGTGCGCGGCAGCGGAGTAAACCAAACCAAGGCGGCGCTCTACATCTACAACGGGCACATTCCCTTTCGCACCGTCATCGGAAAATTCATTTGCTCGGCGCTGGCCATCGGCAGCGGGCAATCGTTGGGACCGGAAGACCCGTCGCTGCAAATCGGCGCGGGTATTGCCTCGCTGCTGGGGGAGAAGCTGCGGCTCTCGCGCGAGCGCATGCGCCTGATTGCTCCGGTGGGCGCAGCTGCCGGCCTGGCTGCCGCCTTCAACGCGCCCATTTCCGCCGTTCTGTTTGTGATCGAAGAGGTCATCGGGCGCTGGAGCGCGGGCGTGCTGGGCGCGGTGGTGCTGGCGGCCGTGTCCAGCGTAGTGGTGGAACGCTGGTTCCTGGGCTCGGAGCCGCTGTTCCGCGTTCCTCCCATCGGGCCTGTCAATCCCAGCGAATTGCTGGCTTATGCCGTGCTGGGGATAGTGGGCGGCATCGCGTCCGTCGTTTTCCTGAAGCTGATCCTATTCTTTCGTTTGCGGCTGAAGAACACTCCGCGATGGACCCAGCACCTGCAACCGGGCGTGGCCGGGCTGCTGATCGGCCTTATCGGTTATCTCGGCTTTCCCCAAGTGATGGGCGCGGGCTACGCCTATATGGACCAGGCCATGCACAGCCAGTACACCTGGCAGATGCTGGGTATTTTGGCGGGACTGAAAATTCTGGCCACCACCATTTCCTTTGTCAGCGGGACCCCCGGCGGCATGTTCGCGCCTACTCTGTTCGTGGGGGCTATGCTGGGCGGCTCGGTGGGCGCCCTGGAACATCATTTGCTGCCTAATTTGAGCGGACCCATCGGCGCCTATTGTCTGGTGGGAATGGGAACTCTGTTTGCCGGCTTCATACGCGCGCCCATGACCTCGGTGTTCATGGTTCTGGAGGTAAGCGGCGACTACACGATCATCGTGCCGGTGATCATTTCCAACACTATCGCCTACGTGATTTCGCGCGCGGCCCAGCCCACGCCCATTTTCGACGAGCTCTCCCGGCAGTCGGGGCTGGACCTTCCCTCCATGGAAGAACAGCGGGAGCAGCCGCTGCTGCGTGTGGAGGACGCCATGCGGGCGCCGCAGACCCCAATGCTCACCGGGGAGGAGCCCGTCAAGGTGGCGCTGCGCGAGCTGGAGCAATCCACCGAGCCGCTGTTGCTGTTCCGCTTACCCGACGGAATGTGGCGAGGGGTGACGCGCAAAAAACTGGCGGAACTGGCGGACCAGGGAGACGCCGAGTTGCCCTTGAAAACGGTGGGGGCGGAGAACAGCGTGGCGCCGCTGCTCCATCCTGACCATCCTCTGGACACGGCCCTGCGCCATATTTACGACTGGCCGCTGCTGCCGGTGGTGCATCGCGCCGACCTCACCCAGTTGCAAGGAGTCGTGGCGCTGCCCGACATCCTGAATGCGTACCGGCGGCGCGCGGCGCGCGGGCATCGCCCATAACGTCGGCGGCTGGGGCGCCGATCAGACGGTATAATCGTTTGCAGTTATGGCCTTGGCTCCGGGGACAAAACTCGGGCCATATGAAGTTATCTCGCCCCTGGGCGCGGGCGGAATGGGAGAGGTGTACCGTGGCCGCGATCTAAAGCTGAATCGCGACATTGCCATCAAAATCCTCCCGGACCTCCTGGCCAAAGATCAGGAGTGCTTGGCCCGTTTCCGTCGGGAGGCGCAGCTACTCGCCGCACTGAATCATCCTCACATCGCTCATATCCATGGATTTGAAGACTCCAGCGGGGCCTATGCGCTCATCATGGAGTTGGTCGAGGGTCCCACGCTCGCGGAAAAGATGATGGAAATAACCGGCAGGGCGCCGGGCACGCCGGGAATGCCGCTTGATGAGGCACTGGCAATTGCAAAGCAACTCGCCGATGCGCTGGAAGCGGCGCACGAGCGTGGCATTGTGCACCGGGATTTCAAACCTGGAAATATTAAGATTACTGCGGACGGTACGGTGAAGGTCCTGGACTTCGGCCTGGCCAAGGCGGTGGCGGACGGAGCCGGAGCCAAGGACCTTGCGCAGTCTCCCACCCTCACCTTAGAGACCAGCCCGGGCGTGGTTGTGGGCACCGTCTCCTATATGAGTCCGGAACAGGCGCGCGGATTGCCGGTTGATAAACGTGCGGACATATGGGCGTTCGGCAGCGTGCTTTATGAAATGCTTGCCGGCCGAAAGCCGTTCGCGGGCGATACCAAGTCGGACATAATGGCCAATGTCCTGCTGCGCCCTCCAGACTGGGGAGCTTTGCCTGCCGGTGTGCCGGCTCCAGTAATGCGGCTGTTGCGGCGGTGCCTGGAAAAGGACGCGAGGCGGCGGCTTCACGATATGGGAGACGCGCTACTCGATCTGGAGGAGGCGGGCACACCGGCGACAGCAGAGTCGAAAAAGGGGGCGGCGCCTCGCCGTTTTTCATTTCTGGAATGGTTGGCCGCCAGCCTGCTGATTCTGCTTGCGGTTGCCGCGGGCTGGCTCCTGCGGCCCCACAGTCTGCCGGAGAATCCGCTGGCCAACGCTCATTTCACCCGGCTTACCGATTGGGAGGGACTGGAGCGCGATGCCGCTATCTCGCCCGATGGGAAGTTTGTGGCTTTTGTGTCGGACCGCGACGGCCCGTTCGACATCTGGCTCGCGGAAATGGGCGCGGGCGTGTTCGTTAACCTGACGCATGGCAGGGAGGCGAACCTGGATTTCGAACTGCCGGTTGTGGGCTTCGCCAATGGCGGCTCGCAACTCTGGATTCATGACGCCAATCCGACAACTCCGCTGCGCCTGGCGCCATTGATGGGTGGGGAGCCGCGCACGTTTCTGGCCAAGGGCCCCGGCCAAAGGCCGCCGGTTAACGCGGCATGGTCGCCGGATGGCAGCCAACTGGTCTACCACACTTCCGATCCGGGTGATCCTCTGTATGTTGCCGACCGCACGGGAGGGAACCCGCATCTGCTTTTCCGAAACGCAGATCCTGGAATGCACAACCACTTCCCGGTGTGGTCGCCTGACGGCCGCTGGATTTACTTCGCACGGGGTAATCCCGTAGCCGCGAGCTTCGACCTGTGGCGCATTTCTCCCTCCGGCGGGAAGCCCGAGCGGTTGACCACTCAAAGCACCTGGCTCGCGTACCCTGCGCCCCTGGGATCGCATACCGTCCTCTACGTCGCTCGGGGCGAAGACGGCTCAGGACCATGGTTGTGGGCGTTGAATCCGGACGACAAGAGCACAAGACGGGTAAGCTTTGGCCTGGAGCAGTACACGTCCGTGGCCGCAAGTGCCAATGGACGGCGCCTTGTGGCCACAGTCGCGAACCCGTCGGCCAATCTCTGGAGTGTGCCGATTGCCGACCATCCCGCCGGTGAGGGCGAGGTCACGCGCTTTCCGCTACCAACGGTTCGGGCTTTGGCGCCGCGCTTCGCGGGAACATTGCTCTTCTACCTTTCGTCGCACGGCGCCGGCGACGGCCTATGGCGCTATGACCAGCGGCAAGCAATCGAAATCTGGAAGGGGGCGGACGGCCCTTTGTTCGAAGCGGCAGCGATTTCTCCCGATGGCAGCCAGGTTGCGATTGGCTTGCGAACCGACGGCAAGCTGCGGCTGCACCTGATGACGGCCGACGGTTCTGACCTGCACAGCATCGGCGAGGGAATTGAAGTGCAAGGCACAGCTGCCTGGTCGCCTGACGGCAAATGGATTGTAACTGGCGGGCGGGGAGACCACGGGCTTGGATTGTTCAAGATACCCGTCGCCGGCGGCTCGCCCACCCAAATCCTGACTGGGCAGGCCTTCAATCCTGTTTGGTCGCCGGATGGAAGTCTGATTGTTTACACCGGAGCCAATGTGGGACCTGACGCGCCGCTGTTGGCGGTACGCCCGGATGGTACCGCAGTCGCACTTCCAGCCATTCGGGTGCGGCGCGACGGCGTACGCGCGCGCTTTCTCCCCAGTGGAAAGGGTCTGGTGTACATGCAGGGCAGGTCCGCCGCGCAGGACTTCTGGCTGCTCGATGTTGCCTCGAAGAAAAGCCGGCCCCTGACGCAGTTGCACGACCCATCTGCGATGCGGGCATTCGATATCACAGCGGATGGAAAACACATCGTTTTTGACCGCTTGCGGGAGAACTCAGATCTGGTGCTGGTAGATCTGGAAAAGTGATGCGCTGTTTGCGATTTCCGCCATCACCAGGGTTGCAGCAGACCGCGGGTCCGAAACCGGTAAGCGAGTGGCAGGGGTCGAGAGTCATGGCAGCTAACCTCAACTACCAGCTACCCACCATTTCTTTTCCACGTATAATGTGAATACGTTTCAGCCACCCCAGGCGCGAGTCAAATCACCCTATGTCAGAACGGACGTTTACCCTGGACGAAGCCCACGAGCTATTACCGGTGCTGGAAAGCCTGTTACGCCAAGCCATCGACGGTAAGAAGCAGATCGAGGAAATTGACAAAGAGCTGAAGGACGTGGCACATCGCGTCTTTCTCACCGGAGGCATGCTGTTGCCTCTGGCGCGCCTGGCCCGCCGCAAAGCGGAGCGGGAAAAAACCGCGCAGCAAGTGAAAGACGCGGTGAGCGAAATCAACTCCACCGGGGTGCAGGTGAAAGACCTGGACATCGGCCTGCTCGATTTCCCCTGCGTAGTGGACAGCCACACCGTACTGCTGTGCTGGAAGCTGGGAGAACAGAAGATCACCCACTGGCACGGGGTACAAGAGGGCTATGCAGGCCGCAAGCCCATTGATGACCGCATACCACGGGCCAAGCCCAAGCGCCAGATTTAGCCTGGTTTTGCTTCGCAATCCCGGGGCTTGGCGTCGTTCTTAGCGCAGGCACTGGCATGGCAGCCGGCCGCTCTTATTCTGGTTACCTGTGTGTCTCGGTGCCTCTGTGGCAGACATGAAATGCAGTGCCCAGGCTGGTGCCAAGCGGCCGGCCGCTGCTTTCCCGCCACCCTGATTTGCTAGAATGCGGGCAGCGCGACCACTGACAATTGAAGCTGATAGCCCATCTGGGGCGTGGAGTCCTGGCTGATGTCGAATAGACGCGTGCTGCCGCTGCTCGCGCTGGCTGTGCTGGTCGCCCTGGGTGGCGTATCCTGCCGAGGATTTTTCGTCAACCCCACTTTGTCTTCCATCAATGTGACTCCAACCACCGGCTCGGTGGCGGTCGGCGCTACCCAGCAGTTTACGGCCACGGGCGTAAACAACGACGGCACCACGGGCTCGCTGCACAACCTGGTTTGGAGCAGTTCGGACACCACGGTCGCCACCATCTCTACCGGCGGCCTCGCCAAAGGCGTGAAGATCGGCACCACCACCATCACCGCGACGGAAGGAACGGTGAGCGGCTCCGCTACCCTGACTGTCGGCACCAATGCCAACAATCTTGTCCTCTCGCCCAGCAACCCCACCGTGAGTCTCTCCACCGGCTCGGAGCAGTTCAGTGCTACCAGCAATGGAACGGATGTGACCTCGCTGACCACGTTCACTTCTTCTAACCAGAGTGTGGCCGTGTTTACTGGCGTGACTCCGGGGCTGGCTACGCTGCAGGGCACCGGGCAGGCCACCATCACTGCCACCTATACTCCGAGTGGCGGCACCACCCAGACGGCGACCACGATTCTTACGGTCCAGTGATATTCTCGCCCAGTGGATATCCTACCGGCATGGCCGCCGCACGCTCGCGGGATTGACATGGGCATCCGCGCTGCCGGGCGGTGTGCCCTCCTGACGTTCAGCAGCGCTCAGATTGCAAATGCAGGAACGCCTCAAATTTCTTCATAATCCATACTCCCGCGCGGCGCTGGGCGGCCTTGCCGTTCTTATCTTGACGGGCGCCTCTCTCAGCCTGGTCCGGCCGGACAGAAGAATTGTGTGGGTGCAGGGCTTTGCTGCTGCTTTCTATTTGCTGGTGATTGTCCTGCTAGTGCGCTCGAAGGGGCATATTGCCGGCGATAGCGGCGACACGGAGACTCTCCCTTTCCATCCCGTACTTATTTTTCTGCTCCCTGCCATGGCTTACCTGCCCGCGCTGGGTACATATTTCGTAAGCGATGACTTTGCCCACCTCGCGCAGGGGCGATTTCCGCTTCTGCCTTTCATTGCGCGACAGCTATCGCAGGGCCAGATGGTGGGCTCGGGCTACCACCTCTTTTTTCGGCCCTTGGGTTTCGCCAGCCTGACAGTGGATTACCGTTTGTTCCACGACTGGGCCCCCGGTTATCACCTGGTGAACCTGGCGCTGCACCTGGCAGTGGTGGCGGCGGTTTACTTCCTGAGCCTGGAGCTGGGGTTCCCGCGGAAACCGGCGGCCATGGCCGCGCTCTTGTTTGGGATCGCACCCATTACGGTGGAACCGGTCACCTACATTGCGGCACGCTTTGACCTGCTCGCGGCCACCCTGGGAATCTGGTCGTTGGTGGCTTATTTGCGTTTCCTCAAGGGCGGCTCGGCGGGGATGTACTCGCTGGCGTTGCTTTTGTTCTTTGTTGGCACCTTTGCCAAGGAAAGCATCTATGTCCTGCCCCTGCTGCTGGTGTGGCTGGAAGTAATGGTCGCGCCCACCCGCAAATGGAAAGCAGTGGGTGGCTTCTTCGCGGTTGCCGCCGCCACCTTCGCCTGGCGCTGGCGCGTGTTGCACGGCATTGGCGGTTACCAGAGCACGCCCGGAGCTCCAGACGTGCTGCAACTTGGGCGCAAGACGTTTGCCGCGCTGTTGTTGCGCGCACCGTCAGAAACCCTGATGGGATACAACTGGCACCAGCCGCCGCCATGGCGCATCGTCGCCGTTGCGGCGGCGACCACGGCGGTGCTGTTTTCACTTCTTCTCATCAGCCGGCCGGGGCCGCACTTCCGCCGGCTAGCCTGGTTTGCGCTGGGCTGGATGGTGATTGCTGTAGTGCCGGTTCATTTCCTGCTGTGGAACTTCGATCCCGCCCTGCTGTGGTCGCGCGTTCTCTACATTGGCGCCATCGGCATGGCCCTGCTGCTGGCGGCATTACTGAGCGGCATTGCGGACGGGCGCCCGCGGCGCGCCGCCTTTCTGCTGCTGCCGATCTGTTTTTTATTTGGACTCTGGCACAACCTCTCTGCCTGGCAAGCTAACAGCAGAATAACCCGCCAGTTTCTCGCCGCCCTTCCCCGCCTGGAGCCATCGCCTCCGCCCAATGCGGAATTTCTTATCACCGGGATGCCGATTGAAGTTTGCGGCGTGCGCTTTTTTCTGATCGGGCTGGGACCTGGCGCCCAACTGGCATACGGACGACAGGACTTGTGGGCCCGCCATCCCTACGAACCTCCACTGCGCCGCAACGATCCCACCATTGCCCTGCGGTGGACGGGGCGCCCGCCGGATTTTGTTGTCCCCACGCAAGGCTCGCCGCCGAGCGGGTTGGAAACTACGTTTTCCCCTCCCTGCCGCTGAGCGCAGCTGATGACAGGTGCAAATGCTGAGTGCTGCCGCGGCTCCGTAACAGATCTGATGCGGCAGCAACTCAGCTCCCCACCGAGACTCGAGCGGCGCTATAGTGAGAGCAGTAACCCTCTCATGAAGTCGGCCCCACCACTTCTGGCGCGCAGGTCGGCGCAGTCCGGCATCCTCGCAGCCGCCCTGCTTTGTTTTTGCGCGCTGCTGCTGGCAGGCTGCTCTCGCCGCGGCAAGCCACAAGAAAACGCCTATGTCACCGCGCCCCAGGTGTACCTGCGCGACCGCGTTGCCGCGGTGTACAACCGGGTGGTCCTGGTCAAAAACGGCGACCGCGTGCAGGTACTGGAGCACTCGCGCCGTTTCGTGAGGGTGCGCACCAGCGACGGCAAGGAAGGCTGGGTCGAGGAGCGCTACCTGGCGGGACAGGATGTTTTTGATCAGGTGGAGCAACTGGCGGCCGCCAATCGCAATACCCCGCTGGTGGCCACCGGCCTCACGGAAAACGATACCAACATCCACGTTGCTCCCGGGCGCGACACTAAACACCTGTACCAGGTGAAGGGCGGGACCAAAGTTCAAATTCTGAAGCGCGCCACCGCCGCCAAGCCTCAGTCCGCCATCCTTCCCGTGCGCGAGGACGCAAGCGGGAAAAACGCCGCTCCCAAACCTGCGCTGGAAGACTGGTGGCTGGTGCGCGATCCACTGGGCCGGGTGGGCTGGGTTCTGGCCCGCATGGTGGATATTGATCTGCCCCTGGAGGTGGCGCAGTACGCCGAAGGACAACGCATCGTCGGCGCCTTTGTTCTCGACCAGGTGCAGGATGGGGACAAGAAAGTTCCCCAGTACCTCATGGTCCTGACCGAACCGCACGACGGCATGGCTTTCGATTACAACCAGATTCGCGTTTTTACCTGGAATGTGCGCCGCCACCGTTACGAGACCGCCTACCGCGAGCGCAAACTGTTCGGCGTATTTCCGGTTACCATCAGCCAGGAAAATTTCGACAAAGAGGGCGTGCTGCCGGTGTTCATCCTGCGAGTGGAGGACGACAACGGCAAAGTGGCGGAACGCAAGTACAAGCTGAATACCCCCATTGTGCGGCGCGTGCTCTCGCCGGCGGAAGAAGCGGAAAAGGCGACCCATCCGGCGGTTCGGCGCCCCCGGCGGCGCCCGCGCTAGGCCGTTTTTCTCCTTTCCCCAAGGCATCAGCCCAGCCCTGGCCCGAATCCAAGTTGGAGCGAGGTCATGCCCAATGGCGGAAAAGGTCAAGAAGCTTAGCCTGGAACGCGACTATAAGAACTACCTGTATTACCTCGACGGCGAAGGCAACGTCTGCCAGAAATCCAAGTCCGGCAAAGGCGAGGGCAAGGTGCTGGTGCCCCGTGCCGTCGAACGCGACAACCAGTATCTGTATTTCATTGATAAAGATGGCGACGTAGCCCGCTCGCGCCGCGGCAGCAAGAATCGCGCCGCCTGATCTGATTCCCATGCTGGTTTTTCGCCAAGGCCGGCGTGTCCACTCCGGCACCGCCTTGCTGCAGGCACTGCTCCCCTTGCTTCAGCAACTGGATGCGGCAGCCACAGGCTCGCCTCCCGAGGTGCGGCTGGAGGCGCTGCTACGCTGCGGAGAATTGGAGTGTGGACTGGCGGATTTGGATTCGCCGCATGCCCCCCAGGCGGCGGCGGGGACGAATGCGCTGGCGGAAATGCTGCTGGGCGGCGCCTCGCGAATCCCTCCCTCCGAGCCGCTCCGGCGCCTGGGACGGGTTCGCCTGCCGGAAAAGATCACCGTTTCCACACCGGAAGGTTTTGCCTATTACGCCCTGCACCCGCTGCAGTACGCGGATTTGGCGGGCAGCCTTCCCATAGTCTCGCCGCGCGCTGCCGTGGTAGGAATCCGCAGCATCGGCAGCACCCTGAGCGCGGTAACGGCTGCCGCCCTGGGACGGCGTGGAGTTGAAGCGGAGCGCATCACGGTGCGCCCCGGCGGCCATCCCTTCGACCGCAGAATGGAATTCACTCCCGCTGAGCTGCGCTGGGTGGCGGCCCAGCGCGCCTGCCGCGCCGAGTTTCTGGTGGTGGACGAAGGCCCCGGTCTGAGCGGTTCGTCATTCCTCTCCGTAGGCGATGCCTTGCTGCAGGCGGGGGTGGCGCGCAACAGCATCACTTTCCTTTGCGGCGCGCAGCCCGAGCCTTCGCGGCTGCGAGCACGCAATGGCGGGCGGCGCTGGTCGGAATACCGCTCCTGCGCCGTGCTGCCCCAGCCGGCTTCGCCTGCCGATGCGGACCTCAACCTCAGTGGCGGCCTGTGGCGGCGGCATCTGTTCGACATTCCCTGCAACTGGCCGGGCTCCTGGGTGACCATGGAGCGCGCCAAGTTCCTTTCCCGCGACGGGCGCTGGCTGTTCAAGTTTGAAGGTCTGGGACATTTTGGGGTGAAGGTGGCGGGGCGCGCCCAGGCCCTGGCTGAGGCGGGCTTCGCGCCGGGATGCGAGAACGCCGGCGGCGGTTACCTCGCGTACGCAAAAGAGAACGGCCCTCCCGCTACACGCAGCGAGTTGTGCCCCCGGCTACTGGAGCGCCTGGCGCAATACTGCGCGTTCCGTGCCTCATCGTTCCCCGAGCCGTCGGCTCACTCGGAAGATCTGGCTGCCATGTCTGCATGGAACCTGCACGAGGAGTTTGGCGTGGACTACGACCCGCAAGCGGCAAGCCTGGAGATGAAAATTCCCATTGTCGCCGATGGCCGGATGCAGCCCCATGAGTGGCTGCTGAGCGAACGCGGAATTCTCAAGACTGACGGCGCCACCCACGGGGATGACCACTTTTTCCCCGGTTGCGCTGACATTGCCTGGGACTTGGCCGGCGCCATCGTGGAGTGGGACATGGGGCGTGATGCCGCCGATTATCTGCTGCGACGCTACACCGCACTGAGCGGCGACTCAGTCCGCAACCGTTTGCCCGCCTGGTTGCAGGCTTACACCGCGTTTCGCCTGGGTTACTCCAAGATGGCGGCAGAAAGCCTCTCCGGCAGCGCGGAAGAGGAACGCCTGCTGCGCGACTATCGCCGCTACCGCGCCCGTGCCTCCACTGCCCTGTCCCAGGCGGCCGCCTGAAGCGGACGAGTTCTTCTCCGGCAGAGCGATTATCTACGCATTCCCACAGGCGCACCCCTGGTTGGAGTTCCAGCGGAAAATAACAGACAACCAGAGCGGGCTGGCAGGTTGCCGGCCACACCGGCGCCAAGTCATTGTGGAATCGGGACATAGCAGCAACACATAAGAATCCCATAATCCGAAGCGGCCTTCCAATAATTGTAAATTGCCAGAGGAATCCGCTTTATAATCATGTAACCCTTGGTTCTATAGGGGCTTAGCTTTTCCTCCCATGGCTGTGAGCGTGGCACCTGAGTTGCTTAAACCGGAGCGGGACAGGTCTGCGCGGCCTTCACCACGCCCCGGACCACCGCTCGCGCCCATGAATAAAGAGCTGCAGATCCGGTTCACCGCCGTGGTTCTGGCGTTGCTGACGGTGGCGGCGGCTACCTTTGCAGTCCTCAATTTCTCCAAAGAACGGCAACTGCAAATCCCGGTGGACGGCGTCTGGTGGGTGGAGCAGGGCGGCCAACTGGTGGCCAAGCGAGTGGACACCGAGGGCCCTGGGGCGCGCGCCGGCGTCAAACAAGGCGACCGGCTGCGCGGAGTTGACGGGCGAACGGTTACCAGCGTGGCCGGCCTGGAACACCAGTTCTATCGCGTGGGCGTATGGACCCAGGCCAAGTACCAGCTGACGCGCGGCTCCATTCCCCTGGAAACGCCGGTCATCCTGGTTCCGGCGGACAAGTCCCTCTACATCGGCCTGCGCTTTATTGCCCTGTTTTACCTCGGAATCGGTATTTACGTGCTGCTGCGCCGCTGGACGGCGCCCAAGTCGCTGCACTTCTACATTTTCTGCCTGGTCTCGTTCATCCTCTATGCCTTCCACTATGTGGGCAACTGGAGCACGTTCGATACCGCCATCTACTGGGTGAACGCTGTCGCCTTGCTTCTGCAACCGGCGCTGTTCCTGCATTTCACGCTGACCTTTCCGGAAAATAAACAGTTTGTGCGCCGCCACCGCTGGATTCAGGCCCTGGTCTATCTGCCTGGGTTGGTCCTGCTGGCGCTGCACATTGGCGCCCGCGAGTACCTGCAGGCCAGCGAAACCCTGCGCTGGAACCTCGACCGGGTGGAAATGTCCTACCTGGCGCTGCTGTTTGCGTTGGCGGCGGCGGTGTTGTGGCACAGCTATCGCGAGGCCCGCACCACCATCCTGCGACAGCAGATGAAGTGGGTGACGCGGGGCACCATCCTGGCCATCGCGCCCTTCACTCTCTTCTACGTCATTCCCTACCTGCGCGGCGACGTGCCCACCAGCCTGATGAAGGTGTCGGTGCTGTCGCTGATTTTCCTGCCGCTCACTTTCGGCTACGCCATCTTCCGCTACCGCCTGATGGACGTAGACCTGATCTTCAAGCGCGGCGTGGCTTATACCCTAACCGCGGCCGCTATCGCCGGTGCGTATTTCGCGGCGGTGGCGGGCATCGCCGAACTGGTGCACATGCGCCTGCCCAGCACGGGCACGGTGGGCATGTTCGTGGCCATCGCGGTCACTGCCCTGCTCTTCAATCCGGTGAAGAACTGGATTCAGGCGCGGCTCGACCAGGTCTTCTACCACAAGCGTTATGACTACCGGCGCACCCTGGTGGGCTTCGGCCGCGAGCTGAGCTCCGAGCCCGACCTGGACAAGATGCTGGGCATGGTGGTGGACCGCTTGTCGCATACGCTGGCCGTGGACCGCATTGCCATTTTCCTGGCGGGCGGCGAGCAGCCGGAACACTTCAGCCTGGCCAAGTCATTCCGCATCAGCCACACCCACGGCCTGGACCTGAGCTTCCTCAGCAAGCCCCGCCCGGAAACCGGCGCTGGCCATCTGTTTTTTGAGAACACCCATCAGGCCATCCGCGAAACACCCACCGCCCAGGAAACCATCGCCCGTCTCGACCTCAATTACTACATCCCCTGCACCTCGCAGCAGGGCACGGTGGCGGTGCTGGGGCTGGGCAAGACGGTGGAAGGCGACTTCCTCTCCACTGAAGACGTGGAATTGCTGGAAACGCTGGCCGGATACATCGGCATCGCCATCCAGAACGCTCGCCTCTATGCCTCCCTGGAGCAAAAAGCCACGGAGTACGAGCGTCTCAAGGAATTCAACGAGAACATCGTGGAATCCATCAGCGTGGGCGTGCTGGCGGTGGATCTGGAAGACCGGGTCGAATCCTGGAACTCGCAGATGGAAGTCATGTACGCCCTGCCGCGCTGGCAGGTGCTGAACCGCCCCCTGAGCGAAATTTTTCCCGCCGCCTTTATGGAGGAGTACTACCGGGTGCGGCAGAGCCCGGGCGTGCACAACCTCTACAAGTTCCGCCTGGGCACACCTTCGGGCGAAAGCCGGGTCACCAACGTCGCCATTGCCCCGCTGGTCACCAAAAAGTTCAGTGTCATCGGCCGCATCATTATTGTGGACGATATCACCGACCGCATCGAGCTGGAATCGCAGCTCTCGCACGCGGAAAAAATGTCGTCCATCGGCCTGCTCGCCGCCGGCGTGGCCCACGAAGTCAACACGCCTCTGGCCGTCATCTCCTCCTACGCCCAGATGCTGGCCAAGCAGGTGCAGGGCGACGAGCGCAAATCAACCCTGCTCGACAAAATCACGCGCCAGACGTTCCGCGCCTCGGAAATCGTCAACAACCTGCTGAACTTTTCCCGCACCAGCAGCACCGAGTTCGCCCATGTGGACGTGAACAAGGTTATCCGCGACACACTCACGCTGCTGGAACACCAGTTCAAGACGGTGCGCGTGCAGGTGGAGGCGGCTTTGGACGAGCATCTCCCCGCCATCCAGGGCAACTCCGGCAAGCTGCAGCAGGTGTTTCTCAACCTGTTTCTGAACGCGAAAGACGCTATGCCTCACGGCGGCACCCTGCGCGTGCGCACCAGCAACGGCACCGGGGTGAATGTGGCTATCAGCGATACCGGAGAGGGCATCGCCCAGGAGCACATCCACCGCATCTACGACCCGTTCTTCACCACCAAGAATTCGCCGCGCGATGGCCAGCCCCGCGGCACCGGCCTGGGGCTCTCGGTAACCTACGGCATCATTCAGGAACACGCGGGCAAAATCACCGTGGAAAGCCGCCCAGGGGAAGGCACCACGTTCTATTTGGAGTTCCCCCTGATTCGCAAGGCGGTCAACGCTTGACCCGAGGTTAGTTACCCGTGGCGCAGCGCCTGCTCGCTGCCTGGGAGCATAAATTATGGCTGAAGCTGCTGTTATTTCCCGCCACGCCCTGAGCCAGCCCCATGAGGGCTCGGCCGGCTGCGTGCTCATTATTGACGACGAGGCTGAAATCCGCGAATCTCTGCAGACTCTGCTGGAGATGGAAGGCTATGAGGTAGAAACCGCGGTGGACGGCCAGGACGGCCTGCTCCACTTGGGCGAGCGCCCCTTTGACCTGGCGCTGCTTGACCTGGCTCTGCCCGACCGCAACGGCATGGAAGTGCTGCAGGAAATCCGCGCCCGCGATCCCCAGCTTTCCGTGATCATGATTACCGCCTACGGTACGGTAGAGAACGCGGTAGCTGCCATGCAGACCGGCGCCGCCAACTTCATCCAGAAGCCCTGGGACAACGAAAAGCTGCTGGCCGACGTGCGCGCCGCCGTGGCCCGCCGCCGCGCCGAAGAGGAAAACGTCCAGCTCAAGCGCGCTCTCAAGCAGCGCTACAACTTCGAAAACATTGTGGGCAAAAGCGAGCCCATGCTGCGCGTCTTCGACCTGGTGGCGCAAATCGCCGCCAGCCGCTCCACCGTCCTGCTGCAGGGCGAAAGCGGCACCGGCAAGGAGCTGATCGCCAAGGCCATCCACCTTAACTCCACCCGCGCCGACCGCGCCTTCGTGCCCGTTAACGCCGGCTCCATGCCCGCTGACCTGCTCGAATCCACCCTCTTCGGCCACGTCAAGGGCGCCTTCACCAGCGCCATCGCTTCCAAGAAGGGCCTGTTCGAGGTGGCCGATCACGGCACCCTCTTCCTCGACGAAATCGGCACCATGAACATGGACACGCAGAGCAAGATTCTGCGCGTGCTGCAGGACCGCAAGTTCATGCACCTGGGCGGAGTGCATGAAGTCCAGGTGGATGTGCGCATCATCGCCGCCACCAACGTGGATTTGAAGCAGCTGGTGCGCGAGGGCCGCTTCCGCGAGGACCTGTTCTACCGGCTGAACGTCATCAGCATTGACCTGCCGCCGCTGCGCCGCCGCCGCGAGGATATTCCCCTGCTGGTGAATTTCTTTCTGAAGAAATACGCCGCGGAAAACCAGCGCCCGGTGCGCGAGGTGAGCGCCGAAGCCCTGCGCCCCCTGGTCAGCTACTCCTGGCCGGGCAACGTGCGCGAACTGGAAAACGTGATCGAGCGCGCCGTGGTGCTCTCCTCCGGCCCTTGCGTCGTGCCCGATCTGCTGCCCGACCACATTGCCGGGCGCGGCTCCAGCCTGCCCGTGCTGGAGCACCGGCCTGACGCCTCGCTCTTCGACATCGTCGAAGACTGCGAGCGCCGCATCATCGTGGAGATGCTGGAGAAGTGCAACTGGAACCAGACCGA